>NZ_JBMDKL010000001.1:0-330038 GCF_057809695.1 Flavobacterium sp. FG139
TAGTTACCGTAGCGGTATCACAATTAGTTGGATTTAATTTTTCACAGATTTGGTAAGTTACTACATATGTTCCAGAAGGCGTTCCAGGAGCTACATTTACTGAACCGTCAACAGGATTTAAAGTCACACCAGGATTGGTAGTTGACACCTGAGTTAAGTTTACAGTTACTAAAGTAGCAGGAGCACCGTTAAGGGTATCGTTCACCAACACATTAGCAAGCGCTTGACCACCAGAAGCACCTACAATAGGAGATCCGTTGTCATTCACTGCATCGATTACAGGAGCAGTAACAGTAATAGTTACTACAGCTGAATCACAATTAGTTGGATTTAATTTTTCACAAATTTGGTAAGTGATAGTATACGTTCCAGCAGGAGTACCAGCAGGAATACTGATTTGTCCAGAAGTTGTATTGATAGTTGGAACTTGTCCACCATTGATAGCTACAGCAGGAGTAATAACAGTTAAATTAACTTGATTAATAGTAACTGGTGTTCCATTTAATGTATCAGGACCATTACCATTAGAAGTTAATACGTTACCCGCATTTGGATTACCTGTTGTACCATTACCACCTGAGATGGTATCATTTACAGCATCAATTACTGCAGCAGTTACAGTTACTGTTACAATTGCAGTATCACAATTTGTTGGTTTTGTAACTTCACATATTTGATATGTTAATGTATAATTCCCTGCAGGAGTTCCAGCAGCAACTACTACATTAGTTCCAGAAAGAGTAACCCCAGCATTTGTTGATGAAACGAAAGTAGTAGTTACTTGAGAGGCCACAACTGGGTTTCCATTAATAGTATCATTAACTAATACGTTTGTAAAAGAAGTTCCTCCAGTTGCTCCAACCACACTAGTACCAGCATCATCATTAGCTAATATTACATTAACTGGCGTAGGAGTAGAGGTAGATGTGTTATTATTTGGATTTGGATCAGGTTGGTTACCAGTTACTGTTGCTGTATTTGCAAAAACACCAGTGGCTTTTACAATTGCAGTTACAGTTAATGTAGCATTAGAACCATTTGTTAAATTTCCAATTGTCCAAACTCCAGTAGTATTGTTATAAGTTCCTGTTGAAACAGTTGAACTAACATAAGTGTATCCAGAAGGTAAAACATCATTTAATACCACTCCAGAAGCATTACTTGGACCAGCATTTGAAGCAACAATAGTAAAGGTAATAGTTGAACCAACAGCAGGAGTAGCGTTACTTACAGTCTTAATTACACTTAAGTCAGAATTAGCACATTGAAGCGAACCATTCCCAGAACCACCATAACTTCCATGAGTATCTACAAAAGCACCGTAAACATTAATGCTATTGATTACACTTGCAAGAGAACCAACTGAAAGTTTGATTTCATCAAAAGGTAGAGTAGCTTCAAAACCTACATTGTAGAATCCAGGACCAGATCCTAAAATTGGACCACCTAATAAAGTTAAATCAATTAATGAACCTCCACTTCTAGATTCTTGTAAAGTACCATTGTTGTATGTAGAGATAGTTAATGATTGGAATAAATTTAATTGAATTAAAGTATTTAAATCTTTAATAGTATATCCAGCAAAAGTACCTGCAGGATAAGTATAAAGTTGATCTGCAACAGCAATTGAACCTGACGCTAAAACACCAGCCGTAATAGCGATGTTAGCATAATCAGTTGTACTAGCTGTTAAGACATTATTTGTATTATTCACAGCACAAGCCACACAAGCCACACCATTAATTCCAGATTTTGCACCGTCAATATAAACAGGGAAATTAGGATTAGTTAACGCATATGTCTGATTACACTCAACAGTTGCAGGACAGAATTTTTCTAATACAGTATTGTAAACTTTTACTGTTCCAAGTGTTACAGTAGCTAAGTTTGTTAATGAAAGTTGCACTTCATCAAATGGTAAAGTAGAAATAAAACCTACAGTTTGTCTTCCAGTGCCTACTAATAAATTAGTATTTACAGTAATTAAAGCTCCGCTTCCGGTTTTAGTTTCTTGTTGAACACCATTTAAGTATGTTGTAACTCTAATAGCATCAAAAACATTAGCATTTAATAAAGCAATGCTTTCAATATCATATCCAGCAAAAGAACCTGCAGGATAATCAGTTATTTGATCTTTTACAGAAATGCTTCCACTTGTTCCAACACTTGCAGTTAAATCAATATTAGCATAATTTGTTGCATTAGTGTCGATTAAATTATCAGTATTAGTTACTGAACATAAAGCACATACTAATCCGTTAATTCCTGTTTTTACACCATTAATATAAACAGGATAAGTAGGAGCACTTATTGCAGTTGGAGTATTACATGGTAAAGCTGGACCAGCACAGAATTTTTCAAACGTAGCATTGAATACTTTAGTCAAACCAAGATTTACACCTACAGTTTGATTTAAAGAGATTTGTACTTCGTCAAAGGCAGTTGTAGAAACAAAACCTAATTTATAACGACCAGTACTATTTAATAGTGTTCCATTTACAAGTAAATTAGACCCAGAGAATTGTTCTTTTAAAGTACCATTTAAGTACGTTTTAACTTGAACATTTCCAAGAGCAGCCACACTAACAAGATTTGTATTTTCAATTTCAAAACCAGCATAAGTTCCAGCAGGATAATCAGTAACTTGATCTTTAACAGCTAAACTTGCTGAACCAATAACACCAACTAATAAGTTTAAACTTGCATAGTCTGTAGCGCTTGCTGAAATGGCATTTTCAGGGTTTGAAACACTTCCAACACTAACTCCAGACAACCCTGTGTGGGTATTTTGAATGGTAGTTGGGAAAGTTGGATAGTTCATAGCCGTTGGCACATTACAGTCTAAAGCTGGACCTGCACAATAAGTTGAAACTACTGGGTAAAAGATATTTGTTGAAGTTAAAACTCCAGCCAAACTATTGATTGATATTTCAACCGCGTCAAACGATTGATTGGTATTGAATCCTAATACATAATTTCCAGGATTGGAAAGTAAACTCAAACTTACTAAAGAACTACCTGTTGTAGTTTCTTTCAACACACCACCTAAATAGGTTTTGATAGAAATATTGTTAAGTAAGTCAGCAGAAATAACTCCACCATTTGGTGCAATTCTATATCCTGTGAAAGTTCCTGCAGCATACGTGCTATTTCCGTCAGTAACTCTTAGATTATGAGTAACACCAACACCAATGGCAGTAGTTGCAGTTGCAAAATTGGTTAAATTAGCATCTATTAATCTTGATGAATTTGATATTCCACAACCAATCAAACAAACACCACTAGTTGAAGTGCTTACAGAAAGACTGTCAAAAGTGTTTGATGTAAAAGGAATCGCATCAATTGTATTACAAGGAATAGTTCCGTCATTAACAGAAATGATAACTACCGCAGTGCTACAATTTGTAGGATTTGCTACCTCACAAATTTGATACGTTAAACTATATGTTCCATTTGGTGTTCCAGGTACAATATTAACTGAGCCATTTGAGTTTAAAACCAAGTTAGGATTAGGAACTGTAGTGGTTACTGTAACAGCACTGGCACTGAATGGTAAACCATTGATGGTATCATTGGTTAGAACATTTAGTACATTGGTGCCACTAGTTGTAGTTAAATTGATAGGTCCAGCCGCATCATCATTCGCTAAGATAACATTACATTTAGAAATAGTAAATGGAATGTTACATCCTGAAGTTCCTGGAGCAACTGCATAATAGGTTGTTGTTACACCTGGAGTTAATGGGAATGGATTAGTTGAAGTATATTGAACCGAACTAGCAGTTACAGGATATTGGTTGTAAAATGTTGAACCAGTTGGAAAGTATTGCGCTACTTGACTAACAGGTACTGTTGTGTCAGAACTACACGAGTAGATATTTCTTACTAATGGAGTATTTTGACAGTTAGCCGATACATAATTTGCACCATTAATTGCAATAGATAAAGATTGTGCAATTGGCTCACCAGTACAGTTACCATTTTGAGTATAACCTTGTATTAAAGATTTACTACCTAAAACAACTCCTGTAATGTTTCCAGTACCCGACATCGTTCCGTTAACAAGGATATTATTTCCACAACTTGAATTACTCAATATAGTACAGTCAGTTGTAGCTTTAAGTTTGAATGTTAAAGTAGCTAATAAAGTACTTGGACTAGCAGGTAAAGGTAAAGTTCCAAAATCCCAAACTATAGAACCCGTAGATCCTAATGTAGAATCAAAGTAAACATTGTTTGGTGTTGGAAGTGGAGTAAAAAATACACTTCCCGAAGCACTTCCTGCAACATAAGTTGCATTGTAAGGAACTGGGATGATAATTTTTGTATTGTTTACTGCTTCAGTACCTAAATTTTTAATATCAACTTTAAAAGTAATGTCTTGACCAGGTGTCGCAGTATAAGGAGCAGTCACTGGTATTCCATTGATGTTAGTAGCTGATAAAACACCTTCTGGCTCTGGTATATATGCATCAACAGACATGGCAATTGAGAAGATGGCATAAGTATCTCCTGCAGTTCCATATCTGAAATTGGTAGATGTTTGGCTATTGCCTATAATTGAATTATTGGTGTTGGGTAGGGTAAACATACTAATGTCAATACCCGTATTATTTTGCAGATTCGGATTCCTATTATTACCTCCAGTATTGATGGAGGAATTGAAGAAATTGGTTGCAGTGTTACCACTGTGACTCAAATTAGTATAGTTGGTAGTGGCTAAGTTTCTAATACTGAAATAATCTCCAGTTAAACTAACATCACCTTCAGAGGCCATCATTCCTAATTTTACACCTACATTTCCAGTTTGAACGGTGTTAAAACCTGATACCGGTAAATCAAATGGTGTGGTATTTGAAGAAACGATATAAGCATGACCATCAAATAAAGTTACGTCACGATATTTCATTTTGGAGTTTTCGTAAACAACAATTAAACCCCATCCACCAGAGTATCCAGTACCGCCACCATTTCCGTCACGTAAAGCCATATCAGCAGCTAAATATTCTCCAACGCCATATTGTCTTACATAATCAGTAACCTCAACATAAGAAGAATAAATGTAATCTCCAGTTGAAGTAGGATAATAAATATCCGATGTTGATGCCAAGAATTGAGTATAGTTGGCAGCACCTGGACCTTTAAACATAATCTTTCTTTTATCGAAAGTTTTTGTATAAGAAGTACCATTGATAGTTTTAGTAACATTAAACGTATTGCTCGCTGTTCCCGATTGATCTGCTCTACCAGTCCAATATAGGCCGGCATAGATAATTCTTGAACAAGATGGCACCGCTCCATTCTCTGTAGACAAACTTAATGTTGCAGCAGAAGAGTTGAACGTTGGTGACCCACCTAATCCAGCTATACTATTTCCATCAACATCAACATACACCATTGTGTTGTTGTTGTTAGGACTAGTGTTAGAATAACTTTGTAATGTTAAATTGGTATTACCAAGCATGGTAAAATCACCTTTAACATTGTAAATCTTTTTGGTTGGGGTATACTGTGAGGTTCTTTGTGTAAACGGAACCATCACTTGAGCATTTGCAGTATATAACATTCCCAAAAGGAAGAATAATTGCAAAAACAAAAAGATTTTTTTACCGGTTTTGTGATTTGAGTATAGATTTTTCATATTGTAAACTTTAATGACAAATTCTTTAGATTAAGCTCCTTTTTCGCTTTTAAAAACGACAACGTAAGTATCGTTTTGGTTAACAATCGATTTAGGAAGACTATTGATGTCGTAATCAAATGTTGCCAAAATGTAAATGAATTTTAGCTTCGGAAAATTACTAGCATTTTCTAAATTTATTTTGGATTGAAAATCTTGAATATTTTCAACACGGATGGTAATTAACTCCACATTGTTACGCAACATATCTTGCTTAGTAATAGCATTAAAGCCACTGATGTCTGTAAACAAACATGTAGGGTTATTCTCAAATGTTTTGACCGTTCCATTAAAATAGTAGATGGAAGGATTTACCTCATAAACAAGACTTTTTAGTCTTGCAGCAGATGCATCATTTTTCTTGGGAGAATTAATGTATGAATCTAATTGATAAATGTTTAATGGACTGACTTTGCTGTTTTGAGCCAATAGACTTGTTTGCATCAAGGTCATCATTAACACAAGAGTAATTATCCTAATCACTCTAGCTCTTAATAGAATAGCTTTGTTCATATTTGATTTATTTGGGTTCATTTTATTAACTTAATTTTTGCTTAATATTTTTTGTTCTTCAAACAGATGTTAAAAAAATCTAGTATAGGCATCAAATTTAGATTGATTTATTTTCCAACAGCTATTTTATCCTTGAATTACTCTAAAACTCGTTAAAATGCATAAAATTAACAATCTGACATAAAATCACCGTTAAACGGCACTATGATTAACATTATTCACTAAATCGGTTATTTTTTTTAAACTTTTTTAGTTCTAACCTTGACTAATCAGATGTTAAATTCTTTATCGAAAGTAATGTGCTTTTTTGTACTTACCAAAAAAAATATCGACAAAGTGCAAAAAAACACGGTTAAATGGTAAAAACATGTGTTTTATGTATATTAATTCTTACAAATAAAATTATACTATGAAAAATTTAATTTTAATCAGACATGCAAAATCAAGTTGGGATCACCCAGTTCCTGATTTTGATAGGGATCTCACTTCAAAAGGAGTTGCTAATTCCATAAAAATGGCTAATGAATCTGTAGGATATATTAATAAAGAAGCCTTTATTTGGTCTAGTTCGGCTAAAAGAGCCCATAAAACAGCACAATTATTTGTAAGAAATTGGAATCGTGATGTTGAAAATATTGAAATTAAAAATGAACTTTATACCTTTGATATTAGCAAGTTGGAACAAATTGTTAAATCGTGTCCTAATCAAATAAATTACCTAATTCTTTTTGGACATAATAGTGCCATTACAGATTTTGTTAATAAATTTGGAGATATTTTTATGGATAACGTACCCACATCGGGATTTGTATCCATTACTTTTGATACACACGATTGGAAGAAGATTAATAAAGGTAAAATAGAAAAAATTATATCCCCAAGAGCTATTTAAAATGAATTCAACACATAATTACAGATACATTGATAGAGAAAAAAGTTGGTTAACATTCAATGCCAGAGTTCTGCAAGAAGCAGCAGATGAAGCGGTTCCGCTATTAGATAGATTACGATTTTTAGGCATTTTCTCCAATAATTTAGACGAATTTTTTCGAGTACGATATGCTGCAATTAGAAGATTAAGCCTTACTGGAGCAACCGGTGAAAAGGTTTTGGGCGGAATTACTGCTCAACAATTGGTTAAAGATATTACCGAAATTGTCATCAAACAACAATCGGAAAGTTTACGCATATTAAGCATTATCGAAAAGCAATTGGAAAAAGAGAACATTATTATTGTTGATGAAAATGAATTGTGTCAAGAGCACCAAAATTTTGTTCACGATTTGTTTATCCAAAAAGTAAGTCCAGAGCTAGTCACTATTATATTGAATGATTTGGCAGAATTTCCTTTGTTAAAAGATACTGCGGGTTATTTGGCTATTAAATTGGTAATGAAAACCGATGAAAAACCCAAAGCTATGGGACTTGTAAAGCCTAAAAAAGAAATCCGTTATGCTATCATTGAAATTCCTAAAAACATCAACAGAATTGTAGTTCTTCCCGACATGGAAGGAAAGAAATACATTATGCTTCTTGACGATGTTATACGTTATAATATTAGTAATATATTCAACATTTTTGATTATGAAAGCATTTCGGCCCACATGATCAAGATTACCCGTGATGCACAACTTGATATCGATAGTGATATGAGTAAAAGTATGATGGAAAAAATTGCAACTTCTGTAAAAGATAGAAGAGTTGGAGAACCTGTTCGTTTTGTGTACGATAAAGAAATTGAAAAAGATACGCTTGAGTTCTTTTTAAATAGAATGAAAATTGATGCTTCGGATAGTATTATTCCGGGTGGTCGCTACCACAACCGTCGCGATTATATGAATTTCCCAAATTTAGGCCGATTCGATTTATTATACCAACAAAAGCAGCCTCTTCCAGTAGAAGGTTTATCTCTAGAAGGTAGTATTTTAAATAGAATTGCCCAAAAAGATTTTCTAATTTCAGCACCGTATCAATCCTTTTCATACATTATAAAATTCTTACGTGAAGCAGCGCTCGACCCTAAAGTGACTACCATAAAAATTACGTTGTATCGATTGGCCAAAAATTCTCAAATCATTAGTTCGTTAATCAATGCGGCTAAAAATGGTAAACGGGTTATTGTACAAATTGAACTTCAAGCTCGTTTTGATGAAGCGAGTAATATTTCGTATGCCGAACAAATGCAACAAGAAGGAATTGAACTCATTTTTGGGATAAAAGGACTAAAAGTGCACAGTAAAATATGTGTTATTGATCGAATGGAAGGTGGAAAAATTAAGCGTTATGGCATCATTTCTACTGGAAACTTTAATGAGTCAACAGCCAAAATTTATACCGATGTTACCCTATTTACAAGCCATCAAAAAATAATGAAAGACGTTTCCAAAGTCTTTGACTTTTTTGAAGTTAATTATCGTTTGCATCGTTACAAGCATTTAATTGTTTCACCACATTATTCACGTTCAAAGTTTTGTAAGCTAATCGATAGAGAAATTCACAACGCGCAAGCAGGTCGTCCGGCTTATATTAATTTAAAAATGAATAGCCTTTCTGATTTTCAAATGATTGACAAATTGTATGAAGCCAGTAATGCCGGAGTGAAAATGAAGTTGCAAATTCGAGGAATCTGTTCGTTAATTCCAGGAGTTAAAGGAATGAGCGAAAATATTGAAGCGATAAGTATCGTTGATAATTTCCTTGAACATTCGCGTATTTTTATTTTTTGTAATGATAATAATCCCGATGTTTTTATTTCTTCTGCCGATTTTATGACGCGTAATCTTGATGGTAGAGTAGAAGTAACGTGTCCAATTTATCAAGAAGATATTAAAAAACAATTGATTGATAACTTTGAAGTGGGTTGGAAAGGAAATGTAAAAGCACGCTATCATTCTGAAAAATTAGATAATAAATATCGAATTCGAAAAGAAAATGAACCAGTATTTAGAGCCCAGCATGAAACCTATAATTATTATAAAAATCAACAAGAAGAAACAAATAAATTTTAACCCCAAATAGCATAAATAACCATATATAGATGATTTCAATAAAAAAATATGCTGCCATCGACATTGGTTCAAATGCCATGCGATTGCTCATTACTAATATAGTTGAACAAGAAGGTAAAGAAACTCAATTTAATAAATCGGCCTTGATTCGGGTGCCGATTCGTTTAGGTCAAGATGCGTTTACTGTTGGTGAAATCACGCCAGAAAATGTTGATAGAATGGTCGATGCTATGGAAGCATTCCGACTGTTAATGAAAGTATATAAAGTTGAAAAATACAAAGCGTGTGCAACATCTGCTATGCGCGAAGCCTATAATGGTAAAGAAGTAGCCAATACTATTCGTGAAAAATCATCAATTGATATAGAAATTATTGACGGAAAAGTAGAAGCGGCCATTATTGCTTCTTCCGATTTACACAGTTTTATTGCTACTGATAAAACCTATTTATATGTAGATGTTGGTGGTGGCAGCACAGAGTTTTCATTGTTTTCAGACGGAAAAATGGTGGCTTCAAAGTCATTTAAGAATGGTACCGTTCGGTTGTTAAACAATATGGTAAATGATATTGTTTGGCAAGAAATTGAAAAATGGATTAAATCGGTTTGCGAACCCTACGACCATATCACGCTCATTGGTTCGGGTGGCAATATCAATAAAATCCACAAATTGTCTGAAAAGCATCAAGAAAAACCATTATCATATGTATACTTATCGGCTCAATATCAATACCTAAATTCATTAACTTACGAACAACGAATTGCCGAATTAGGATTGAATACCGACCGTGCCGACGTGATTATTCATGCCACTCGAATTTATCTTAGCGCTATGAAATGGAGTGGTGCAAGACAAATTTATGTGCCAAAAATAGGACTTTCAGACGGCATTGTCAAAGCATTATATTATGGTAAAATTTAATTTTGGAATTATGAAAAATGTAAAATTCATTCTCGGACTCGCTTTTTTTATGCTTTTTGTTTCTTGTAAAAAAGAAGAAACTTCCAATTCTTATTTCAACTCTGATGCCACTGGAATCAAAATAGGTGGTGTCAAAATGGTTACGATTCAAACACCGAAAGGAAAATTTAAAGTTTGGACAAAACGCTATGGAAACAATCCCAAAATAAAACTTTTGTTGTTGAATGGTGGACCTGGAATGTCGCACGAATATTTTGAATGTATGGAAAGTTTTCTGCCTAAAGAAGGTATTGAATTCATTTATTACGATCAATTGGGAACTGGTTTTTCAGAAAATCCAAACGATACTTTGATGTGGGATTTGCCTCGATATGTCGAAGAAGTTGAGCAAGTACGTGTCGCTTTGAAACTAAACAAAGATAATTTTTATGTATTAGGTCATTCTTGGGGTGGTATTTTAGCAATGCAATATACTTTAAAATACCAAAATAATGTAAAAGGATTGATAGTATCTAATATGATGGCAAGTTGTCCCAAGTATGGCGAATATTCTAAAGTTTTAGAAAAACAAATGAATCCAGAAGTACTAAAAACGATTAAAGATTTGGAAGCAAAAAAAGATTTTTCCAATCCAAAATACATGGAATTGTTAATGGCTAATTTCTATAACCAACACATTTTAAGATTGCCTGTAAACGAATGGCCAGAACCAGTTAATCGCGCATTTAGTAGATTGAATTCGTCATTATACATTACCATGCAAGGGCCTAGCGAACTAGGAATTTCAGGTAAACTAACTAATTGGGATGTTTCTAAAGAGTTGAAAAATATTACCGTTCCCACTTTGGTAATTGGTGCCAAACACGATACAATGGATCCTGAATATATGAAATGGATGGCGACTCAATTCCAGAATGGTTCTTATTTATATTGTGCCAACGGAAGCCACATGAGTATGTATGATGATCAACAAACCTATATGAATGGCTTGATTCAGTTTCTGAAAAAAGGAAATGAATAATATTAAAAAAGGCGATAAATTTAATTATCGCCTTTTTTAAATATCCAAATCAAACATTTTTCTCAAAAGCTCTAAATTCGGATTAATTTCGTTCAGTCTGTTGAATTTATCTTGTGCCGTAAAGGCATTTTTGATTTTTACACTTTCGTTCACGATCACTTCAATCGTAATGTCATGGTTGTGCAAATGACCACGTAAATAGCCTAACAATTCGGGTTTGGCTTTTTCAAAATCGATCTTCGAACCTTCATTAGGAAGTTCATAGATTATTTTGGTACCTTCCAATTTAGGGTCGGTAATGCGCAACAACGATTCCATAATCATTTGCCCTTTGTCATTTAATCGTTGGGCATATTTAAACCAAAATTCCAACATTTGAGTTTCAGTAAATTCTTCAGTTGGCAGATGTTCAACTTCTCGAACGGTACCTTTTTGAGCTTCTAATAATTCTTTTTTCGCACGAATACTCGATAACGATAAAGCAGAAACTTTTGGTTGGTTGTCAGTTGGAGTAGATACTGGTTTGTTTTCTGAATGATCAATTACTTCTGTTTTTTCAACAGGAGTAACGGTAGGAGTAACAGCAACTTCTTCAATAGATGTAGCTATTGGAATCTCAATTTTAGGCGTTTCAGATTTAGGGATTTCAATGTTCGAATTTTTACTTTCGACTATCGAATAACTAGTATTTCGGTAATAAGTAGGAGGAATTATAAAGTCAACTTTTTTTTTTCTCCATCAAAGTTGATAGAGCACAATTGCATCAGTGTTAGTTCAACTAAAAGACGTTGGTTTTGCGACGATTTGAATTTTAAATCACAATCGTTTGCAATCTCGATAGCTTTTAATAAAAAGTCAGAATGGCATTTGTGAGCTTGTTGGCCATACATCATTTGTGCTTGTTCACCAGCTTCCAACAATACTAATGTGGCTGGATTTTTACATACCAACAAATCTCTAAAATGGGATGCCAAGCCAGCAATGAAGTGATGTCCGTCAAAGCCTTTAGATAAAATATCATTATAAGTAACTAAAATTTGCGGAATATTATTCTCCAAAATCAAATCGGTTACCTTAATATAAGTCTCGTAGTCAAGTACGTTTAAATTTTCGGTAACGGCTTGTCTCGTTAAGTTAGTTCCACAATACGAAACCACACGATCAAAAATTGATAGAGCATCGCGCATGGCTCCATCGGCTTTTTGCGCAATAATATGTAAAGCATCGTCTTCAAATTGTACACCTTGACTTTGAGCCACTTCTGCTAAATGTTCTTTAGCGTCTTTTACGGTAATTCGTTTGAAGTCAAAAATCTGACAACGTGACAATATAGTCGGAATAATTTTGTGTTTTTCTGTAGTTGCTAAAATGAAAATAGCATGTTTAGGTGGTTCTTCTAACGTTTTCAAAAACGCATTAAAAGCCGCCGAAGACAACATGTGCACCTCGTCTATAATATACACTTTATATTGACCGGTTTGTGGTGGTATCCTAACTTGATCAATTAGATTTCGAATATCATCAACCGAGTTGTTGGAAGCAGCATCCAATTCGAAAACATTGAAAGCAAAATCTTCGTTCGGATCGTCATAACCGGGCTGGTTAATTTTACGAGCCAAAATTCTGGCACAAGTAGTTTTTCCAACACCTCTTGGACCCGTAAACAATAGGGCAGAAGCCAAATGGTTGGTTTCAATAGCATTCAACAAGGTATTGGTAATAGCCTGCTGTCCCACAACATCTTTAAAGGTTTGCGGACGGTATTTACGAGCTGATACTACAAATTGTTCCATGAAATTCTATTGGAATACAAATATAGATTTAAAAAATTCAATTTCAAAAATCAATTGCAATAACAATTTAAAAAAATAGTAAATTTATAATGTTTCAAAAATCCTAAATCCCAAATCCTAAAACTTAAATCCGTACCTTTGCACCGCAGACCGCCTTATCGCTGTTCATTAATGAAGAGAGGAAAGTCCGGACACCACAGAGTAGCATAGCGGATAACATCCGTCAGTTCAAGAAATTGAATTAGGACAAGTGCAACAGAAAGCAGGTACAGATAATGCTGTAGTGAAACCAGGTAAACTCTATGCGGTGAAATTTCAAGTATATCGACATTTAAGGATTACTCGTCCGTTGTCGAAGGGTAGAAAGATGGATTTCGTTGGTAACAACGAGACTAGATAAATGATAAGGTCTCGTCTTTTTGGACGAGAACAGAATCCGGCTTATAGGTCTGCTTTTTTTTATAAAATTTTAAATTCCAAACCAATATTTCGAATACTTTCTATAGAAATAGTGTTGTCTTCAGAAAGGTATTTTCGCAATTTGCTGATGAAAACATCCATACTTCTTCCAGAGAAAAAATCATCAGTTTCCCAAACGGCTTTCAAAACCTGTTCGCGTTTTACCAATTGATTTTTATGTTGAAATAGAAATAGTAATAACGACGCTTCTTTTTCGGTCAATTGTTGTGTTTTTAGATTGGATTTTAATTCAAATCGATTGGTATCGAAAGTAAAAATACCAATTTCAATCTGATTGGGAAGTGCATTTGAAAGACTTCTTTTTTCGGTTCGTTTGATAATGTTAGTCAATCGCAACACCAATTCATCTGCTTCAAAGGGCTTTACAATATAATCGTCGGCACCCAATTTCAACCCTTTTATTTTATCTTCATTCTGATTTCGAGCTGTTAAAAACACAAACGGAATTTCGGGATGGCTATCAACTATTTTTTCAGCTAAAGTAAAACCGTCAATTTTAGGCATCATGACATCCAAAACACAAATGTCAAAAGAATTAGTTCTGAAAAGTGCTAACGCTTCTTCACCATCTTTTGCCCAAATCACACTAAAGTTTTGAAGTTCTAAGTATTGTTTTAAAATCGCTCCAAAATCAATATCGTCTTCTGCTAAAAGGATTTTCTTCATGACTATACCGATGGAATACTAATAGTAAATAACGCCCCTTTTCCTAAATCGCTTACTACTTGAATCGAACCTTTGTGGGCTTTTATAATTTGATCAACATAATACAATCCGAGCCCAAGTCCTTTTACATTGTGCACATTGCCTTGTTCGACGCGATAAAATTTTTCAAAAAGTAAGGATTGTTTATTTTTTGGAATTCCAATGCCATCGTCTTGGATACTTATAGTAAATTGGTCTTTCACAATTGTTGTTTTAATCGTGATATTTTGACAACCATATTTTACCGCATTTTCTAAAACATTAGTTATAGCAGTGGTTAAATGAAATTTATCTAATAATAAAACACCTTCAGTAGTTGATAGTCCCATTTGAATTTTTACGTTGGGATAGGCCAAATGAAAGTCATCAAGAATAGTTTTTACCAATGTATTTGGTTTGACTTTCTCTTTTTGCAATTCAATTTCTTCAAAGCCTAACGAATTGTTCATCACTTGATCCACAATATTTTGCAAACGAATATTCTGACGACTGATAGTTTCAATAACCGAATTCATAACCGCTTCATTTTCTTGCACTTCTTTACGTTCTAATATTTTAGTAGAAACGGATAATGTAGTTAAAGGCGTTTTCAATTCGTGTGTAATGTTGTTGATGAAATCGGTTTTTACATCACTTACTTTTTTCTGTTTGATCAAAGCTCTAATGGCAATAACAAATAAGGAAATCAGTATTACCATTGACAAAATGGATAATATCAAGATGGTCGCCATACGTTGCAAAATAATTTGTTCCCAATTTTTTACCGAAACAAATAAGGTTTCTTCGGTTACTAATTTATAATTGGCAGCTTCATTTGATGTGCCAACATAGTTTCTCACCGAAAAAGCATCATCTAACGAAACCAAATTTCCATATAGGATATTTCCAATTGCGGGCTTTTCTGAAAATATAGTATCTGATCTTTGTGCAGCATTAAAAACGATGAACTTATTAGTAACTACAGCAAAATCGATTTGGTTTTTCGGAAATTCTTTGTTGATTTTCTTCCGTAATAATTGGGTTAAAACATCACGATACGGATTGTTAAGCAAGTTATTTTTTAGTTGACTTTTAAAGTTTTTGTCTTTTATATAATGGCGTAACAGCCTGTTGTAATAGATGTCTTTGCTGTTCATTACAGTCGAATCTAAATCGGTAAAATCGTTGGTGATTTTGGCAATTTTTTCTTTTACTTCCGTATGAAATTGCTCCACTTTATACTCATAAGTGGTTTTTACCAAATAGTATTGTATCGCCATGAGCGCTATCAAAACCAGAGTAGAAAATCCGATTAAAAGATTGATTTTTTGTTTCATATATCCATTTCAACACTTCAAAAATAAAGCATTTATTCTTAAAATGAACTTTTAACCTTGCATTAACTTCCAATTAACTTTCAGATTTAAAAGGTTGAACCATTTTTGCATCAAATAAAATGATATGAATGCTATTCGATTTTACTTATTACTCGTGGTACTATTTTCCCAAATAACTTTTTCGCAAGAAACGCCAAAAGTATTAGATACAATTACTATTAAAGGTCAAACCAAAACATTCGCAATCAAAAACGGAAACCTAAAAGTTGATGTTTCCAATTCTATCTACAAATCCATTTCAAATCCAGTTGATTTATTGGCAAAACTTCCCAATATCCAAATCAGTCCCGATAAAGAAACGATTACGGTTATCGGAAAAGGAACTCCAATTTTATATATCGACAATCAAAAAGTCACCATGAATGAACTCAATTCCTTATCGGTTGATGCTATTAAGTCCATAGAAATTATCAAAAATCCTTCTTCTAAATACGAAGCCGAAGGACGTGTTGTGATTCTTATTACCAGAAAGTTGAGCAAAAAAGAAGGATTCAAAGCAATAGTTTCTGAAAATGCTTCGTGTCAAAAATACTTCAATAATTATTTCGGAATTAACTCTAGTCTGAAGAAAAACAAATTCGAATTCAAAGCCAATTTCAATTACAACCAAATTTCGGTTTGGGAAAAAAACGGTAATGATTTTATTATTCCAGCCAATTACATTATTTCAAATTATTTGGTGAAAGCCATAACCAAGCGTCCACAATTCATCTTTGGAACAGGTGTTTTTTACAAAATTAATGAAGACGATTATTTGTCGGCAAATTTGAATCTAAGAACTCAGAAAGATATTTTTGACATTACAACCGATACGTATAATCAACAACAAAATGCAATCGATTATATAAATACATTAAATACAAATCAAGGCACTCGAAATTTGGTTAGCGGATTTCTAAACTACAATCATAAAATAAAAAGCATCAACGGATTGCTTTTTTCGGGTTTTCAATATTCAAATTTCAATCAGAATATTGCAAGTAGTATTTTTAATGATTACAATAATAATGGATTTGAATTTACTCAAAATAGAAATCAGAACATTGGAATTTCCGTTTTTTCAGGAAGATTGGATTTTGAAAAGGAATTCAAAAACAAAATGAAATTAGAAATGGGAGCACTGTATCTTCAGGCCAATTCTGATACAAAGTTTTTAATTGAAAATGAAAACGCCACTACTTTTTCACACTATATATATAAGGAGGAAAATGCTGCTGCTTATTCACAACTTTCGGGAAGTATCAAAAAAGTGAATTACACTTTCGGACTGCGAGCAGAAAACACCATTGTAAAAGGAAAATATGCTCTGGAAAATGAAGTATTAGTGGATAAAAATTACATCAATTTGTTTCCTAAAACTTCGATTGAAATCCCAATTGACAGTACAAATACCATTTCCTTCAATTATGCTAAAAGTATTATTCGTCCAAATTTTTCTACTACCAGTCAAGTTTCGGCTTACATAAATCCGTATTTTGTGTGGTCTAACAACATCAATTTAGATCCAACCATTACAGATGAAGTATCGTTGAATTATCAATATAAAGAAAAATCAATTCGATTGAGTTATACCAAAATGAAGGATCCAGTTTATTATGCTACATCCTATAATGCAACTCAAAATTTACTCACTTTTCAAACGGCTAATTTCAATAAAGAATCGGGTTTTACGTTAGAATTTACATTGCCCTTTAACTATAAATTTTGGACAGTAACGAATACAATTAGCGGCATTTTAAATAAAGTTGAAGACAAACAATCAGTTGTAAATCAGTCTAAACCTTATGTGTATTACTATTCCAATCATATTTTTAAATTGCCAAAAGAAATAGAAGTCGCAATCACAGGTTGGGGTTTAACGCACAGAAATGAAGGAATTTTTGAGAGAAATGCACTTTTTACAATGGATTTTGCAGTATCAAAAAAATGTTTTAAAAACTTGGATTGCACTATAAGTTACAATGATATTTTTAGACAAATTAAGTATTACGAAAATTTCACCATTAATGGAGTTTCGGCTAAAGGCGTTTATTATACCGATGCTAACTTGGTTGCGATTTCAGTAAAATATACATTTGGTAAAATTAAGAACTCTCAATATAAAGAAAAAAGTATTGATGAGAATTCAGGTAGAATTCGGTAATGAAAAGAGTTTAGTTTTTTATATATTTGAATAAATCAAACTATGCCAATATATGAGTGTTATCGTTAAAGTTTTAGAAGCTCGATTTATTACCCATAATGTAAAAAAATTTATTGTTGAAAAACCCGTCGATTTTGTTTTTATTCCGGGTCAAGCTGTAAATATTTCAATCAATTTACCCGATTGGAAAGAACAATTGCGACCTTTTACTTTTACAAGTTTGAAAGAAGCCAATTTTTTGGAGTTTATGATTAAAATTTACGATGATCATAAAGGCGTTACCAATATGTTAGGAAAAATTAATGTGGGCCACGAACTTATTTTGCATGATGTTTTTGGTGCGATTCAGTATGAAAAGCCAGGTGTTTTTATAGCTGGAGGCACTGGAATTACACCTTTCATCGCTATTTTTAGAGATTTGTATAAAAATAATAAATTGCGCGGAAACCGATTAATTTATACCAATCAAACTGCCGATGATATTATTGATGGTGAAGAATTACTTCGAATGTTTAAACAAGATTTTGTAAATGTTTTAACGCGTCAAGGAATTGTAGGTTATGTGGGTAAACGCATTGATAGAAATTTCCTAATCGAAAACATTGTTGATTTTGGTCAGCATTTTTACGTATGTGGTCCCGACAATTTGGTAAAAGATATTGTTAGAAATTTAATTGACTTAGGTGCTGATCCAGAAACTTTAATTTTTGAAAAATAGGTTAACCTTCCTTTTCATTGTCGTTTTCACTTTCTTCATCGTCAACTTCAAACTCGTAAAACGAGAATACCGAACCACCATAATTTTTTTGAAACGAAAAGTGCATCATGTGGTCGAGTTTGGTGTGTTTGGAATGTTCCATAATCATCATGCCTTCTTCGTCTAAAAGTTCATTCTCAAATACCAATTCGATTAGTTTTTCAAATTCTTTTTGTGCTATGCCATAAGGCGGATCGGCAAAGATGATGTCGTACGAACCTTTGTGTTTTTCTAAAAACTTAAACACATCGCTTTTAATAGCGGTAATGTTCAAGTCAAATTCTTTGGCTGTTTTTTTAATAAAATTAACACAACCCATGTCGCCATCAATACTCGTAATGTTATCACAACCACGTGAACCAAATTCGTAACTTATGTTTCCCGTTCCAGCAAATAAATCCAAAACCTTCAATCCCGAAAAATTAAAATGATTATTCAAAACATTGAACAAAGCTTCTTTACTCATGTCGGTTGTTGGGCGAACCGGCAAGTTTTTGGGCGCTGTGATGCGTCTCCCTTTGTATTTTCCAGAAATGATTCTCACGAGTGCAATAGTATAAAATGTTCGCGGTTTTCTATTTCCGAAAACGAATTGGTAGTAGTAGTCGTATCAAACAATGATACGTTTCTGATGTATTTATAAGCAATTTGGTAAAAAGCATCACTTTCTGTGATAGCTCCAAGCAATTCCAATTTGAAATGTTCGGGATTCAGTTGCAATTGTTCGGCAGTAAAAAGAATGTAGTAAATAAAATCTTCGGGCGTTTTATACTCAAAGGAATTGTACAAGTGCAACTTCTGATTTTGAATGACCATAAGTTCAAAATGACTTTCACTTACGTGAACAAACATCTTGCGCTCTTCATTATTTTTAGAAACATCCAACAATTTTGAAACTAAAATACTGTTAGCATGTTTGTATTCGAAGGCCCCATATTGGTCGATGAAAAAATTATTCATATTTACATACGGAATGTACACATTGTTCATTTCGTATTTTTCGAGTTCATCAAATGTAAAAAAATCGGTTTCAAAAACCTTAGTGTTGTATTGCAAATAACTGCCCAGAAACTCTTCATCAAATAAAGCTGTGGGAACAAATGCACAAAGATTATTACTGTGAACAATCACAATTTCATCATATTGATGCTTCAATTCTGGATTTTCTCGGAACACAGAAGCAAACAAATCTTCTATTTTAGCACTGCGTTGAAAAGTGTCAAAATGGATATTTTGCAGCACAATTGGTTTACCACTCAACGTATCAAAAACACAAAACGATAAGCCATTCAAAGAAACTTGAATTGCTAGTTTTTTATAGGTTTTGTCGGTGATATTCATTTTTAGAAAAAGATTTTTAACACCGCAAACTTACGAAGAAAAAGAACAAGTTCAACTTCAAAAATCAACTTCAAAAATCAATTTCAAAGGTAAAATGTAATTTGAATCTTTAAGTTTTAGAAATGATTTTGTTTTTTGATAAAATATAATTGGAAACATTTACCTTTACATTTAATATTTGATTTTTGAAATTGTCATTGATTTTTGAAGTTGAAATTGATTTTTTGCCATTGAAAAATTTCTATTCTATTCTTTCCCATAACTTTCCGTTTAATCCTACGATTAAGCAAGATGTGTTTTTTCAAAAAATTGCTGCGTTTATAACGGATACAAACAACGATAAAATATTTGTATTGAAAGGATATGCAGGTACTGGAAAAACCACCGTTATTTCTACCATTGTTAATAATCTAATAGAAATCAATAAAAAATACGTTTTGCTAGCACCTACAGGTCGTGCTGCTAAAGTGATTGCTAATTATTCTAATAAACCAGCTTTTACAATTCATAAAAAAATTTACTTTCCTAAAAAGTCGAGTGGTGGTGGAGTTGCTTTTACGATGCAACAAAACAAGCACAAAAACACCATTTTCATTGTCGATGAAGCTTCGATGATTTCGGATGTGGCTGCCGAGAGTAAATTGTATGAAAACGGTAGTCTTTTAGACGATTTAATCTCCTATATATATAGTGGTACAAATTGTAAGATGATTTTATTGGGCGATACGGCTCAGTTACCACCGGTAAATTTAGATATTTCGCCAGCTTTAAATACCGATACCTTAGAACTCAATTACGACAAAAAAGTAGATTGGATTGAACTCGATGAAGTTATGCGTCAAGAACTAAATTCAGGAATTCTGTACAATGCTACCGAATTGCGCGAATTGTTGAAAGACAGTTTCATTACCGAATTCAAGTTTAAATTGAAAGGGTTTAAAGACATTGTGCGCTTAACCGATGGATATGACATTCAGGATGCCATCAATCAGTCGTATAGTAATTATTCTATTGAAGATACCGCTTTTATTGTGCGTTCTAATAAAAGAGCGAATCAATACAACGAACAAATTAGAACCAAAATTTTGGATAAAGAAAGTGATTTGTCTACCGGTGATTTTTTGATGGTGGTAAAGAACAATTATTTTTGGTTGAAAGAAAAAGATGAAGCTGGTTTCATTGCGAATGGCGATATTATAGAAGTTTTGGAAATCTATAGTTTCAAAGAATTATACGGATTCAAATTTGCCAAAGTTAAAATACGAATGGTCGATTATCCTAACCAAATTCCGTTTGAGACCGTGTTGATTTTAGATACTATTAAAAGCGAATCACCTTCATTAACCTACGAGCAATCCAACCAATTGTATGAAGAAGTGATGAGAGACTACGAACATCTTACGACTAAATACGCCAAATTCCAAAAAGTAAAAGAAAACGAATATTTCAACGGTTTGCAAGTAAAATTCTCTTATGCCATAACGTGTCATAAAAGTCAAGGCGGACAATGGAATACCGTTTTTATTGAGCAACCTTATTTACCAGAAGGCATCGATCGCGATTACATCCGATGGTTGTATACTGCCATCACTCGTGCTAAAGATAAATTGTATTTGATTGGATTTAAAGACGAAAGTTTTGTGGATTAACAAATACTTAAGAGCAATTAGATACTCTGTTTGAATAATTAATATTACTATTGCAATCTGATACTCACTAAATCAACTATAGTATGAAAAACTTATTTATCATCTGTTTTGTTGTTCTATCAACTACCGTGTTTGCGCAATCCATTACTGATTTTTCAAAAATAAAACTTGAGAGCGATACAGATTATAAAGCGGCTAATAATTATGTTCTGGAAGCAAGTAATTTTGTTTTGTCAACACCTTACGAAAAAGATAATGTACAACGCCTAAACGCTATTCGATTTGTACTGCAATGGATGGCAGGAACACCTGATTTTACCTTTTCCTTAGATGCTACAATTATGGACAAAGTGGTAAAAGGCAACGATGATTTATTAGGTCTTTATATGATTTGTATGACCAAATATTGTTTAGAAAACAAGGATTCTTCTAAAGATGAAAAATTAGTCAAACTGAATTCAGTAAAGTTGATTTTGACTTACTGTGAAAATCCGGAGAACAATATTAAGATGCCCAAACCACTTAAAAAATTATCCGAAGCCAACAAAAAAGGTGAACTAGAAAAAGAATTACAATAAACCCAATTAAGTAAAGAAAATGAAACAAGTATTTCAATTATCAAAAATAACAATCGTAGTTGGCTTGTTATCAATTTTTCAAAGTTGTAGTAAAAGTGATGATGGTGTTGTTACTCCAGCTCCAGTTACCCCGGTAACTCCTGTAAACAATAGCGATGGTTTTGTGCCAGCCGCTACTGCCGATATTGTAATGTATGAAATAAACCCAACGGCTTTTAGTGCGTCAAAAAACCTTCAAGGGATTACCAATAGGTTGGATAACATTAAAGCACTTGGTATAAATACCATTTGGATTATGCCTATTTATCCTATTGGAGTAACGAGTTCTATCGGATCGCCTTATTGCGTAAAAGATTACACTTCGGTGAGAGCCAGTTTAGGAACATTACAAGATTTTAAAACCTTAGTCTCTACAGCACATCAAAAAGGAATTGCTGTAATTTTAGACTGGGTTGCCAATCATACGTCTTGGGATAATGCATGGATTACTGCCAATCCGAGTTGGTATACACAAAATAGTAGCGGACAAATTATTAGTCCGGCAGGAACCAATTGGAATGATGTGGCCGATTTGAATTTTAACAATACCGCCATGCGTACTGCCATGATTGATGCTATGAAATATTGGGTTACGGAGACTAATATTGACGGATTCCGATTTGATGCTGCCGATTATGTTCCCTTTGATTTTTGGACACAAGCCAATACCGCATTGAATGCCATTCCGAATAAACAATTGATTTTATTAGCCGAAGGAAATCGTCCCGATCATTTCACAGCTGGATTCCAAATGAACTTCGCTTGGGATTATTTAGGTGCCGAAAAAAATGTATTTGGAACCAGTCAAGCAGCAGTTAGTAGTTTGTTTACCACTAACACTAGTGAATATACAGCAGTTCCACTAGGAAAGAGAAAATTGCGTTTCACAACCAATCACGACGAATCTAATATTGCTACTCCAATATCGGTTTATGGTGGAAATGATGGCGCTATAGCCGCTTCGGTAATTTCTATTTATTTACAAGGTGTGCCATTGTTGTATTGTGGACAAGAAGTAGGTGTGAGCACTACAGCAACTTATAACGGAACGAATACGATCAATTGGACAGCTAACAGCAGTATGCTTACGGCCTATACTAATTTGTTAAATTTTTATTCTTCTTCAGCTGCAGCTAAATCAGGCACCTTAATTACGTATAGCGATCCTAATGTAGCTGTTTTCAAAAAGAGTAATGCATCCGAACAAGTTTTGGTTATGGTCAATTCGAGAGCATCATCACAATCATACACCGTTCCGGTTGCTTTGCAAGGTAATTGGACCAACGCTTTAACAGGTGCTGCGGTTACATTATCAGGAACCACAACTATGAATGCTTTTCAATATTTAATTTTGAAGCAATAATTTTCTATTTTTGAGAATAAATTAAACTAGAACCTATGGCAACAGTAAATGCTTATTTAACTTTTAACGGAACATGTGAAGCCGCATTCAATTTTTACAAATCAGTATTTGGAGGAGAATTCACTTATATTGGAAGATTCAATGAAATGCCACCATCAGAAGGATGTGGGCCGATTTCAGAAGAAGCTGGGAACCTAATTATGCATGTAAGCTTACCAATTAGCGCAGAAACAATTTTAATGGGAAGTGATACTTCAGAAGCTTTTGGTCAAGTTACCACTATGGGTGATAATATTTCCATTTCAATCAACGCATCGAGTAGAGAAGAAGCTGATAGGTTATTTAATGGCTTATCTGTAGATGGTGTTATAAAAATGCCTCTAGAAAATACGTTTTGGGGTGCTTATTTTGGAATGTTTATTGACAAGTTTGGCATTCATTGGATGATGAACTTTGACGAAACTCCACAGAAATAACAAAAAAAAGGTTTATCAATCGATAAACCTTTTTTAGTTTAAAATATTTTATTGCGTTTCCGGTTGTTATGGTTTTTTACATGATTCACAATATGGAGTTTGTTGGTGAGTATGCCGCCTTCGCTGCGTATCAATCCATATCGTAAATACAAACCAAAGAAACTTTTGTTTGTATCGTCATAATTCCCAACAAAATCAATATTTCCGAAAACAAAACCAAAGCCAAATTTGTCAGTAACTTGAGCATATAAGGTTGAAGAAATTTCCATCATTACAGGTGTTTTTGAATTAAACATATAACCTGCACCAATTGAAATTTCGTTGCTAAAAATTCCGAATTGACAAGCGTCCATAGAAACTCTAAGTTCTGTATATTTAACACTGCTGCTATCGACAACCATGTGTTTGAATTCTCCAAATGCCAATCCTACATCAACCGAACCAAAAGATCTACCAAATTCGATATTTCGTGTCACTCGTTGCGATAAAGTTTCGCCTTTCGTATCACTTCCGGTGGTTAATGAAGTAAACATAGAACGTCCATACCACGAACTTTTTACACCAACAACAGTATCTTTTTCAACAGTAATTAAGGTGTCTTTAATTGCTTGTCCATTACAATACATGGAAAATAGAACTATAATTTTAAAAAGGTGTTTCATGCTATAATTTTATCCTGCTAAGATATTTAAAAAATGATTTAGCAGCAGTGATTCCTATGGAAATTGAAACCAATTTGTTTATTTAATATATTTGTCCAATAGAAACCACTTATGAAAGTCATTGCCGTTATCCCAGCTCGTTATGCTTCAACTCGTTTTCCTGCTAAATTGATGCAAGATTTAGGAGGTAAAACAGTCATTCTTCGAACTTATGAAGCAGCTGTAAACACCCATTTGTTTGATGATGTTTTTGTAGTAACCGATTCTGAGTTGATTTATAACGAGATTGTTTCCAACCACGGAAAAGCGATTATGTCAATTAAAGAACACGAAAGTGGTAGTGATCGAATTGCAGAAGCGGTAGCCAATTTGGATGTCGATATTGTAGTAAATGTGCAAGGTGACGAGCCGTTTATCAATAAAGAGCCTTTAGAAAAGGTTATTGAAATATTTAAGAAAGATACCGATAGAAAAGTGGATTTAGCCTCGTTAATGAGAGAAATTGAGAATCAAGACGATATCAATAATCCTAATAATGTGAAAGTAGTGGTAGACCAAAATAGTTTTGCATTGTATTTTTCACGTTCGGTAATTCCGTATCCACGTGAACAGAATGTTGGCGTTCGGTATTTTCAACACATCGGAATTTATGCTTTTCGCAAACAAGCATTGCTGGATTTCTATTCCTTACCAATGATGTCTTTGGAAGCTTCAGAAAAACTAGAGCAGCTTCGTTATTTAGAATTTGGAAAACGCATCAAAATGGTAGAAACTACCCATGTTGGAATTGGTATTGATACCATCGAAGATCTAGAAAAAGCTAGAAAGTTGTTGCACGATAATAGCAGGATATAATTTATTCTGACAATTTTTTAATCGTAAACAGTTCGTTATGAACTTCTACTTTTGGATACATTCTCAAGGAATAATTACCGTCAAATTTCTTCTTGTAATCGATGTTCCGAATACGGTCTTTTTCACTAATTACCATGGTATTGAATAAAATAAACCCTTCTGTATTTAGAAGAAAATTTATTCGATTGATAAAAAAATCTTCAAAAAGAAAATTGGGCATTGAAGTATCTTGAAAAATATCAATAATAATTAAATCATACTTTGATTTAGTTTTTAGTACAAATTCAAAAGCATCATCGACAATCAAATTGAGGTTTTTTATTTCGTTCAATTTAAAATAGGTGTTGGCAATTTCAACAATATCGGGATCAATTTCAACACCTGTAATTTGTCCTTTAAATTTGACTTCATCGGATAATGTTTTAATAACACTTCCTCCTGCAACACCTAAAATCAATATGTTTTCAAATTTTCTAATGCGATCAAATCCAATATATTTCAATCCTTTTCTCAGAATCCGTTGCAAACTGCCATAAGAATAGTTGGTGTTTTTACTGTCCAAAACCAATTCGCCGTTATTCCAAGTCACTTCTAATGTATTGCTCACAGCAGAATTTTTCTTATAAACGTTTATCGGAATGAAATAACTTAGAAATTTGGCAATCATAAAATTTATTTTCTCAAAAATAAGAGATTAATGCTAAATTTACGCAAAATATTCGAGATGAAAAAAAGACTTTACGAATTTATTTTCTTCCGTTTAATGGGTTGGAAAATCACTGGAAGTTTTGATGAAAATATTAAAAAATGCGTCATTGCCGTAATGCCGCATACGTGTAATTTTGATTTTTTTATCGGATTATTAGTCAGAGGTATTGCAATCAACAAATGAATTTTGTAGGCAAAAAAGAACTTTTTATTTTTCCGTTTGGATATTATTTTCGCTCCATTGGTGGTGCACCTTTGGATAGAAGTGGTGGTAAAAACTTAGTAGATGCTATTGTGGATGTATTCAATAGTCGTGAAATTTTTCGTTTGGGAATTGCTCCTGAAGGGTCTCGAAAAAAAGTATCAGAACTTAGAACCGGATTTTATTATATTGCTCTAAAAGCTAATGTTCCTATTGTTCCAGTAGCTTTCGATTTTGGGAAAAAAGAAGTTAAAATTGGAAATCCGATTTATGTTTCTGGTGCTATAGATGAAGACATGAAAACTTATTTGAGTTTCTATAAAGGGGTTAACGGAAAATTTCCTGAAAGGCAATTTCAAATTTTTTAAAACCACATTTCCTTTCTTATCGTAAATAGTTTAAACTCAAAAAAAAACTATTTATGAAAAACTATCTTACACTAGGACTCCTTTCTTTAACTTTATTTTCGTGCAGCAATGACAACAACGACAATCCAACACCTGCAGCTCCAGCAAGTGAATTAAAAATTGTAACTTCTAGTAATACTACTGGAAAAGTAACCTTTACCGATTTATTGTCGGCTATGCCAATGGTAAATAGTTTTACTATTCCTTCAATAGATACTGATGGGGTTTATTATGATTCGACGTCAGATGAAATTATTGTAGCATCGCGTACCAACAATAAATTAGAAGCTTACACCAATATTAAAGGTGCTATAACAGCTAATGCTTCTTCATTGAGTTTGGCTTATTCTAGTACTTCTGAGTTTAATAATCCCAGAGAAACTGCGGTTTCTGGTGATAAAGTGATTGTAACTCAAGATCAAAATGCGGCTAACGGTAATACTAATAAAATATTAGTATATCAAAAAATCAACTCAGGGTTACTGTCTTTTAATAAATCATTCACCGTAAATTTTAAAATTTGGGGAATATTTATAGATGGAACTACTTTATATGCCGTAGCCGATTTAACTGGTGATTTAGTAGTTTTTGAAAATTTCTTATCCAATCAAAGTGGAGCGATTACTCCAACCAAACGCGTTACCATTGCTGGATTAGTGCGTTCTCATGGATTGACTTATTCTGCAACAGACGACCGAATGATATTGACGGATGTTGGAAGTGCCACAGTTGATTCTGATGGTGCCGTTATTGTTATTGATAATTTCAAATCGGTATTGATGGCTACGCCAAATGCAGGTACTATTGCTGCTTCAAGTCAA
Source organism: Flavobacterium sp. FG139 (assembly GCF_057809695.1). Classification (NCBI taxonomy): domain Bacteria; kingdom Pseudomonadati; phylum Bacteroidota; class Flavobacteriia; order Flavobacteriales; family Flavobacteriaceae; genus Flavobacterium; species Flavobacterium sp. FG139. The sequence goes on from NZ_JBMDKL010000001.1 coordinate 27,498, forward strand.
ATGAAAATTGCTGGTCCAATGTCAACTTTAGGAAATCCAGTGGATGTTGCTTATGACAATGTCACTAAAAAAATATATGTTGCCGAACGCTTAAATGCAGGAGGTAAACTATTAACGTTCAATGCACCAACGACCAATGGTGATGCTGCTCCAATCGAAAACAGAGCAGAAGCAGGAATAAGTAGTGTCTACTTATTGAGAAAATAATTTTTAGGTTATTTTTTTATGTTTGACCTCCAGTACTTTGTATTGGAGGTTTTTTAATTTTCAAATACATCAAGTTGCTTATATTTGTATTAAATTACCGCTATGAATTTTTTAGAATTACACCACCAATACAAAGAAAACTCACTTTTCGGACGTTATATTACGCTCAATGAGGTAGCGCCAATATTAGAAAAGTTACCTTCTGAAGTTATAGGCCAATCGGTTCTAGGAAAACCTATTTATAAATATGTAATAGGAACAGGAGCAAGAAAAGTATTTATGTGGTCGCAAATGCACGGCAACGAAAGCACGACTACAAAAGCCTTGTTTGATTTTTTTAAGGTAATCCATTCTGAAACTGAAATAGGTAAGAGGTTGTTGTCTGAATTTACTTTTTGTTTTCTTCCAATGGTCAATCCAGATGGAGCCGAATTGTATACCAGAGAAAATGCCAATAAAATTGATTTGAATAGGGATTCGGTCGATTTATCGCAACCAGAAAGTCGGTTACTTCGAAAAACATTTGAGGATTTTCAACCCGATTTGTGCTACAATCTTCACGATCAACGTACTATTTTTGGTGCAGGAAATACAGGAAATGTTGCAACCGTTTCTTTTTTGGCGCCTTCCTACAATGAATCTCGAGAGATTAATGAAGTTCGCTCTAAAGCAATGAATGTGATTGTAGCGATGAACAACGAGCTCCAAAAGTACATTCCAAACCAAGTCGGACGTTTTGATGATGGTTTTAATAGTAATTGTATTGGCGATATGTTTACAATGTTAAATGTGCCTACAATTTTATTTGAAGCCGGACATTTTCCAAACGATTACAATCGTGAAGAAACCCGAAAAATGATTTTTATTGCATTGATTTCAGGATTACAACATATTTACGAAAACGATATAGTTGATAATAAAAATGTAGATTATTTGTCAATTTCTCAAAATAATATCGTTTTTTATGATTTTATTTATAAAAATGTTAAAATAAATTATGATGGTAAGGAAATAATTACGAATTTTGCTGCTCAATACAAAGAAGAACTGGTTGAAAATCAAATTCAATTTAATGCTTATATAGTTGAAATTGGAGATTTAGATGGGAAGTTCGGACATTTTCAATACGATGCGCAATATGCCTTGTATTCTGATGCAGAAGCTAATTTTCCGAAAATCAATCAAAAAGCTAACTTTTGTTTAGAAAAAGATATTAAATTTGTTAATGGGTTAAAAAAATAACACTTTTTCTTGTTTTTTCTTAAATAAAATGTATTAATTTGTATTGCAATAAAAACAATAATATAAATTAGTAATTATGAGTAAGTTTCGTTTAGATGAAGTAGATCACCAAATCCTTGACATGTTGATTGACAACACAAGAGTTCCATTTACAGATATCGCTAAAAAATTATTAATTTCCGCTGGAACGGTTCACGTTAGAGTTAAAAAGATGGAAGATGCAGGAATCATTATGGGTTCTTCATTAACTTTAGACTATGAAAAATTAGGCTATTCTTTTATCGCTTACGTTGGAGTTTTCTTAAATAATACTTCACAGACTAAATTTGTTTTAGAAAGAATCAACGAAATTCCTTTCGTTACCGTGGCTCATGTAACCACTGGTAAGTTCAACATTTTCTGTAAGATTCGCGCCAAAGATACCAAACACGCTAAAGATGTCATCTTTATGATTGATGATATTGAAGGAGTGTACAGAACAGAAACGATGATTTCACTTGAGGAAAGCATCAACGATAAAAAACGTTTGATGCATACTATTTTTAAAGACATTTAATTTTCTTACGGAAAAATAAATTATAAATTAAACCTCAAGCAATTTTTCCTTGAGGTTTTTTTGTATCTTAATACCAGTTTAATAACGAATTATAGGTATGAAAAATAAGATAATAATTGTATTACTTCTTGCCGTTTTTTCAACACTATTACTTCAGTTTTCTTTGAAGGATAGTGACTTTATCTGTTATGTTGTGAATCCCAAAAAACAAAAACTGACTTTGTATTGGAAAGACGAAAAACAAAACAATTTTGGAAGTTTGCAAAATTTGAAACAATGGTTGTTTAAAAATAATAAAGATTTACTTTTTGCTACCAATGGTGGTATGTATAAAAAAGACCATTCGCCTCAAGGACTTTTTATTGAAAATAATAAAGTTAAAACAGCTATTGATACTTCCTCAGGAAATGGGAATTTTTACATGAAGCCCAATGGAGTCTTTTATATCACTAATGATAACAGAGCTTTTGTTGTTAAAACTGCAGATTTTAAAAATAATCCCAAAATAAAATTTGCTACACAATCTGGACCAATGCTTGTAATTAATGGAACTATTCACCCATCATTTAATAAAGCTTCTTCAAATTTGAATATCAGAAATGGTGTTGGAATTCTACCTAATAATGAAGTTTTATTTGCAATGTCAAAGAAAGGAGTAAGTTTCTATGAATTTGCAGAATTCTTCAAAAACAAAGGCTGTTTGAATGCATTATATTTGGATGGTTTTGTTTCCAGAACGTATTGTCCGAGTGAAAATAGTAATCAATTAGATGGTGATTTTGGTGTCATCATCGGTATTACAAATGATAAATTTTAAAGCCAAAGCAATGTATACACTACCAAAAATTGAACGATTTAATCAAAATGTGTTGTCTAAATACCACATTTACAATAGTGTTTTTATCACATTACCATTCGATGCTATTGATAATACAGGGGTTTTGTTACCACTTTTTAGTGAAGTTTGCGATGCAGGATTTAAGAATAAGCTGTCTCCCATTGAAATTGTAAATTCTTTTACTCATAAATATTTGGAAGGTGTTAATGAAACTGAAAAAATAAGCTTGATGTTTCGATTCATTCAGTATGTTGAACGCCAAATTGTTCTTTTTGATGCCATCGAAGATGCCGCTTTTCCGGTAGTGAATAACATGGAAGGAAAAGGTTCACTTCGAGATAGTAAAGAACGAGCAGATACCAAAGAATTGAAAGAAGAATTAATCTCTTTTTTAAATGATTTTAATATTCGAACCGTATTAACAGCACATCCAACCCAGTTTTATCCGGGTTCAGTTCTAGGAATTATAACCGATTTAACGGATGCTATTCGTGAAAATGATTTAATAAAAATTGAAAAATTACTGGCCCAATTGGGTAAAACACCTTTCATTAAAAAAGAAAAACCGTCACCTTTTGACGAAGCAGTGAGTTTGATTTGGTATCTTGAAAACGTCTTTTATCAAACTTCAGGCGAAATGCTGCAATACATTCAAAAGAATATTTTTAAGGAGGAAACCATTTCCAATCCTATAATAAATCTTGGATTTTGGCCCGGCGGTGATCGTGATGGAAATCCTTTTGTTAAGGCAGAAATCACTTTAAAAGTAGCCGATAGGTTGCGGACTTCCATTTTAAAATGTTACTATTCAGATGTTAGAAAATTAAAAAGAAAACTGACTTTTCCTGGAGTTGATATAATTATAGCCGAATTAGAACACAAATTATACCGTTCTGTTTTTTATTCTAAAGGTGAAATTTTTATCACACTTCCCGAATTGAAAGATAAATTGCAAGAGGTAAAATCCATTTGTATCGAAAAACATCAATCTTTATATCTTGATGAGATTAACGATTTATTGAATAAAATTAATGTTTTTGGGTTTCATTTTGCTTCTTTAGACATTCGTCAGAATAGTAAAATTCACAATAAAGTAATTAAAACTTTATTTGAGGCATTTGGAATTGATGATGACAAATTTAATCAGTATTATGGGTATCCTGATGAAAAACGAATGGAATTACTTTCTTCAATTTCTAGAAATGTTTCATCCAATATGTTCCAAGACGAAATGGTAAAACAAACACTGGATTCTATTTTTGCCATGAAAAAAATTCAAGAAAGCAATGGTGAACTAGGCGCTAATCGTTACATAATTTCCAATAATGAAACTGCTTTAAATGTGATGGAAACATTTGCCTTGTTCAAATTGTGCGGTTGGAACAATCCATCGGTTGATATTGTTCCGTTATTTGAATCTGTAGATGATTTGCAACAGGCTGATGTCATTATGGAGCAATTGTATACTAACCTTGAATATGCTACCCATTTGAAAAATCGCGGGAATATACAAACCGTAATGTTAGGTTTTTCAGACGGAACCAAAGATGGCGGCTATTTGATGGCCAATTGGGGTATTTTTAAAGCGAAAGAAACCATTACGAACGTTTCAAGAAAATTCGGAATCAAGGTTATTTTCTTTGATGGTCGCGGTGGACCTCCGGCTCGTGGCGGAGGAAAAACGCATAAATTTTATGCTTCATTAGGATCAACTATCGAAAATAAAGAAATACAGTTAACTGTTCAAGGACAGACCATTAGTTCTAATTTTGGCACGCCAGAATCGTGTCGCTATAATCTAGAAAACTTGCTAAGTGCCGGTATTTCCAATAAAATTTTCAATAATGAGAATTCAGGTTTATCCGATTCTGATAAAAATATAATTGATGCATTGGCAGAAAAGGGCTTTGAAAAATATTTGAGTTTTAAGAATCATCCCAAATTTATTCCTTATTTGGAAAAAATGAGTACACTAAACTATTACTCAAAAACCAATATTGGAAGTCGTCCTTCTAAAAGAAATACTACTGACACATTAGATTTTGCCGATTTGCGAGCCATTCCGTTTGTGGGTTCTTGGAGTCAAATGAAGCAAAATGTCCCAGGATTTTTTGGAGTAGGAACGGCTTTACATCACTATGAAGTTTCAGGAAATTGGGATAAAGTACAACATCTTTTTGATACGTCACTTTTCTTCAGAACGCTTCTGGAAAACAGCATGATGTCGTTGGCAAAATCATTTTTCCCACTTACGCAATACATGAGAAATGATGACGAGTTTGGCGAATTTTGGCAGATAATTTATGACGAATTCTTATTGTCAAAACGCCTTCTCTTAAAAATTGCCGGTCATAACGAACTCATGGAAAATTATCCTGACGGAAAAGCCTCTATCAAAATGCGTGAAGACATTGTACTGCCCTTACTCACCATTCAGCAATATGCCTTGATGAAAATCAATGAAATTAAAAAGGGTAGTGGTGACGTTGCCTTACTCGAAGTTTATGAAAAGTTAGTTACCCGATCATTATTCGGAAATACCAATGCCAGTAGAAATTCGGCTTAAAATAAAATTATATGAAACCAACTCAATTACAACCCAACGAATATGCTTCCTATTATGGGAACTATATTGCTCAAGTTTCTGATGAATATACTTTGATAGAAGAACTTGAAATTTCGTTACATCGATTCATCAAGTTTGTACAAAACATTCCGATGGATAAGTTTGATTTTCGTTATGCTGAAGGCAAATGGACCATCAAAGATATCATTCAGCACCTTATTGATGCTGAACGTGTTTTTGCTTATAGAGCCTTGCGTTTTGCTAGAAATGACGCAACTGAATTGCCAGGTTTTGAAGAAAATGATTATGTGAATGAAGCCAATGGCAACCAACGCAGCATCATGGAATTACTCACAGAATTGTCAGCGGTACGACATGCTACATTGTTATTGTTTAAATCGTTTAATGAGGAACAATTGTTACGAATTGGGATTGCTTCCAACAATCCAATGTCGGTTAGAGCATTGGGTTTTGTGATGATTGGGCATCAAAATCACCATCAAAAAGTTTTTGAAGAACGCTATTTGTAACGAGGTACAAAATGAAAACTGCGAAGTAAGAAATAAAAATAAAAAATCCCAAAATTAGATTATTCTACTTTTGGGATTTTTCAATTCGTACTTTGTATTTCCAACTTCGTACTTTATATTATTCTTCGTCTTCGTCTTCATCAAAATTATCTGATGTTTCAAAGTCATCGTCGTCGTCGTCGTCGTCTCCATCATCAGATCCGCCTTTGTCTTTTAACAAATCTTCTTCCACGTCGTCGTCGTCAGAAGCATCTTCATCATCATCTAAACCAGCCACTGGAATAATCGGCTCAATTACAGAATCTAAATCATCATCTTCATCAAATTTTTCCATTCTGCTGGCTAATTTCGTACTTACTTTTACTAAATAAATAGTGTCTTCTGTGCGAACTTCAACCGCTTCAATAAGTTCATTTTGCGCATTTCTAAAGCGAATGATGTCTGAATCGTCATATCCGTCAGGAAATTTTTCAACTAATAAGTTTAGAATGTCGCCTGTTAGCTTTGCATAATCAACAATAATTCTTCTCATAAATGTATTTTATTGGTCTAATAAATAAGCAAAAATTAGTGGAGCAACAATAGTTGCATCTGATTCAATAATGAACTTTGGAGTATGAATATCTAATTTACCCCAAGTAATTTTTTCATTTGGAACCGCACCTGAGTACGAACCATAACTCGTTGTAGAATCTGAAATTTGACAGAAATAACTCCAAAACGGAATATCGTGCATTTCCATATCTTGATATAACATTGGTACGACACAAATTGGGAAATCTCCAGCAATTCCTCCACCAATTTGGAAGAATCCAACACCTTTGCCACCTGAATTTTTTGGATACCAATCGGCCAACCACATCATGTATTCGATACCGCTTTTCATGGTAGTTGGTTTGAATTCACCTTTAATACAATAGGAAGCAAAAATGTTACCCATCGTACTGTCTTCCCAACCTGGAACTACAATTGGCAAGTTTTTTTCTGCAGCAGCAACCATCCACGAGTCTTTTGGATCAATTTCGTAATATTGCTCTAAAACTCCTGAATTCAACATTTGATACATAAATTCATGTGGAAAATAACGTTCTCCTTTGGAGTCGGCATTGTTCCAAATATCGTATAAATGAGATTGTAATCTTCTAAAAGCTTCTTCTTCTGGAATACAAGTATCAGTAACTCTATTGTAGTGATTTTCTAACAAATCCCATTCTTCTTGAGGCGATAAATCGCGATAATTTGGTACTCTTTTATAGGAATTGTGCGCCACTAAATTCATAATATCTTCTTCAAGATTGGCTCCTGTGCATGATATAATGTGTACTTTGTCTTGACGAATCATTTCTGCTAATGATTTTCCTAATTCTGCCGTGCTCATAGCACCTGCAAGAGTAATCATCATCTTTCCGTTTTCCAATAAATGTTGCTCATATCCTTTGGCAGCATCTACTAAAGCAGCTGAATTGAAGTGAAGGTAATGCTTCTCAATAAACTGACTTATTGGTCCTTTGCTCATTTTGTTTGTTTAAATTTATTTAGTGTAGTTTGGAGTTCAAAGAAAAACTATTTTTCTAAAAATTCAAACTATTTTATATACTATTTTATGCTTATTTCAACCTAATTATAGTTACTGTTTTTTGCTGTAACCTAATATTTCAAGTACTTGTTCGGCTGTTTGTTGTTCCGAAAAAACTTCGGTAGCAATGATGCCGTTTTCATCTCGATCAATCAAAATATGTTTCGGTTGCGGAATCAAACAGTGGTGTAATCCACCATAACCACCAATCGTTTCTTGATAGGCACCCGTGTTGAAAAATCCTATATATAGCGGTTTTTCTTTGTTGTATTTAGGCAAATAAATGGCATTCATGTTTTGTTCAGAATTGTAATAATCATCACTATCACAAGTCATTCCGCCCAATAAAACACGTTCGTAAGTATCATTCCAACGGTTGATAGCCAACATAATAAAACGCTTGTTAATCGCCCAAGTATCGGGTAATGTTGTAATAAAAGACGAATCTATCATGTTCCAAGCTTCTCTATCATTTTGTTGTTTTTGATACAACACTTGATAAATGGCGCCACCAGATTCTCCAACAGTAAACGAACCAAATTCAGTAAAGATATTGGGCACATCAACCTCGGCCTCGTCACAAGCTATTTTAATTTGATTGATAATTTCATCAATCATGTATTGGTAGTCGTATTCAAATGCCAATGAATTTTTGATAGGAAATCCACCACCAATATTCAATCCATCTAAACTTGGACACTCTTTTTTCAAAGCGATATAAACCTTGATACATTTTACTAACTCATTCCAATAATAGGCATTGTCATTTATTCCAGTATTGATGAAGAAGTGAAGCATTTTCAACTCCAATTTATCATTTTCCTGAATTTGTTTTTTGTAAAAAGCAACAATATTTTTATACCCAATTCCTAAACGAGAGGTATAGAACTCAAATTTTGGTTCTTCTTCTGCAGCAATTCGAATCCCGATTTTAAATTTTCCTTTAATTTCGGCTTGAAGCAGATCCAATTCTTCATAATTATCAATAATCGGAATGGTATTTTTATGACCATTATTGATCAATCGAGCAATGTTGGTTATGTATTGATCTCTCTTAAAACCATTGCAAATAATGTGTGTACTCTTATTAATCTTTCCGTTTTCTAATAAGTTTTCAACAATATTAATGTCAAAAGCAGAAGACGTTTCAATGTGAATGTTGTTTTTGAAAGCTTCGTTCATAATGTATTCAAAATGAGAGCTTTTGGTGCAATAGCAATAATAATATTTACCTTCATATTTGTTCTTTTCCATGGCATTTCTAAACCAGTTTTTGGCTCTTTTAATGTTGTTGGAAATTTGTGGTAAATAGGTAAATTTTAACGGAGTTCCGTATTGTTCTACCAATTTCATCAAATCAATATTATGAAACTGAAGCGCATTTTCTTTGTTTAAAGTAAATTCTTCTTGAGGGAAATAATAGGTTTGATTAATTAAGTCGAAATATTTTGTATTCATTTAGTGATCAATTTTTAGATTAAATAGTTTGTTTGTGAACCTAGTTAATCTAAAATTCAAACTCTAATGTTTGCGTAGGCTATAGGTAAATCTAATGTAATTGATTTTATGATGTTAAAAACACAACGTTCCATGGTTCTAATGTAGGTAAAAAAACCAATCGAATATACCCGAAAACATTGATTGTTTTCAAGCGTAAAAGAGTTGCTGTTGTTCGTTGTATTGCTTTTAATCATCAGGGCAAATGTAAAAAATAAAATAAGCGAATTGCAACAATTTTTATAAAAAAAAATTAGTTTTCATAATTGATAAAACTTTCGATAATCAATTCATTTTCAACCGATTGATTTATAGCGGTGCTTCCGATAGAATTTAGCAATGCAAATTGTACTTTTCCATACTCATTTTTCTTGTCGTGTATGAGTAAATTTTGAATGCATTCGATGTCATTTTTGCTGAAAATTCGGTGTTCGTATATTTCAGTTAATGTATATTTTATTTGATGAAATGCATCCTTTGATAGTAATCCTTTTTGCATTGAAATGTAACTTTCTAAAATCATTCCAATAGCAATAGCTTCGCCGTGTAACAATGCGTTTTCCGTTTCCAAAAAATGACTTTCTATAGCATGTCCTAAAGTATGACCAAAGTTCAAGGCTTTTCGAATGCCATTTTCGGTTGGATCTTGTGTTACAATTTCATTTTTAATTTGTATGGAACGATAAATTAAAGCATCAAAATCGGCAAAATCAATATCTGATAAATTTAAAAACTGTTCCCAGTATTTTTGATCATAAATCAAACCATGTTTTAACATTTCTGCCAATCCCGAACGCATTTCTCTTTGGGACAATGTTTCTAGAAAATCGGTATCAATGAGTAATAATTTCGGAACATTGATGACACCAATTTGGTTTTTCAAATTTCCTAAATCAACGCCATTTTTCCCACCAATAGAAGCATCGACCATACCTAATAAGGTAGTTGGTACGTTAATAAAATCAATACCTCTTTTGAATGTGGAAGCAATAAATCCACCGATATCGGTAATTACACCGCCACCAAGATTGATTATCAAACTTTTTCTGTCGGCACCTAATTCAGAAAGAATAGACCAAATTTCGACGCAAGTTGTAATGTTTTTAATACCTTCTCCAGCTTCAATTTCAATAATTTCTATCGGAATTTCGGTGGCTAAATTGGGTAAAAATTTTGGTAAGCAAAAATCATTCGTGTGTTCGTCAACGAGTATAAAAAGGATGGAATAATTTTGATCTACCAGTAAAGAATTGATTTTTTCATATCCGTATTCATTGAAGTAAATGGAATATCCGTTGGCCTCTATTGCTTGCATAAATGATTTTATTTACGACAAAAGTACATATATTATTCAAGCACATTATAGTGGTATTGTAATTTTATATGCATAATAAAGTTTGTTTGTAATAAAAAAGAACTAATTTTGTTTAATATTTATTTAAAAAGATTAAACAAGTATTATGAAGCCGATTATTGCTGCTATCGAAAAAAATAAATTATCTGAAATACAGGTGGATCGAATTATCGAAATGGCTTGGGAAGACCGAACGCCGTTTGATGCTATTACATTTCAATTCGGATTGTCTGAAGCGGATGTAAAAGCCTTGATGAAAAAAGAGTTAAAGTTCAGTAGTTATAAACTCTGGCGCGAACGTGTAGAGAATTGTAAAACCAAACATGTAGCCAAACGTGTTGATGAAATTGACCGTTTTAAATGTACCAGACAACGTGCCATATCCAATAATAAAATCTCAAAACGATGAATCAAACAGAAAAAGAAAGACCTGATAATGTGGTGTATTCTGATCAAAATGGTTATAATGCCAGCTTGTTAACGTACTCCACTAACGTTGGTGCTCCAGTTATTAAAATGGACGATGTGGTATCCTGGAAAAGCAGAGGAATTAGCAATGTCAACAAACAATTTGAGAATAAGTTTAATGAAATAAGGCTGCAATACGAAAGTTTAATGAGGGAATACGAATGGAATGAATTGGTTTATAATTCGAAATTTTCTTTTGAGCCTGTCATTGGAGAAATATACCATTTGTACCGAGGTGAAGATGGAATAAACTTCTTGTCGTTGATTTCGCCTTTGGAATGGAATAAAGAACATATTGGTACTTTTCAACTGAACAGTGATAAAAAGTGGGTTGTAATACAATAATCAAATAAAATTTACATGCTAAAACACATCACTTCTGAAACCATCATGAAGATGGAAAAACAAAAGCGAGTTCACTTAATCAACAGTTTGGGTGGGTTTAAGAGTGTGGCTTTGGTTGGAACGGTCGATTTTGAAGGCAACGCTAACTTGGCTGTTTTTAGTTCGGTTTTTCACGTTGGAGCCAATCCGCCACTCATTGGTTTGATTTTCCGACCTGCACCTCCTGAGCGAAATACTTACAATAATATTATTAAAACTGGTTTTTACACACTCAATCATATTAATGAAACCATTTACAAACAAGCGCATCAAACTTCAGCTCGGTATGAAAAAGGCATTTCTGAATTTGAAATTACAGGTCTGAGTTCAGCTTATAAAGACCATTTCTTTGCGCCTTATGTAGCTGAAAGTAATGTGCAATTGGGAATTGAATTAAAAGAAAAAATAGATATTACAATCAACAACACAACTTTAATTATTGGTGAAATTAAACAAATCTATGTTCCGGGTAATTGTCTAACTAATGATGGTTTTATTGATTTAGAAAAAGCGAATACCATCACCTGTTCGGGTCTAGATAGTTATCACAAAACAGTACAATTAGACCGATTGAGTTATGCCAAACCCAACCAAGAAATTACGTCATTGCTAAAACATTGAATAAAAAAACAATCAATATTGTCTGGTTCAAACGTGATTTGCGTTTTGTAGATCATGAGCCTCTTTATTTGGCACAACAAGATGGCATTCCTGTGCTATTGCTTTATTTTTTTGAGCCATCGGTCATGTCTTATGACGATGCTGATGTACGTCATTGGCGCTTTATTTATGAGTCCATTCAAGAAATGCAAACGAAGCTAAAGACAGTTTCGGCACAAGTATATTTTTTTCACAACGAAGTGCAAGTTGTTTTTGAAGAACTTGTCAAAGTTTATGACATCAAAACTGTTTTTTCACACCAAGAAATTGGCAACAAACTCACTTTTGACCGCGATATTGCTATGCAGTCTTTTTTTGATGGGAATCAAATTCAATGGAAGCAATCGCAAATGCATGGTGTTATTCGAAGATTAAAAACCAGAAGCAATTGGGATAAGCGATGGGAACAAGTGATGCGCGATGTTCCTAAAATGATTGATTTGTCGACCTTGAAATTTGAAAATATAACACCTGATTTTTACGAAAAATTAAAAGGAAAAGCACTTCCAAAAGAAATTACAACCCGCAATGAAAACTTCCAACAAGGCGGCGAATATTGGGCATGGCGCTATTTGGATAGTTTTGTAAAAGAGCGGTATGTCAATTACAGCAAACACATATCCAAACCCAGTTTGAGTCGAAAAGGCTGTAGCCGATTGTCACCCTATTTAACGTATGGAAACATCAGTATGCGAATGGTGTATCAATATACTAATCAGCATTATGAAACGTCCAAAAATAAAAGAGCCATTCTGAACTTTGTGTCTCGTTTGCACTGGCATTGTCATTTCATTCAAAAATTTGAAGACGAATGCCGCATGGAATTTGAAAATGCAAATCGTGCTTATGATGGCTTGATAAAACCCAAAAATGAAACCTATATCAAAGCTTGGCAAGAAGGAAAAACGGGTGTCCCAATTGTGGATGCATGCATGCGATGTGTGGTAGCAACCGGTTATATTAATTTTAGAATGCGCGCTATGGTGGTGTCATTTTTCACCTTCAATTTATGGCAAGATTGGCGCGAATTGCATTTTCTAGCGCGTCAGTTTTTAGATTACGAACCCGGAATTCATTATCCACAATTGCAAATGCAGTCGGGAACTACAGGCATCAATACCATTCGCATTTATAATCCAATAAAAAATTCGGAAGACCACGACTCTGAAGGAATTTTTATCAAAAAATGGGTTCCCGAATTGGCCCAAATTCCAGTAGCATTTATTCATGAACCTTGGAAATTGAATGCCATCGAACAACAATTTTATAACTGTGAGATTGGTAAAGATTATCCGTTTCCTATTGTAAATATTGAGGAAACACGAAAAAAGGCTAGCGATATTGTGTGGAGTTTTAGAAAGAAAGATGCTGTCAAAGAAGAGGGTAAACGAATTTTGAAAAAACACGTGACTAATCCAAATAAACCAAAAAATGCGAGGAGTAAAAAAACAAAACCTTCCCAGTAAAATTTGTGTCGTGTGCAATAAACCTTTCTCATGGCGTAAGAAATGGGAAAAAGTGTGGGAAGAAGTAAAATACTGTAGTGATAAATGCAGAATGAATAAATAATATGTCAAAAACGATACGATTAATTCTCGGAGATCAACTCAATAGCAATCATTCTTGGTTTAGAACGGTTGATGATTCGGTCACTTATGTGATGATGGAAATTCGTTCCGAAACCGATTATGCGAAACATCACATTCAAAAAATAGTCGGAATTTTTGCGGCTATGCGCGCTTTTGCAGCCGAATTGCAATCCAATAAACATCAGTTGATATACTTTCATTTGAATGATAAAAATAACCTCCAATCATTTGATAAAAATATTCAAGAGCTTATTTCAAAACATCAGTTTACCCATTTTGAATACCTATTGCCCGACGAATATCGGGTAGATGTTGTTTTGAAGGAACTTTGTAACGCCATTTCAATTTCAAGTGCTGTGGTAGATTCGGAGCATTTTTTTACTACTAGAAACGAATTGGGTGATTTTTTTCACGGCAAAAAAACGTTTTTGATGGAAAGTTTTTACCGTGCTATGCGTAAGAAACACCATGTGTTAATGGAAGGCGATCAACCACTTACCGGGCAATGGAATTACGATAGCGATAACCGAAAAAAATTACCCAAAGAACATAAACCAATTACTCCTTTGGTTTTCAATAATGATGTTTCTCAAGTTTATGATGAAACATCAATAACAGATGTAAAAACCATTGGAACTATTGATGCTAAAAATTTTGTTTGGCCCATCAATAGAACACAATCTTTAGATTTATTAGACTTTTTTGCAACTGAATGTTTACCATTATTCGGAAGTTATCAAGATGCCATGTCTCCCAACGAATGGTCGATGTACCATTCTCGTATTTCTTTTTCAATGAATGTAAAAATGATTTCGCCTCAAGAGGTAATTGATCGATGCATTCTGGAATGGAAAAAACGTCCCAGCGAAATAGAATTTAATCAATTGGAAGGTTTTGTACGTCAAATAATTGGTTGGCGCGAATACATGCGAGGCATTTATTGGCATCAAATGCCCGATTATGCAAATTTGAATTTTTTCAACAATCAAGAAAAATTGCCCGATTGGTTTTGGACCGGAAAAACCAAAATGAATTGTTTGAAAGACGCCATCAATCAATCGTTGCACTACGGATATGCGCACCACATTCAGCGTTTGATGATTACCGGAAATTTTGCGCTTTTAGCTGGAGTACATCCCGATGAAGTAGACGCTTGGTATCTTGGCATATACATGGATGCTTTTGAATGGGTTGAAATTACCAATACGCGCGGTATGAGTCAGTTTGCCGATGGTGGTATTGTAGGAACCAAACCCTATGTGAGTTCGGCATCCTACATCGATAAAATGAGTCACTATTGTGGCAGTTGTTTTTATAAAAAAGCGTTGAAAACAGGAGACAAAGCGTGTCCGTTTAACAGTTTGTATTGGAATTTTTACGACAGAAATGAATCCAAATTAGCTTCCAATCCGCGCATCGGAATGATGTACAACGTTTGGCGAAAAATGAAACCCGAAGACAAAACAGCTTTATTAGAACAAGCCAATTATTATTTAAAAAACATTAATGAATTATGAGAACTACAGTAGTTTGGTTTAAAACCGATTTACGATTGCACGATAACGAAACCCTCATCAAGGCAATTACACAAAGCGATTCCATTATTCCGGTGTATTGTTTTGATGAATCACAATTTGGCATAACCGATTTTGGTTTCCAAAAAACAGGCAGTTTTAGAGCGCAATTTTTGTTAGAATCGCTTCTCGATTTAGATAAAAATTTGAGAGCAATAGGTTCAGGATTAATCGTTGTAAAAGGGAAACCTGAAGTTGAAATTCCTAAGATTGTTCAACATTACAAAGCCACTAAAGTGTTTGCAAAACGTGAAGTGTCTTATGAAGAAAAACAAACTGAGGTTTTAGTTCAAGAAGCCTTATTCAAATTAAAATGTGAGTTGCAAACGTTCAGTACAAGTACCTTATATCATGCAGAAGATTTACCATTTTCAATAAAAGATATTCCGGATGTCTTTACTAATTTTAGAAAAAAAACAGAAAAAGATGCAGTGATTAGGCCTTCTTTTGAAGAACCACTTCAAATAAAATCACCTCAAATGGAACCAATCGTACTTCCAACATTGGAAGCATTAGGGTTACCATTTCAAGCTGTAGATTCTCGTGCAGCATTAGTTTTTAAAGGTGGCGAAACCGAAGCCATTGCTCGATTGAATCATTACTTTTATGAAACCCAATGCATTTCAGAATACAAGGAAACCCGAAACGGTTTGGTTGGTGCCGATTATTCTTCTAAGTTTTCAGCTTGGTTGGCTTTGGGATGTATTTCGCCCAGATTTATCTATCAAGAATTGAAAAAATACGAACAAGAATTTGGAGCCAATGAATCTACGTATTGGTTGGTTTTCGAATTACTATGGCGCGATTATTTCCGATTTATGATGAAAAAATACAACGTCAAATTCTTCCAACAAGCGGGTATTCAAAATAAAGGAATCCCTGTAAACAAGCATAACGCACATCTATTGCAAGAATGGATTGATGGTAACACCGGAATTGATTTTGTAGATGCCAACATGCTGGAACTAAAACTTACTGGGTTTATGAGCAATCGTGGTCGTCAGAATGTAGCGAGTTTTTTATGTAACGATTTGAAACTCGATTGGCGTTTTGGTGCCGCTTATTTTGAGCAGCAATTAATTGATTATGATGTGTGTAGCAATTGGGGCAATTGGGCGTATCTGGCTGGAGTAGGGAATGATCCTAGAGGCAATCGTTATTTCAATATTGAGAAACAAGCTTCCGATTATGATAAAAATAAAATTTACAGGAATTTATGGCTAAAATCATAAAAAATATTATCAAACTCTGATTATATTTGCATAATTAATACTATTCTGATGGATACGATTTTCAACAATACTGAAGTTGCTTTTGCTTTAAAAAGTGATACCGAATTAGATAGAGCCTATTTTCTTTTCAAAATGATAGCAAGCGAGCCGTTAGTTCGCATTGGAACTGCCGTTACCAATTTTGCCTTAAAAGCACATTTGCCGGTTGACGGATTGATTCGAGCCACCGTTTTTGATCATTTTTGTGGTGGTGTAAACGAAATGGATTGTCTTTCAGTGGTAGATAAAATGTATACCAAAGGTGTTTCTTCGGTTTTAGATTATTCGGTGGAAGGAAAAGAAGAAGAAGAGCAGTTTGATGCAGCATTAAAAATGACGTTAAAAACCATTGAATTTGCTAAAGAACGTCAAGCGATTCCGTTTGCGGTATTCAAGCCAACAGGTGTCGGTCGTTTAGATTTATACGAAAAAGTAGGAGCAAAGCAACCACTTTCTGCCGACGAACAAATCGAATGGAACAAAGTGAGGGAACGTTTTGAAACCATCTGTAAAACAGCACATGATAAAGATGTTGCTTTATTAATTGATGCCGAAGAAAGTTGGATGCAAGATGCCGCCGATGATTTGGTAGAAGAAATGATGGTACAATACAATAAAGAAAAAGCCATTGTTTTCAATACTTTACAAATGTATCGTTGGGATCGATTGGATTATTTGAAAGGATTACACGAAAGAGCTAAAGTAAAAGGATTCCACATCGGAATGAAAATTGTTCGAGGCGCCTATATGGAAAAAGAGCACAAGCGCGCTGAAGAACGTGGTTATCCAACACCAATTTGCGCTTCTAAACAAGCCACAGATGACAACTACAATGCCGCAATTGATTACATGATGAAGCACATTGATGCTATGGCAATTTTTGCTGGAACGCACAATGAAGAAAGCTCGTATAAGTTGATGGAAATGTTATCTGATAACGGAATTTCTAAAAATGATAGCCGAATTTGGTTTGGTCAATTGTACGGAATGAGTGATAACATCAGTTATAATTTAGCTGATCATCAATACAACGTTGCCAAGTATTTGCCTTTCGGACCTGTTAGAGATGTGATGCCATACTTAATTAGAAGAGCTGAAGAAAACACTTCGGTTGCTGGCCAAACCAGTAGAGAATTGAATTTACTGAAAGCCGAACGCCAACGAAGAAAGTTGAAATAATATTGAAATCCCGAGTTTTTAACTTGGGATTTTTTTTTACGATGGTTTTAAAGAATACGAATAAACGGTATAAGGGTAAATCCATTTTGCAGTATATTTAGAAACCAAACAAACCATCAATATTGGGAAAAACAACGTATACTCATTTGTAATGCCACAGACCAAAAATAAAGCAGTAAAAGGTGCGTGAATGCTCGCACTCAATAAAGCAGCCATTCCGATGATGATAAAATTAATTGGAATCACATTGGCATGAAAAAAGGTATTTACAAATGTAGCTACAAAAAAACCTAGAAAAGCACCAATGACAATGCTTGGAGCAAACACACCACCATCGCCACCAGAAGCTAATGTTACCGAAGTTAAAAGAGGTTTTAGGATTAGAATCCCAATTATTGAAATAAAAAATGTGATGGTAAACGTTGTATTTGGATGAGCAACAATTTCTTTTATTCCGTGATAACTATCTCCGTAAAGTCTCGGAAAAAAACGTATGGTTATCCCAAGAATTACTGCAGCAATGCCAATTCTATAAAATGCATTTTCAATTTTAGAGAATTTATTTTTGAAGAACAAGACACTTTTTGTAAGTAAAACAGAATTTGCTCCAGCGAAGATTCCTAAAAGAATGAAATAGGGAATAGCATATGCATGCCAAGTGGTGATTGAAATTGAAAATAAAGTGGGGTCGTCTAGTAAAAAAGTTAAACCCGAAGCTACTGAAACAGCAATAATAGTGGTTAGTAAAAATATTTGGTTGATTTTCCTTGAAATAACTTCCAAAGCAAATAATATTCCGGCCATTGGACTGCAAAACAAAGCGGTAATTCCGGCGGCAACTCCAGCACATATGAACTCGGTTTTGTATTGGTTTAAAAAACCACTTTTTTGCTGCGCCACCGATCCAATTGTTGCAGAAGCGACAACGGTAGAAACTTCTATTCCGGTAGAGCCACCAAAAATAACGGTTAATAATCCGTTTATAAAATGAGATGGAATTTTATATAAAGGTAATTTTTTAGAAGATGAAAGGCTCTCAAAAATTTCTTTAATTCCTTTATTCTCTTTGTTTTTGAATACATATTTTCTCAAAAAATATAGTATGGTCAATCCGAATAACGGAAATAGAAAATAATAAATCACATTTGAATTAGCCTTTAAAAATAGAATAGATTCGTAATGTTCTGTAATTCGTTTTAAACAAATGGCAAGAAAAGAAGCCAAAAATCCAATCAATAGAGAAGCAATAACTATTTTTTTTAAAACGCTAAATTGATTTTTGTAGGTATTGATAAACTGCATTACAATTGATTTAATTACAAATTTAACCAAACCAAATGGTAGAATAGCGATTTACCTCTATTTTAGGATTACTTTAAGACAAGTCTTAATACTCACTAAATTGCAAATTACTTAGATTTTTATAAATACCATTTTCTATTTCAAGAAGCTCTTTATGCGTGCCGCTTTCGGCAATTTTTCCATCATTTAATACTAAAATAGCATCGGCACTTCTAATGGTAGACAGTCGGTGTGCAATAATGATACTTGTTCTTCCTTGCATTAAGTTTTCTAGAGCTTCTTGCACTAATTTTTCACTTTCACTGTCTAATGAAGAAGTAGCTTCGTCTAAAATCAAAATACTTGGATTTTTCAATAAGGCTCGTGCAATAGCAATACGTTGGCGTTGACCGCCTGATAATTTGATGCCGCGCTCACCAACCAAAGTATCAAATTTTTCAGGAAAACCGTTAACAAAATCCAAAGCATTGGCTTGTTTAGCGGCAGTCAGAATTTCTTCTTCGGTAGCGTTTGGTTTTCCATAAGCAATATTTTCACGAATGCTTCCGCCAAATAAAATCACATCTTGCGGAACAATACTCATATTACCACGAAGGTTTTCCAAATCATAATCGTAGATGTTTTTGTCATCAATTAAAATATGTCCACCATCAATATCATAAAAACGCAATAGGAGTGAAGATATGGTTGATTTACCAGCACCACTCGGACCCACAAGGGCAATTTTTTGACCAAAGTTTGCCGAAAAGTTCACATCTTTTAGAACCTGAATTTCTGGTCGTGATGGATAAGCAAAAGATACATTTTTAAAAGACACATTTCCTTTTATTTTTTCGACAGAATGATTTTGTGTTGCGTTAATTTTTTCTGGAGTTTCATCTAATAGTTCAAAAACACGTTCGGTTGCACCCACAGCTTTCTGAATTTGAGCATACAATTCGGCGATACCACCAAAAGAAGCTCCGATAAAAGTAGAGTATAATACAAAGGATATTAATTCTCCAACGCCTTTAATTTCCCCACTAATACACAAACTCACACCATACCAAACCACTGCAACGATAGCACCAAACAAACAAAAAATAATGAGCGAGGCAAAATACCCTCGGTATTGTCCGCCTTTAATTGCGAGTTTAACCACATCGTTAATTTTGCCTTTATAACGCGCAATTTCATACCATTCGTTGGCAAAGGCTTTTACGTTGGTAATACCTTGTAATGTTTCTTCGACAATGACTTGACTTTCGGCTACTTGATCTTGAACGTTTTTAGAAAATTTTCTAATAAATCGTCCAAAAATTACAGCAGCTACAGCCACAACAGGTACAATGCAAAGCATCATTAAGGTGAGTTTTAAACTGATAGTTGCTAGAAAAATAATACCACCAATGATCAAAATAAACTGACGTAAAAATTCAGCAATAGTGGTAGTTAATGTATCTTGTATTTGAGTAATATCAGAACTGATACGACTGTTCAATTCGCCTACACGTTTTTGCGAAAAGAATGTCATTGGTAGCTTTATCAAATTGCTGTACAATGAAATACGAATGTTGGCTAAGGTATTTTCGGTAAAATTGATAAACAGGGATAACCTAAAAAAGGAAAAGAACGATTGTAACAATAAAATTCCCATTAACCCGATAGCAATATTTTTAGCTTTGACTAAATCTTTAGCATTCACACAATCTACCAACATTCCCAATAATTTTGGAAAGGCTAGGGCAGTGCCACCAGTTAATAAAAGAAAAACCAAACCCAAATAGAATTTCCATTTGTGGTTGTTAGCATATTTGAATATGACAAGTGCTTTACTTAAAGTACTTGCATTGAGTTTTGCTTTAGGTAAATCATTTTCTTGAAATCGAGCCATTTGTTTAAATTTTAACAAAAGTAAGTATTATCCAAAATGAAATTTTGTATACAAATGATAAAGTTTTGTGAAAAAAAATCCGCTTTGCTTTCACAAAACGGATTTTCATTTAGTTAGATACACTCTTTCTACTTTGAAAAATAGCTACATTCTCTTTTTAACTTTGACAACATAAGAACAGATAAGATTAGAGCCCAAATTAATGTGCACATCAAAGGTACCAAGTTTAGTAAAAGAATAGGTAATTTGTATCTCATCATTTTTTAAGAATTCTATTTTAGGTTTTATGTATTCAACGCTAGATCCATAATTGATTTGCAGAAAAATAGCTTTAATATCATTGCCTTTTAAATCTTTTATGATGAATGAAGTATCTCTATTTCGCTCAACTTCTATATGCATCTTAGATGGTACTATTGGAATAATTCCGAAATTATATGCATTATCGTAAATTATTGGGTTTTCTAAAAAATCAGAAAATAATGTTTTTTCATCTTTTAAAAGCCATATTTCATCTATAGGAAAATGATCTTTTGCGAACAATTCAGGATCGGCTAAAAAATACCCGTCACTATATTTAAATTCAAACCTATAGGAATTTAAATTGTAAGCCCCACTGGACCATGTGGCATCACACAAATACCATTTATTGTTGAGTTGAACTGCGTTCCACGAGTGATTAGGTAATTTATATTCTGATGTTAATGAGCTTTCATTTCGCCCAAAACCATTTATTATTTCACATTTAAGATTTGCCAAATTGGCAATTTTTTTCACTAAATAAGCATAACCAGTACAAACTGTTTCTTTTTCTTTTAACAATTTTTTAAAAACTTGATTACTAAAAGTTTCATTCCATTTGTTTAGTTTTAAACTATCATTTTGATATTTAATTCTTTTGGTACTATTTTTTAGATAACTATCATGATCCGCTTTGATATTGGTGCATACCCAAGTATAAATAGCTCTAAATTTTTCAACATCAGTAGTCAGATTATGAGTCAGATTATACGTAAGTTCAGGTAAATTGGACAAATCATTACCTTTATAATTGTAAGCTATATTATCAGCATTTTTAAAATCAACATTTTTAAAATCTGAAATTTGTGCCTCAACATTTAATTGACTAAATAGCGTAATAACCCCTAAAATCCACTTAATCATTTGTAAATAAAGATTTTATTTTTTGAAGAATGGTTCGTTTAGATTTATAAACTTTATTTGTAGTTACAGCGCCCATCATAACCATTTGACTATTATCGAGCTTAACATCATAACTCATTGATATAGAATTGTTTTCGGTTGAAATTTTAATTTCTTGATCTTTGTAACCAATGTAAGTCACCAATAGTAAGTCACCAGTTTCTAATTGTTTTGGAAAAGTAAATTTCCCATCAAAATCAGTTTGTGTACCTATATTGTATTTTTTTGAATAAACTGTAGCTCCTGGTAATGGTCCTATTTTATCAGAAACAATTCCATTAACTGTAATTTTTTTATTTGAATCCACCGAATTTGAATCTTGCTTCGTAACATCATTTTCTAGTTTTATGGTTTCCTTTAAATTAGTTCTATCTTGTGAATAAACATTAGTTAGAGATAAAAGTGATATTAGAGAAAGGCTAAAAATACTTGAAACGAAAGCAGATGACTTCGTTCCATTTGATGAAAGATTTTGATTAGAAAAATTCTTTAATTGGGAATCAAGAAATAATCCACAGGTCTTACTTTTTTTAATGCTAAAGTATTCAATAATTTCTTGGTCTTTCATCTTAGTAAAATCTATAACGTTTTTTTTACATGAATTACAGAAACCACCTTCAACAGTTTTTTTAAAGGTTTTAAAATTCTCAGAGCATGGTTTATCAATTTGAATATGAATTTTTTCCATTTTGTAGTATTTAGTTTCTTAAGTAGAGGTATTTTTTTCTAGAAAGGTTGGGATTGGTTAAAAATAAATAATTTTTGGTAATCAAATAATTTATGTATTAACTCTTTTTATAAATTAAAATCCGCTTTGCTTTCACAAAACGGATCTTCATTTATTTAGAAACTACTTATTTCTTTTTGGTTTCGTCTTTGTCATTTTTGGTGTCCATCATTTCCATGAGTTTCATACCTAATAATCCACTAATGCCGCCTTCAGAACCATTTGCTCCCGAGATTAAAATATCTGGAATTACTTTAATGTTTCCTTTACCAATTTCCTCAGTGATTTTGTATTTAGTAAAGTTATCACCACCCATTGCAGATACTTGTAATTGATATGCTTCTGCTGTTGATTTACCAATTGCCATGATTTTCTCCGCTTCAGCCAAACCAGTTTTAGAAATTTTCTCCGCTTCGGCACTAGCATTCAATTTGGTAGCTTCTGCTTGTGCACCAGCTCTTGCTTTAGTTGCTTCTGCTTCTGCATTCGCTCTCATTTTGGTAGCTTCCGCTTCTGCGTTAACATTCAGTTTCAAACTAGTAGCATCACCTTCTGCTTTTTTAACGGTAGCATCGGCAGTACGTTGTGCAATTTCCACACTTTGAGAAGCACGAACAATCTCTTTTTGCATATCCGCAATAGCCGTTTCTTTTTCCATACCTTGACGTTGTTCTTGCGCCATTTTTTGGGTTTGATACGTTTTTTGCTCTTCTTCGGCAATTTTTCTATCGGTCAATGTTTTCATCAATGAATCGGGTGGAACAATGTCACCAATTAAAGTATCTACAGCATTCACATTGTATTCATCTAAAACCACTTTAATATGATTTCGAGCCGATTCTTGTCTTTCTTTACGAGTACTTAAGAATGAAATCACATCACTTTCTTGCGCCGAGTTTCTAAAGTAGTTACCAATAGTAGGCTCCAATACTTGAGAAACTAAGTTGGTCATGCTACCAAAACGTGCAATTACTTTTGGTGCTTCGTTAGCAGGCACGTGAATAATCTGAGAAACGTCCAAATTGAATGGGAAACCATCTCTTGAACGTACCGTAATGGTCGACAAATTATGGTCTAAGTTGTGCGATTCACTTCTGGCATCTGCCCAGTTCAATACCAAGTTGGTGGTTGGAACAGGCTCTAATTTGGTTGTGTATTTGTTTAATGCATATTTACCTGGACCTAGTGGCTCCATCCAAACACCACGTTGTCCTTTAGATACAATGTTTCCGTGTTTAAAATGCTCACCAGTAACGTCTTGTCCATCTTCACCTATATAAGAAATCACAACGCCTACATACCCAATTGGCACATCCGTCATCGGAATTTGCTCAATTTGCGTAGCCCAAGAATTGATGTAATACGAACCAGCTAACATTACTTGGGGTTGCAATCCACGATTTCCACCAGCTTCTAAAAATTTATCAAAATCTTGAAAGTTGTTATGATTTTCAACATTTTTACCAGCAATTTGCCCTTGCGGAATAGGTTCACCATCTAAGGCAGTAACGATTCCCACCATATTTTCAAAAATTTTGATTTGATCGGCCATTACGATTTCAAACAAAAATGTATTGATACGATACGA
The DNA here is from genome assembly GCF_057809695.1 of Flavobacterium sp. FG139. Classification (NCBI taxonomy): domain Bacteria; kingdom Pseudomonadati; phylum Bacteroidota; class Flavobacteriia; order Flavobacteriales; family Flavobacteriaceae; genus Flavobacterium; species Flavobacterium sp. FG139. The sequence goes on from NZ_JBMDKL010000001.1 coordinate 51,682, forward strand.
ACCTGTTGTGATAAATGCGGTTTGACGCCCTTTTTGTCCGCCATTATTTAAAAATGCTGAAGCATCTTGAAAATTATCGCTATCGACTTTACGCGCTAAAATTCTACCTGTTGGGATTTCTTTCCCATCTTTACTCAATACCAATCCGATTTTCCCTTCTGGAATGATAGTAAATGAGGTCATATCAACGGCATATTGCCATATCCATTTTCCCCAATATAAACCCGGAGCTAGGGTTTGCGCTTGATAACCCGCTTCACCTTTGGTGGCAATAATTCGACCATCAGGCAACGATTTGTCGGCTCCAAAAAGTACGAATTTTTTGGTCACTAAACCAATTTTATCTTCAGGAACGATAACCATTCCGAAGAAAACTCTAAGAACAAATTTGTAAAGAACAATGGATAAAACAATTAAGAATACCCACCAATACGTAAAAATTGATGTCATGTTATAGTAATTAAGGTTTATTTATTGTGTTTTTGATTTTAAAAAGAGTCTATGGAAAATAGTGTAAATTCACTTATATAGTACTCGGAATTCAAATTACATTTTGAATCACATTTTGAAGTTACAACACCTTTGTGTCATTTTAGAATAGGATTACATTTTAAAATCTCTAATTATACGATATACTTGTTAAAAGGTTACAAACAAAAGAGTAAATATTTTTATTCTCTTTTGTAATTAATTGATTATTATAAAAATAAAGCATAAAAAAAACTTCAAGTTTCCTTGAAGTTTATATTGAATAGCTTAAAATTAAATTTATTCTGATTCGTCCATCGTGTGATATACGTTCATTACGTCATCGTCTTCCTCAATTTTTTCGATAAGTTTTTCTACATCGGCAATTTCGGCAGCCGTTAATTTTTTGGTAACTTGTGGGATTCGTTCAAAACCAGAAGACAAAATTTCGATGCCACGGTTTTCTAATTCTTTTTGAATCGCACCAAAACTTCCAAAAGGAGCATAGATTAGAATGCCGTCTTCGTCTGCAAAAATTTCTTCTGCACCAAAATCAATGAATTCCAATTCCATTTCTTCAATATCCACATTGTTGTTTGGTATTCTGAAGTTACAGGTATGATCAAACATAAATTCAACCGAACCTTGTGTTCCCATTGTTCCATTGCATTTGTTGAAGTAACTTCTAATATTAGCAACAGTTCGGTTATTATTATCGGTAGCAGTTTCGATTAAAAGTGCAATTCCGTGTGGTGCATAGCCTTCAAAAAGTTGCTCTTTGTAGTTGGCTGTATCTTTATCAGTTGCTTTTTTAATGGCGCGTTCTACGTTTTCTTTGGGCATGTTTGCAGCCTTGGCATTTTGCATAACTGCTCTCAAACGTGAGTTGGCTTCTGGGTTTGGTCCACCTTCTTTAACCGCCATTACAATATCTTTTCCAATACGAGTAAACGCTTTGGCCATTGCCGACCAACGTTTCATTTTTCTACCTTTTCTAAATTCGAATGCTCTTCCCATTTCTTTTATCTATTTCAATATTCAACATTCACAATTGAACGTTCAACATTTTAAAAATTATTTACTAACTATTTTCAGTGTGCAAAAATAAGCTATAATTCTATTTTTACAAATCTTATGTGGTCAAAATTAATTTTCAGGAACATGACTTGAGATAAAAAGATTACCCGTTTCATTCCAAGTAGTTACAGCGTTACTTTTTTCTTGAAAATTAGCGTTGTTGGCTTTGTTGTACTTGTCAATTTCTTTGTTGACTTGCTTTACCATTTCGTTATAATTATCTACTTCTTCTTTGGTTCTATTGGCTTGAGATTTAGTTTCAATACTCTTTTTAGCATTTTCAAATTTGTCGTTGAACATTAAAAAAGCGACTAGTTTAGGAACATAGTCTTGAGCTTCTTTTTTGTAGTATTCCAATACTTTTTTGGTGGCATCCAAAATTGAAGCATCGTTGTTGTATGGCGCTATGGTTTTTAATTTTTCCAATCCTTCATCGGCATATTGAATTAAGGTATTGGCATTTTGCTGAATCGCACCTAAATCTTTCTTTTCAATGGCTTTTGATAAATTTCCATCGGTAAAGTTGGCTTTGAAAAAAATTAAATATAAAGCGGTATGATAATCAAATACTTCATTAGAAATTTTCATTTTCTTACTCAACTCTGAATCTTCATTGGAAACTTTGATGTTGTATTTTTGAGCAAAAGTGTTGAATGCTGCGGTTGCTTTTGCATTTTCTGAATCCAATTTTTCATTGATTAAATCTCGAGCCAATAAATAGGCTTCCATACCATCATACGATTGTTCTGCAACCTCTTGCATATTGATAATTTTATCGTATTCTTCATTCAGATTCTTTTTGCAAATGTCAAAATACTGTAAGACTTGGTTTTTATATTCGACATCGCCTTTGTAACCTTCTTTTAAAGCAGCAATTTTCACAATCGAAGCCTCAATACTTTTAACCAATTGTTTGCGAGTGACATCTATTCTTCGCGCACTTTTAGAATGCGCTACCGCTTGAGTATATTTCCAAGTGCTTTTAGAAATGATTCCTTGCTCTTTATTGATAAATGTCAAATAGTCTACTGGTGTTTTAAATTCTTGGGCTACTAATTGCAATTGCGTTACTAGTAGTAAAATAAATACGACTTTTAATTTCATGGTTTATTGTTTTAAATCGTTGATAATATTGACTGCTTCTATAATATGAAGGTTACTTTTAATGGCTTTAATTTTTTCTTTGTTGTTGGTTTTTACATAGTCGTCAAATTGCTGGTATTCAACATCTGTTGAATTGCGTTCAACCGTTATGGGAAATTCGGTTTCGTTTACGGCTTCAATTTCTTTCCAAATGCTATTGATTCTGTATACTTCATCAAATACTTTTGAAAACTGTAGCGGAATAGTTGGCAAAACAGTGTCGTATAACGCATTAATTCGGTTGTCCAAATCCTGAAGCTTTTTTGCATCTACACTTTCCGAAATGCGCTTTTTACTCCATTCAATAGCTTTCTGATTGTTATTTACAACTTTAGTATACCGCAGTGTTGATGTAATGGTACCGTTTTCTAAGGCAGTGGGTTGGCTGCTTTCTCGCGGCATCTGTTTGTCAAATAGTGTCGGGATAAACACATCGGGAGTAATACCTGTTTTTTGATTGCTTTTTCCGGTAATTCTATAAAATTTTTCAAGCGTAAGTTTTACAAATTCAGTAGGGTTTTTATCTTCCGATAGTGGCAAAATTTGTTGCATCGATGCCTTTCCATGCGATTGATTACCCACAATAACCGCACGATTATAATCTTGCATAGCATTGGTGAAAAACTCACTCGCCGAGGCTGAAAAACCATTGATCAGGACTACTAATGGTCCCGAATACAACATACCACGATTCAAGTCTTTTAGGATTTCTTTTTTGCCTTCACGATCGTTCATAATGGCTACTGGACCAATATCAATAAATTGTCCGGTTAATTTTATGGCTTCATCCATAGAACCACCACCGTTATTTTCCAAATCAATAATCAATCCGTCAATATGATCTTCTTGAAGTTTATACACCTCTTTAGCCACGTCATCACTCACGTTGGTTTTTCCATTTTCGAAAGTGGCATAAAAACTCGGAATTTTAATATAACCCGTTTTTTTACCGTCTTTTTCCAAGATATAACTGTATACATTATTGTCGTAATCTTTCATTATTTTCTTTTCCAGACTAACGCTGTACGTTTCTCCTGTTTTTTTCTTCAAAGTAAAATCGGCATTTTTATAATCAGAGGAATTGATGATTTTTGAAACGTTGTCCATCGACGAACAGGTAATGTTGTATTCTTCGTTTTTGGCTTTAATTTTAAGTAACAAATCACCAGCGTCAATTTTTTCGGTAAAATAAGCCGAACTGCCGGGCACTACATCATCAACGGTTACTTCACTTTTATCATTAATAGATAAAAACAGTCCGAAGGTTAAATTGTCGGCACTAACTTGTGATAGAAAATTTGATTTTTCAGTATCAGTGAAATATTCGGTATGCGGATCAAAATACGAGCAAAATACCGAAAAGAATTTGGTGTTAAAATCTTTTCGTGATAATCGGTAACTTGATGTTTTACATTCATATGAGTCGAATATTTTTACTTTTGATTGGGCGGCTATCGAATTGAAATTAACCGTAAGCGAATCTTTATTTTTGCTCGTTTCCGCTACCTCTTTTAAAATATCAAAAAGCAGTCGTTTTCGGTAAGCCGTTTTCATTTCTTTTTCATCTTTAGAATAGGGAAACGCTTTTTTAGAAAAATGCATGACTTCGGTGCTGCTTAGCGGAAAAGGCTCTTTTTTGATGGTAGCAATAACTTTTTCGTAGCGATCAATACTTTTGTTATAAGCTTGCCACAATTCGTCTAAGAAACTACAATTATTAGTTTTAAGATAATTGTCAATTTGATATTGGTGCTTTTTTAAAACCGTGATTTCGGGTTCAAGAAATAAATTATTGTCGTCGTCCAATTGGCTTAAAAAAGTCTTGAAAACATACACCGAAAGACTGTCGTCAACCGGTTTGGGTTGGTAGTGTTTCTCTTGAATTAAAGCATTGATTTTTGTTAGCGTTTCACACGGATTCTTTTCGCTTTGCGCAAAAAAAACTACTGGAAGTAACAATAAAAACAATAGTATTTTTTTCAATTCTTTCTATTTAAAAAAACAACAGCACTTTTAGGTGTTAACCAAACCATAAAAGTGCTGCTATTTTGTGAGGAAATTATTTTTTGTAAAACGGCATTTTCACCACTTTAGCCGCAACATTGTTGTTTCTAATTTTGATAAAAATGTCGCTATCAACAGCAGCAAAATCGGTTTTTACATAGCCCATTCCAATACCTTTACCCAATGAAGGCGCCATAGTTCCGGAAGTTACAATTCCAATGGTATTGCCATTAGTATCTACAATTTCATAATCGTGACGCGGAATACCTCTTTCAATCAATTCAAAACCCACTAATTTCTTAGTCACTCCGGCTTCTTTTTGTGCTTTTAAATTAGCTGAATTGGTAAATTCTTTGTCAAATTTGGTAATCCAACCCAAACCAGCTTCTAGTGGTGAAGTCGTATCGTTAATATCGTTACCATACAAACAGAATCCCATTTCCAAACGTAAGGTGTCGCGAGCCGCTAAACCAATAGGTTTGATTCCGAAGGCAGCTCCAGCTTCAAATATTTTATTCCAAATCGCTTCGGCATCTTCGTTTTTAAAATAAATCTCAAATCCACCCGAACCGGTATATCCTGTAGCCGAAACGGTAACATCAGATAATCCTGCAAAATCACCAATTTGAAACGAATAATACGGCATGTTGGACAAATCAATCGAAGTCAACGATTGCATGGCAGCTGCTGCTTTCGGACCTTGAATCGCCAATAACGAATAATCATCTGAAGCATTAATCATTTCCACACCCAAATCGTTGTGCGACGAAATCCAATTCCAATCTTTTTCAATGTTAGAAGCATTGACCACCAACATATAATGGTTGTCTGCAATTTTATATACAATCAAATCGTCTACAATGCCACCGTCGTTATTCGGTAAACACGAATATTGCGCTTTACCATCCACCAATTTAGAAGCATCGTTAGACGTCACTTTTTGTATCAAAGCCAAAGCATTTTCACCTTTCAAAAAGAATTCACCCATGTGCGAAACATCAAAAACTCCTACACCGTTTCTCACGGTTTCGTGTTCTGCATTTACTCCTTCGTATTGTACAGGCATATTATAGCCGGCAAACGGTACCATTTTGGCTCCTAATTTTTCGTGAACGTGCGTTAAAGCTGTATTTTTCATTATAATGTATGTTAGTTTGTTCGAGTGGCTAAAGTAACTAAAAATAATAAATCTTGAAATATTTATTTCAGTAGCTTTTTCCAGCTATTCACTGCAAGTTTGCTTGTAAATCTTGGTCTTTCTAAGGCCAAAAAAGAGCTTCTTTAGTCGCTTTTTTAGGCCAAGAAATCCTCAAGATTTCCGGTACAAAGCTTTTCGTTACTATCTGGGCTAGGGCATCGTATTTTATAGCAATTACTGATTTTTAAATGGTATTTTTTCGTAACTTTATAAGAAAACAATCATGCTTTTACATCAAGTAGTTACGCCAACGTTCATACAGCAGATTCTCAAACCAATTGCTGTCGATACCCACAAGGGTTTACAAGGTCATGCCTTACTCGTAGGCGGAAGTTATGGCAAAATGGGTTCGGTGTGCTTGTCGAGCAAAGCCGCTTTAAAAAGTGGTTGTGGCTTGGTTACAGCGTACATTCCCAAATGTGGATATACTATTTTACAAAGCGCCTTTCCCGAAGCGATGGTCATCACCGACGATTCCGAGGAATTCATCCAACAAATAGCATTTGACATTAAGCCCAACGCTATCGGAATAGGAATGGGGTTAGGGCAAGCCCAAGAAACGCAATTCGGATTTCATAATTTTTTAAAAATAAACGAAGCTCCATTGGTAATCGATGCCGATGCTATCAATATTTTATCAAACAATAAAGAATGGTTGTATTTGTTGCCTAAGCATGCCATTTTAACGCCACACCCAAAAGAACTAGAACGCCTAATTGGCACTTGGCAATCGGAAGCCGAGATGTTGGATAAAGTGGTGCAATTATCTTTGAAACACGACGTGATTGTTGTGGTAAAAGGAGCACCTACCAAAATTGTTCATGGCACATTTGTTTATGAAAACACCACAGGCAATCCAGCATTAGCAACTGCAGGTAGCGGCGATGTGCTTACGGGAATTATCACCAGTTTGGTAGCCCAAGGCTATGAACCCATCCATGCGGCTATTTTGGGCGTTTACCTACACGGTTTAACAGCAGATATTGCATTACCTGAAACGGGTTATCAGTCGTTTATTGCTAGCGATATCATTGCGTATTTGGGAAAAGCATTTGTAAGCTTTACTAGTTGAAAATGTTGTTATATGAATATCAGGATTAACGTCAGTAGGAGTCCGCCTAATGCAAAATACATCCCTTTTTTAAAGACTTCGGTTTTGGGTAAAAATATCCAAAAGGCAGAAATCACAAAAAACAACAACGATAAGGAAAAGAATATGTTTAAAAAGAACAAAGGTTCTCTAGTTGATGCTTTGTGCAATCGGGTCATTTTTTCAAGAATAAATGGCAATTCTTTCGATTGGTATTGCGCTATTCCTGTTTTTGTATTGAAAGTTCCTTCTTTAAAATAAAGAATGCCATTGTCTTCTTTTTGAACTTTCAATTCTCTAATGTGCAACGCCTTGCCTAAATCTTTAGGGTTAAAGTCGGGTGGTAATGTTTTCTCAATTTGTTGTTCTGATTTTAAAAAATCGGTGTCTCTCAAAATTAGAAGTAATCCACTGATAGAATACACTGCCATAATTCCCACTAGGAAAAAGCCTAAATATCGATGGTACATACGCATTTTTGCGTTTACATTGTTTTTGCTCATACTGTTTTGAATAAAAGGTTTAGATTAATGTTTTAACACTGAATATTAGTCGTTAAGTTTAATGTGACTTTTTTTTTAAAAATTATTTTATCAAATAACGCTTTAAATCGTCATAAGTTTTAATTTTAATGCTCACTTTCTCTTTTCCTAGAACACTCTCAATTTGATTAGGAATCGGCAATTGAAGATTTAAAACAGGTTCCACCACATCTATAAACTTAATCGGATGTGCTGTTTCTAAAAAGACACCAATGCTATCCGAATGATTTTGTAATTCCTTTTTCAATCCCAAATACCCAACAGCACCATGTGGCTCAGCAATATATCCTGAGTTGGTAAAAATATTTTTCATGGTAAACTTAGTTTCTTCATCAGTGTAGGTATAAGACGAAAAGTCTTTGCTAAATTCGTTCAGATTGTTGTGGTACATTTCTTGAATGCGCACAAAATTACTTGGATTACCTACGTCCATAGCATTGGAAATGGTCGCTATTGATGGTTTGGGAGCATAAATTCCATTTTTTAAAAATTGCGGAACGATATCATTGGCATTCGTAGCAGCTACAAAATGGGTAATAGGTAACCCAAGTTTTTTAGCTAATATCCCGGCACAAATATTTCCGAAATTCCCACTTGGACACGAAACAATCAAAGGTTTGTTGTGTTTCTTTAGCTGTTGATAGGCAAAGAAGAAATAAAACATTTGTGGTAGCCAACGCGCAATGTTAATCGAATTGGCTGAGGTTAGATTTTTGTTCTCTAAATCAGTATCCAAAAACGCTTTTTTTACCATATCTTGGCAATCGTCAAAAACACCATCGACTTCAAGTGCAGTAATGTTTTGCCCTAAAGTGGTTAGCTGACGTTCTTGGATATCACTCACTTTTCCAGAAGGGTAGAGAATGACTACTTCAACACCTTTAACTCCTAAAAAGCCACTTGCAACAGCACCGCCAGTATCTCCGGATGTAGCGACCAAAACAGTAACTTTTTTATCGTCATTGCGATTGAAATAGCCTAGACAGCGCGACATGAATCGGGCACCAACATCTTTGAAAGCCATGGTTGGGCCATGATACAGTTCTAAGGAATACACATTTTCTTCAACCGCCACACATGGAAATTTAAAGCACAAAGTCTCTTTAATGATTTGTTTCAATTCCGCTTCCGGAATTTCATTACCCACAAATTGCTGAATCACATGATAAGCAATTTCTTCCTGTGATACGGTTTCAATACGATCAAAAAATGATTGAGATAATGGAGTAATGGATGAAGGAAAATACAATCCTTTATCGGGCGCTAAACCTTGTATGACGGCTTCTTGAAAGGAAACATGATGGTTTTTATTGTTTAAACTGTAATACTTCATTTTTCATAAAATTTCATGATGATTTCATTTGGTAAAATCTGTGAAATCGGTGTTTGTTTCTATATTATTTTTACTCCTTCCGGATTTATTTTTGAGATGTGCATATCAAATGGAATTCCAATATTTTGATAACTTTCACTCATTGCAAAAGCTACTTTTTCGGCTTTCTCTTGTCCTTTGCACAAAGCAAAAATCGAAGGCCCAGCACCCGAAATTCCGGCACCTAAGGCTCCGTTATGTAGGGCTACAAATTTAGTAGTATCAAAACCAGGAATTAAATTTTTGCGCAACGGTTCTACTATTTCATCATGAAGCGATCGTCCAATCAATTCATAATCGTTGGTGTATAATCCAGCAATTAATCCACCTACATTTCCCCATTGTGTAATGGCAGATTTAAGCGGAATCATCGGTTCTAAAACGGCACGAGCATCGGCTGTTTTTACTTCAATTTTTGGGTGAAGCACTACAGCATAAAGTTCACTCGGTGAGTTAATTCGTATTACATCCAAAGGATTATAACCTCTCACTAAAGTAAACCCACCCAATAGGCAAGGCGCTACATTGTCGGCGTGTTCAGAACCACTGGCTAACGCTTCACCTTTCATGGCAAAATCGACTAACTCTTTCCGTGAAAAAGGCTTGTCTAATAGTTCATTAATTCCGAAAACTGATCCTGCGGCACTTGCAGAAGAACTTCCTATACCACTTCCAGCTTTAATCTTTTTGTGGATTTCAATTTCAAATCCGAATGCAGGATTTACAGCATTAACCATAGTTAAAGCTGCCACTCCAGCTACATTTTTTTCGGTTTCCATGGGTAAATCTGCGCCAGTTATTTTAGTAATTCGAATGCCTTTTTCAGCCGATTTTCGAATGATCATTTCGTCTCCGATAGTTTCAAGGCACAAGCCCAATACGTCAAATCCGCAAGATAGATTAGCGATAGTGGCAGGGCAGAATAGTTTTATTTCGTTCATTTTTTAGTTTATGAGGTTCTAAGTACCTGAGGTTCTGAGATGCTAAGTTTTTTAGTTTAGTTTTGTCTTAGAACCTTAGGAACTTAGATACTTAGTGACTTATTTTACACATTTCCAATTCGAATAACATCGGCAAAAATACCCGATGCAGTAACCGCAGCACCAGCACCAGCACCTTTGATGATTAGCGGTTGGTCGATGTATCTATCGGTATAAAATTCAACAATATTGTCTTTTCCTTCAAGGTTGTAAAACGGACTTTCTTTCGGAATGAATTGCAATCCGACACTGGCTTTTCCATTGTCAAACGAAGCTACAAATTTTAATCGAGCATCTTTCGATTGGGCTTCAGCCAATAATTTTTCAAAGTGAGCAGCATGTTTTATTAACGACTTGAAAAAATCGTCGTTATTGGTCGTTTCCATACATTCTTTTGGAAGAAACGAATTGTTTTCAATAGCTTCCATTTCCATAGCATAGCCACTTTCACGAATCAGAATTAAGATCTTTCTAGCCACGTCTACACCACTTAAATCAATTTTTGGGTCAGGCTCTGTAAATCCTTGCACACCAGCTTCTTTTACTACATCGTGAAAATTATAAGAATCACTAAAATTATTAAAAATAAAGTTCAAACTTCCCGATAAAACAGCATTGATACGATTGACTTTATCACCTGATGCGATGAGGTGTTTCAAGGTATCGATAATAGGTAACCCAGCTCCAACATTGGTTTCGAATAAGAACGGTGCGTTGTATTTTCGAGATAATGATTTTAAATTTTTATAATTATCGTATTGCGATGAACAGGCAATTTTGTTGCAGGTTACTACGGCAATATTTTGTTTTAAAAACTGGTCGTAAATCGAAGCAATATCGTAATTGGCGGTAATATCTACAAAAATACTGTTGCGTAAGTTGAGTGCTTTAGTTTTAGAAATGAATTCGGGAACACTAGCGGTTGCACCATTTTCGAGAGCAGATTTCCAGTCTTTTAAGTTGATTCCGTCTTCATCGAAAACCATTTTTCGTGAATTGGATAAAGCGATAACACGTAGATTAATTTTTAGATTTTCTTTCAAGAATTTCTTTTGTTGGTGGATTTGATCGATGAATTTTTCACCTACGTTACCAACGCCCATCACGAATAAATTCAACTGTTTGGTATTGTCTTCAAAGAAGCGTTCGTGTAAGGTATTCAGGGCTTTTTTAACATCATTTTCATTAATGACTACCGATATATTTCTCTCAGAAGCACCTTGAGCAATAGCTCTAATGTTTACATTATTTTTCCCTAATGTACTGAACATTTTACCACTCAACCCTTGATGATTTTTCATACTTTCACCTACTAAGGCAACAATACACAAGTCTTTTTCAACAATACAAGGGTCAATTTTGCCTTGAGCAATTTCTAGTTCAAAAATTTTGTCAATAGCTGTTTTTGCTTTTTCGGCTTCATGATTCTGAATTCCGATGCAAATCGAATGTTCTGATGACGCTTGTGTAATGAAAATTACATTAATATTTTGTTGTGAAAGCACTTCAAATAAACGTTTGGAAGAACCTGCTACACCAATCATTCCGGAGCCTTCTAGCGTTAATAATGCAATATTGTCAATATGAGAAATTCCTTTAATTGGGTTGGCATTCGCATCGGGTGAATTTGAGATTAGAGTACCATATGCTTCAGGTTCAAAAGTGTTTTTAATCCAAATAGGGATATTCGCTTTTAAAACCGGTTGAATCGTTGGCGGATATAATACTTTAGCACCAAAATGCGACAATTCCATCGCTTCTTGATAGGATATCGACTCAATAGGTTGTGCTTGTTTCACGATTTTCGGATTGGCAGTGAACATGCCGTTTACATCGGTCCAAATTTCTAATGATTCGGCCTTTATTCCATTGGCGATGATGGCAGCCGTATAATCGGAGCCACCGCGACCCAAAGTGGTAGTGTTTCCGGTTTCATCGGCAGCAATAAATCCCGGCAATAAAACCACTTGTGATGTATTGGATGCAAAATAATCAGCAATTAATTGATTTGTTTTATCAAAATTAACCGAAGCTTTTCCAAAATTAGAATTGGTTTTAATCAACTCGCGACTGTCTTTAAAAGTACTATTTGGGATGGTTTGTTGCAAAGCGACAGCAATAATTTGTGACGATAATAATTCGCCAAAGCTCGCCACAGCATCAGCAGTTCTTGGAGATAATTCGCCCAACAAGAAGCAACCGTCTAACAACGTTTGCAATTGATTAATTTGACTATTGATTTTGATTGAAAGTTGATTTTGATTAGCGCTATCAACTAATTCAGAAATCGCATCAAAGTGCTTTTGTTTGATTTCCTCGATATTTTTTTTATACGATTCGTCTTTTGAGGCTGCTTTGTGAGCGGCATTTATGAGTATGTCGGTTACGCCACTTAGAGCAGAAACGACAACAGCAAGTTTGTTATTAGAGGCTTTTTGGTTTACAATAGCTATTGCCTTTTGAATGTTTTGTGCATTGGCCACTGATGTTCCGCCAAATTTTAATACTATCATGTTTTAATTTTTATACAATTGTGAATTACATATAAAGTTTTGCTCTCATTTGAAAGCCCATAAAAAGTGGATTATATGTGAAAATTATACCCCGAATGGGGTTGTAGTTGTAGTTGTTGTGGTGCCAACAAAAAACGCAACCAAAGAAGTGGTTGTGAATACAGAAGAATAGGTGTTTTTGTTGTTTAACATACATTTCAAAAGTAAAGATTTTTGTGAACCAAAAAAATGAAACGCGTATTTTTATGAATATCACAATTTTACTAGACTATGGGTTTTGAATATTTTTTTAAATCGAGTTGTTTTGGGGTATTTTTATTGATTTGATAATAAAATAGACGTTAAAATAGTTGTTTTTTAACAATTGTTTGTTGAATTTTGACAACAAATTACATCAAAATGGACACCATACATTACATAAGTTCTGAAGTATTAAGTTTAGAAACGTTGCAAGAAATCATTTCGCAACATAAATCATTGGCTCTTTCGGAAGAAGCCAAAATCAATATTCAGAAATGCCGTGAGTATTTAGATAAAAAAATGGCTTCTCACGACGCACCGATTTACGGAATTAATACCGGATTTGGCTCGTTATGTAATGTGAAAATATCCAATGAAAACCTTTCGCAACTACAAGAAAACCTTGTAAAATCGCACGCGTGCGGAACTGGTGAAGAAGTGCCTCATGAGATTGTAAAAATCATGTTGTTGCTTAAAATACAATCGTTAAGTTACGGTCATTCGGGCGTGCAATTGTTAACTGTAGAACGATTGGTTGATTTTTATAACAATGATATTTTACCTGTAATATACAATCAAGGATCCTTAGGTGCTAGTGGTGATTTGGCTCCGTTAGCCCATTTATCATTACCTTTGTTAGGCGAAGGTGAAGTATATTATGATGGTTTTCGTCAACCAGCCAAAAAAGTGCTAGAAAAAATGGGTTGGCAACCGATTGTGTTGCAATCTAAAGAAGGATTAGCGTTATTAAACGGGACGCAATTTATGAGTGCTTATGGCTCTTATATTTTGCTGAAAGCGATGAAATATTCCTATTTAGCCGATGTTATTGCTGCCATTTCCTTAGAAGGATTTGATGGAAGAATAGAACCGTTTAACGAATTGATTCATTATGTGCGTCCGCACAAAGGGCAGATTGTCACTGCCAAAAGAATGACTGAATTATTGGAAGACAGTCAAATTATAGCGCAAGAAAAACAGCATGTTCAAGACCCGTATTCTTTTAGATGTATTCCGCAAGTGCACGGTGCTTCTAAAGATACTATTGAATATGTGAAGAAAGTATTCAAAACCGAAATCAACTCGGTTACCGATAATCCGAATATTTTTGTAGGAGAAGACGAAATTATTTCGGGCGGAAATTTCCATGGTCAACCTTTAGCTTTAGCTCTCGATTTTCTAGGAATAGCTTTAGCTGAATTGGGAAGCATTTCCGAACGAAGAACGTATCAATTGATTTCAGGATTACGCGGTTTACCTGCTTTCTTAGTGAGTAATGCCGGATTGAATTCGGGATTCATGATTCCGCAATATACCGCTGCAAGTATTGCCAGTCAGAATAAGCAATTGGCTACTCCAGCCAGTGTGGATAGTATTGTTTCGAGCAACGGTCAAGAAGATCACGTATCTATGGGCGCCAATGCTGCTACCAAATGCTTAAGAATCATGGAGAATGTAGAACGCATTTTAGCCATCGAATTGATGAATGCTTCTCAAGCGATTGAATTCAGACGTCCCTTGCAATCGAGTGAATTTATCGAAATGTTTTTAAAATCGTATCGTGAAGAAGTGCCGTTTGTAGAAGAAGACCGAATTTTGCATTATGATATTGAAAAATCAGTTGCCTTTTTGAATACTTTCTTAATTGATTTGGAGGATTAGAAAGCCATGCTAAATAACCCTAATATGGCGGGTAAAGTTTGCACATAAAAAATTCGTTTAGAAACTGTAGCTGCCCCAAACAATCCAGCAATCAAAACACAAGTTAGAAAAAACAGCGCCACATTATTACTCCATTCTGTATCAGTGATGTACAATGACCAAAGCAATCCAGCGGCTAGAAAACCATTGTATAATCCTTGATTGGCAGCCATAACTTTGGTTTTTTCGAATTGGTCTTCGGGAATGGTTTTAAATACTTTTTTTCCGCGAGTAGTCCAAGCAAACATTTCCAACCACAAAATATAAATGTGTAATACTGCAATTAATCCGATAATAATTTGAGAAATTAAGTTCATAATTTAAAGCGTTTCGTTAGTAAAAATTCGTTCAATTCGTTTGTCGGGAATCAACCAAATCAACGCCACAATGATATAGATAGTTCCAGAAACTATGGGGTAATAATTGGCAAAAAATATGGCAATTAAATAAAAAATAACAGAAGCTTTTTCTTTTACTCCTTTTCCAATAGCTTTAGATAAAGAAGAATCGTTACCGGCTGATTTTATGATTAGATTTTGCAATATAAAATAAGCTAATCCATTCATGAACAAAACAATTCCGTACAACATCATGGGAAAAGGGGCAAAGTGGTTTTCGCCATTCCAGGCGGTTACAAACGGAATAAGTGATAACCAAAACAGTAAATGCAAGTTTGCCCATAGTATTTTTCCGTTCACATTTTTCACGGTATGCATCATATGATGGTGGTTGTTCCAATAAATTCCAACATAAATAAAACTCAAAATGTAGCTTAAAAATTTTGGAAATAATGGTTTCAACGCATTGCAATCCATGCCTTCTGGAACTTTAAATTCCAAAACCATTATGGTTATAATTATGGCTAAAACACCATCGCTAAAAGCTTCCAGGCGGTTTTTATTCATAAATTAATTGTTTAAGGTTCCTAGTGTTTTATGTATTTTTCGTTTGTGATGGGTTTGTTTCAAATTTTTATCGCCTGAAATAATGCTAATACTTCCATCAATTTCGAACATGGCCAATTTTACTTCTTTATAATGTTCAACACCATGTTCACGCATGGCTTCTTGCAATTCGTCATTGGTAATGCCCAAGCGACCTATAGTTTCAAACTCAATTTTACCGTTATGAATGAGAATTTCGGGTTTGTCTTGTACTAATTTTTTTATGAACTCCGATTTAGACATTACTTTTTTAAATATAAAGTTGATGGCAAAAAGTGCTAAAGCCGCAACAATTCCGCCATACAACGATGTGTTGTTACCCACCATAGCATTTTGAACTGAGTTACTAATGAGTAGAATCAGAATCACATCGGCCGTATTCAATTGCGATAATTGTTTTTTGCCAAAAATTCGCAAGGCAATTATCATGAAGAAATAAACTGATACGCTTCGCAGTGTTATGTCCAAATAAGGATTCATTATACTTTTGGTTTTGTTAAATTCATAATTAATAACACAATTAATGCGATAAAAATTAAAACACTTCCTATAATCAATAACACTTTAGAACCCGGATTTTTGAGAAAATGGAATACAATTCCAAGTGCAATAATCATCATGCCTTTGGCAAAAATTACTAGCGATGGGATAAATCTTTTGTTCATTTGAGGATTATTTTTTTTTAATATTATGTTCAATCGCTTTAATCATTTCACCTGCAATATCTTTATTGGTAGCACCTTCAATTCCTTCCAACCCTGGTGATGAGTTTACTTCCAATAAAAGTGGCCCTTTAGAAGAACGAATGATATCAACACCTGCGACACGTAAATCCATCGCTTTTGCAGCTTTAATTGCAATTCTTTTCTCATCGGCAGTAGGTTTTACAATCGATGCTGTTCCACCCATGTGGATGTTGGCTCTAAATTCGCCTGGAGCCGCTTCACGCTGAATGGCAGCAACTACTTTACCATCAACTACAAATAGTCGCAAATCTTTTCCGTTAGCTTCTTTGATGAATTCTTGCACCAAGATATTAGCATTCAAACTTTTGAAAGCATTGATTACTGATTCGGCCGCTTTTTTAGTTTCAGCCAATACAACACCCTTTCCTTGAGTACCTTCTAATAGTTTTACAATAAGTGGCGAACCGCCTACCATTTTGATTAAATCATCAGTATCTAAAGGAGAGTTGGCAAATCCAGTAGTAGGAATATCGACACCATTTCGTAATAATAGTTGAAGCGAAAATAATTTGTCACGCGATTGTGTGATGGCTGCAGCCGAATTCAAACAATACACTTTCATGGCTTCAAATTGACGTGTTAAGGCGCAACCATAGAACGTTATACTTGGACGAATTCTCGGAATAACTGCATCAAAATTATCCAGTACTTTTCCGCCACGGTAATGAATTTCAGGTTTGTCGGCATCCAATTTCATATAACATTCTTTGATGTTTAGAAAGTGCATTTCGTGACCTCGCATTTCTCCAGCTTCCATAATTCGGCGGTTGCTGTATAATTCGGGATTACTGGCCAATAAACCAATTCGGAGTCCCGATTTATTTGGAATAGCATTAATGTATAAATCTTTTAGATTTTCTGTTGTGGTTTGACCCAAAAGATATTTCTGTTCGGGATCGACTAAAATTCTACCACTCATGGCTTCGCGACCCAATAACATTCGGAATCCCATAGAATCTCGATTGGTTAGCGTCATCTCTATTTTCCAAATTTCTTCGCCAATTTTGATGTCCGTTTGAATCACATACCGTTGTTCTCGAAAACCACTCGAACTTTTAACAATGCGCTTGTCAATTAAAAGAGCCTCGCAATGGATAACTGTTTTAAGGTTGTTTTGAATAGGGTTGATGTCAAATTTCACCCAATTGATGCCGTCTTTTACAAAAGGAGCGATGTTTATAGCATGTAATGCAGAGGTTTTTGCACCGGAATCGACACGTGCTTTGATAGCAGGAATTCCGAGTTCTGGAAAAGAGCACCATTCTTCGGAACCTAATATGATTTTATTTTGTGGCATGATTTAAAAATAAAACCACGAACTATCGAATTTCATAGGATACACTAAATTCGGTAATTCGTGGTTAAAAATTAATGATTACTTTTTTAACTAGTTGGCTCTTCTGCTTTGTGAACTTTTACGGTCAATTCATCGGCGCCATCTTCAATATCCATGAAAATTTCGTCACCAGAATTGATTTTGGATGTAATAATTTCTTCAGCAAGGGCATCTTCAACATATTTTTGAATGGCTCTTTTTAGCGGACGAGCACCAAATTGTTTATCAAAACCTTTTTCTGCAATATACGCTTTTGCTTTATCAGACAAGTTCAATTTATAACCCAAATCTGCTACACGAGCGTACAATTTTTTAAGTTCAATTTCGATAATCATATCGATATCATGTTTCTCAAGAGCGTTGAATACAATTACGTCATCAATTCTATTTAAGAATTCAGGAGCAAAGGTTTTCTTCAAGGCATTTTCAATAATACTTTTCGAATTGTCATCGGCTTGTGCCACTTTAGCAGCAGTTCCGAAGCCAACACCTTGACCAAAATCTTTTAATTGACGTGCACCAACGTTGGATGTCATGATGATGATGGTGTTTTTAAAATCGATTTTTCTTCCTAAACTATCGGTAAGATATCCATCATCCAATACTTGTAACATCATGTTGAACACATCTGGATGTGCTTTTTCAATTTCGTCTAAAAGCACCACACAGTATGGTTTTCTTCTAACTTTTTCGGTTAATTGTCCACCTTCTTCATATCCAACATATCCTGGAGGAGCACCAATTAAGCGAGAAACAGCAAATTTCTCCATGTACTCACTCATGTCAATTCGGATCAAAGCATCTTCAGAATCGAATAATTCTTTAGCCAAAACTTTAGCCAATTGAGTTTTACCAACACCAGTTTGACCTAAAAAAATAAACGAACCAATTGGTCGGTTTGGATCTTTCAATCCGGCTCGGTTTCGTTGGATTGAACGTGCAATTTTAACTACCGCTTCATTTTGTCCAATTACCTTGCCCTGAAGCAATTCGGGTAAATTAGCTAATTTATTACTTTCTGTTTGGGCAATACGATTTACCGGAATTCCAGTCATCATTGAAACCACATCGGCAACATTATCTTCGGTAACTTCAATTCGGTTGTTTTTAGAATCTTCTTCCCATTGTTCTTGAGCAATAGCAAGGTCTTTTTCTAATTTCTTTTCATCGTCACGAAGTTTGGCAGCTTCTTCATATTTCTGTCTTTTAACTACCGAATTTTTAAGTTCACGCACTTCTTCCAGTTGACGTTCTAAATCCAATATTTGTTTTGGAACATCAATGTTGGTAATATGAACTCTTGATCCTGCTTCATCCAAGGCATCAATAGCTTTGTCTGGTAAAAAGCGTTCTGACATATATCGGTCAGTCAGTTTTACACAAGCCTCGATAGCTTCTGGTGTATACCTAACGTTGTGATGGTCTTCGTATTTATTCTTGATGTTGTTCAAAATGGTAATTGTTTCGGCTACCGAAGTAGGTTCTACAATTACTTTTTGGAAACGTCGTTCTAGTGCACCATCTTTTTCAATGTATTGACGGTATTCATCAAGTGTTGTGGCACCAATACATTGTATTTCGCCTCTTGCTAAAGCAGGTTTGAACATGTTTGAAGCATCAAGAGAACCTGTCGCGCCACCAGCCCCAACAATAGTATGGATTTCATCAATAAACAAAATGATGTCGTCGTTTTTCTCTAATTCGTTCATCACGGCTTTCATACGCTCTTCAAATTGTCCGCGGTATTTAGTTCCGGCAACTAAAGAAGCCAAATCCAAAGTTACTACACGTTTGTTGAAAAGAATACGCGATACTTTCTTTTGAATGATGCGTAAAGCTAAACCTTCAGCAATAGCCGATTTTCCCACTCCAGGTTCCCCTATAAGTAATGGGTTGTTTTTCTTTCTACGGCTCAAAATTTGAGAAACGCGTTCAATTTCTTTTTCACGACCCACTACTGGATCAAGTTTTCCTTCTTCAGCCATTTCAGTTAAGTCGCGACCAAAGTTATCTAATACAGGCGTTTTAGATTTTTTATTGGACTTGTTGGTAGGATTATTAAAACTACCTTCTTTCATTCCTTCATCCTGTCCAGAATCTTCATTAAAAGACTCATTTTTTGGTAGATTTTCTAAGAAATCATCTTCGTTTGGTGTCATATTTAAATATTGTTCTTTAGCTACTTCGTAATCAATTTTTAATTTGTTAAGCAGCTTTGTTGTTGGATCGTTTTCGTTTCGCAGAATACACAATAATAAGTGCGCTGTGCTAATGGAAGTACTTTGAAAAACTTTTGCTTCGAGAAAAGTAGTCTTCAGTGCTCTTTCAGCTTGGCGCGTTAAGTGTAAATTCTTTTTTTCTAAATTGGTTTCTGCATTGGGATTGGGTGGGCTCAAAATTTCAACTTTCTTTCGTAAATGGTCTAAATCAACCGAAAGATTATTAAGTATAGTGATTGCTTTTCCATTTCCATCTCTTAGAATTCCGAGCATAAGATGTTCAGTTCCAATAAAGTCGTGTCCTAATCGTAGGGCTTCTTCTTTACTGTACGTGATCACATCTTTTACTCTTGGAGAAAAATTATCATCCATTGTTATAGCAATTTATTTAATGTAAAATTAGTGAATTAATTGAATGCTTACAAAAATCATTCCCAGTAAAACACTTGTCAGTAAATTGACAAAAAAATAGTCATATATAAAAGTCATGTCGAACTAATTTTATTAACCATTTCATAACGCTATTTTGTTAATAAATCATTGAAATTAGTGCTTGAAAATGCTTTCCAAAAAAGCAAAAAGATGTATATTGCACGTTTGAATTCTAAATTAATTTATTTTAAAAATTTATAAATATGTCTGACGGAGAAAAGTTAATTCCTATTAACATTGAAGACGAAATGAAGTCAGCTTACATCGATTATTCGATGTCGGTTATTGTGTCAAGAGCACTACCAGATGTACGTGATGGTTTGAAACCCGTACACAGAAGAGTATTGTATGGAATGTACGATTTAGGAGTTTTTTCTAATAGAGCTCACAAAAAATCCGCAAGAATTGTTGGAGAAGTTTTAGGTAAATATCACCCACACGGCGATACATCAGTTTATGATGCGATGGTTCGTATGGCTCAAGAATGGAGTTTGCGTTATTTATTGGTAGACGGTCAAGGTAATTTTGGATCGGTTGACGGTGATAGTCCGGCAGCGATGCGTTATACTGAGGCTAGAATGAAAAAAATGTCAGAAGACATTATGGCAGATATTGACAAAGAAACAGTTGATTTTCAATTGAACTTTGATGATACGTTGTATGAGCCAAAAGTGATGCCAACACGAGTTCCTAATTTATTAATCAATGGAGCTTCGGGTATTGCAGTTGGTATGGCTACTAATATGGCGCCACACAATTTAACGGAAGTAATTGATGGAACTTTAGCATTTATCGACAATGAGGAAATAGAAATCGATGAGTTAATGAACCACATCAAAGCTCCAGATTTCCCTACAGGTGGTGTAATTTATGGATATGAAGGCGTTCGTGAGGCTTTTAAAACAGGTCGTGGAAGAATCGTTATTCGCGCTAAAGTTGGTTTTGAAGAAGTACACGGAAAAGAAGCCATTATTGTAACTGAAATTCCGTATCAAGTGAATAAGGCAGACATGATTAAAAAAACTGCCGATTTAATTAACGAAAAGAAAATAGAAGGTATTTCAAACATCCGTGATGAATCGGACAGAACTGGTATGCGTATCGTTTATGAATTGAAACGCGATGCCGTTCCGAATGTAGTATTGAATACGTTGTATAAATACACGCAACTTCAGTCTTCGTTCAGTGTCAATAACATTGCTTTGGTTAATGGAAGACCACAAATGTTGAATCTAAAAGAATTGATTCATTATTTCGTAGAACACCGTCATGATGTTGTAGTTAGAAGAACTCAATTTGAATTGCGCAAAGCCGAAGAACGTGCTCATATTTTAGAAGGTTTGATTATCGCTTCGGATAATATTGACGAAGTAATTGCTTTGATACGTGCCTCTAAAGATGGTGACGAAGCTAGAGCTAAGTTAATTGAACGTTTCAGTTTGTCTGAAATTCAAGCACGTGCTATTGTTGAAATGCGTTTACGCCAATTAACAGGTCTAGAGCAAGACAAACTTCGTGCAGAATACGAAGAAATCATGAAATTAATTCAACGCTTGAAAGACTTATTAGCAAGCAAAGAATTGAGAATGGAATTGATTAAAGAAGAGTTAATCGAAATCAAAGATAAATATGGTGATGCTCGTCGTTCGATTATTGAATATTCTGGTGGTGATGTAAGTATTGAGGATTTAATTGCTGATGAAAATGTAGTAATTACCATTTCACATGCTGGCTATATCAAACGTACTTCTTTAACCGAATATAAAACTCAAAATAGAGGAGGCGTTGGGCAAAAATCGGCCGCTACTCGTGACCAAGATTTCTTAGAACACTTATTTGTAGCTACCAATCATAATTATTTATTGATTTTTACACAAAAAGGAAAATGTTATTGGATGCGTGTGTATGAAATTCCTGAAGGTACTAAAGCTAGTAAAGGAAGAGCCCTTCAAAACCTAATCAACATTGAAAGCGATGATAAAGTAAAAGCGTTTATTTGTACACAAGATTTAAAAGATCAAGAGTACATTAAAAACCATTATGTTATTATGGCCACTAAAAAAGGTCAGGTGAAGAAAACTTCTTTAGAGAAATATTCTAAACCAAGAGTAAATGGTGTTGCTGCAATTACCATTAAAGATGGAGATGAGTTGTTAAGTGCAGAATTAACTAACGGAAAAAGTCAAGTTTTAATTGCTGTTAAATCAGGAAAATTGGTTCGCTTTGAAGAAGCTAAAACGCGTCCTATGGGAAGAACGGCTTCTGGTGTTCGTGGTATTACGTTAAGAGATGAACAAGATGAAGTAATTGGAATGGTTTCTGTTGATGAAAATAATATTAATGAAACGCAATTACTAGTTGTTACTGAAAATGGTTACGGAAAAAGAACCAAACTAGAAGACGAAGGTGAAGCTGTTTATAGAATTACCAACCGTGGTGGTAAAGGGGTTAAAACATTAAACATTACTGAAAAAACAGGAGCTTTAGTTTCTATCAACACCGTTACCGATGCCGATGATTTGATGATTATCAATAAATCAGGATTGACCATTAGAATGGACGTTTCAACCTTACGTGTTATGGGACGTGCGACTCAAGGTGTTCGTCTGATTAACATCAAAGGAAATGATTCTATTGCGGCTGTTACCAAAGTAATGAAAGACGAAGAAGAAGAAGCAATTGCAGCAGATGGTGAAGAATTAGAAATCGATCCCAATGCCATTTTAGAAGATGATTCTGAGGAAGATGATGTGGTTGATAACGACGATGAATCTGCTGAAGATGATGATGCTAATGAATCTGAAGAATAATTTTTAAATAAAACAACTATAAAAGCCATGTAACCTAATATTTAATTTAGATATCATGGCTTTTATTATTAATAAACAAAAAAACACTACACAATCATGAAAATTAAACACATAATAATTGCTGGGACATTATTAGTTTCTGTTGGTTCTTTCGCCCAGAAAGAGGAATTAAAAGGATTAAAAAAACTATATGGAAAAGAAGAATTAAAGGGAGATGACTTAGTCGAGTACAAAGCATTGGTGGCTAAGGTCATTCCATTAGCCACAGAAGAAGGCGATAAGATATATGCTGAATTTTATAAATGTATGATTCCTGTTTTAGAATCGTTGGCATTAGACAAAACAATGACACCGTTGCAAATTCAAATGGCATTAGCTAAAGTGGTTAGTCCAAAAGCAATTTCAGAATTGGCTACGGGTTTAAATGCAACCTTAGAGTACGAGAAAAAACCTGGAAATAAAAAGGTTTATACGGATGATATTAAAGAAACTATTTCATCTTTTAAACCAGAAATGTTGAATTATGCGGTTGCTCTTGGCAATCAAAAGAAATATAAAGAATCGGCAGATGTTTTGTATTCTATTTACCAATTGGATAAAAAAGACATTGAGAATTTGTATTATGCTGCCAATTATGCTGTTGAAGGCATGGATTATGATAAAGCATTAGCGTATTACAAAGAACTTAAAGCTGCTAATTATACTGGCGAAGGAATGGTGTATTATGCAAAAAACAAAACTACTGGTGCCGAAGAAAATTATACTTCCAAAGAAACTAGAGACAATTTAGTTACTTTAGGTACGCATGTTGCTCCACGTGATGAGAAGTCACCTTCTAAAAAAGGAGAAATTGTAAAAAATATTGCATTAATTCTTATTGAACAAGGTAAAACAGAAGAGGCTAAAAATGCAATCATTGATGCTAGAAAAGAAAATCCAAATGATGTTGGTTTGATCACTTCTCAAGCAGATATTTACTATAAATTAAACGACATACCAAACTATAAAAAAACCATCAACGAGGCTCTTGAGAAAGATCCAAATAATGAAGTGTTGGTTTATAATTTAGGTGTAGTTAGTGTGACTAGTAATCAATTGGAAGATGCTGAAAAATACTTCAAAAAAGCCATTGAATTAAAGCCAAATTATGTTGACGCTTATTTGCAATTATCCGATTTAACCTTGAAACCTGATGCAAAAATTGTTGAAGAAATGAATAAATTGGGTACCAATGCCAAAGATCAAAAAAGATACGATGTGCTAAAAGCAGAAAGACAACAATTATTTAATAAAGCCATGCCATTATTAGAGAAAGCACATGAATTAGATCCTAAAAATGATGTTGTGAAATCTAATTTAAGAGCGGTTTACAGTTTCTTGGAATTATCAGACAAACTAAAAGCATTAAAAGCGGAACAATAAATAAAGTGTACACAAAAGAAAAGCGTCTCAATTTCGAGACGCTTTTTTTAGTTATATAATTTTCTTAATGACACGCAATCGGTGGGTATGTCTGTTTTGTTCAGCATTGTAAATTCCCAAATGATCCAGTCGGTCAATTCTAACTTTTCCACTAGCATGAATGATGTAATTGTTTTCAAGCATAATCCCAACATGGATGATTTTACCTTCTTCATTGTCAAAAAAAGCCAAATCACCAGGTTCACTTTCTTCAATAAAACTCAAAACTTCACCCTGACTAGCTTGTTGTGAGGCATCTCGCAGCAGTTTGTAACCATTAAGCTTGTACACCATTTGTGTAAAACCAGAACAATCAATTCCAAATGGTGTTTTTCCACCCCAAAGATACGGTGCATTCAAATACATAAATGCGGCATCAATCAAGCCCGACTTTGGTTTTACACCGCTTATTTTCAATCCTTCAAACTCATAATTTTGATTATTTATGTCACTATTATTCAAAAACGATAGCGATGCGCCTAATGTAATCGGAATCAAAACATTGTTGGGTGCCGAAATATATTCTACCAAATCGGCATTAAGAATTAGAGCTTCATTACTCAGTAAAGTATAATTTTCCTTCGAAATTACTTGATATTGTTTGCTGTCAATCCAACCTTCATAACCATCAAATTGAAGCTTAATTTTGGCCCATTGTTTGTCTTGTTCTAAAATTTCGAAATGCTCACCAAAAAGTACCTGAGATACAATTTCACTTCGGTCACTCGGCTCCAATCGCAAAGGGATTATAGAAAGATTACAAATGGCAAACATAGTATTTTATAAATTATACAGTTTAAATTATTTTAGAAGCTATTTCCTGCTATTCATTTCAATCTTTTGTGCCGAACACCGTCACAAAAGGATTTCCATTACTATCAGGGCTATGAATTTCGGCAGTTCATTACAACCTGTTCAATAAAATTCAAAATAGTTTTTTAAGCTTTTTCAATCACAATAGCCGAAGCACCACCACCACCATTGCAAATAGCCGCTGCTCCAATTTTAGCATTATTTTGTTGTAAAACATTGATCAATGTCACCACAATTCGAGCACCCGAACAACCCAATGGATGTCCCAATGAAACGGCTCCACCATTGACATTAATTTTATCGTTTGATAATCCTAATATTTTGGCATTCGCTAAACCTACTACAGAAAAAGCTTCGTTAAATTCGAAGAAATCAACATCAGTAAGCGATAATCCTGCTTTGTTCAAGGCTTTTGGTAATGCTTTTGCTGGAGATGTGGTAAACCATTTTGGTTCTTGAGCAGCATCCGCATACGATTTTATATAGGCTAATGGTTGTAATCCCATAGCAAGGGCTTTCTCTTCACTCATTAAAATAACTGCCGCAGCACCATCATTAATAGTAGAAGCATTAGCCGCAGTAACGGTTCCGTCTTTCGTGAAAACAGCATTTAGAGTCGGAATTTTTTCCAATCTCACATTGGTGTATTCTTCATCTTTTGTAACCATAATTGGGTCGCCTTTTCTCTGCGGAACGGCAACCGGTACAATTTCCGAATCGAAATTACCAGCTTCCCATGCCTTAGCAGAACGCTCATACGATTGAATCGCGAAAGCATCTTGTTCTTCACGTGTTATTTTATATTCAGTAGCACATAAATCGGCAGCAACACCCATAGCATTGTTGTCGTAAGCATCAACTAATCCGTCTTTTTGCATGCCGTCTTGCATGCTTGTTGGGCCAAATTTCACGCCGTTTCTCAGGTGTACATAATGCGGAATCAAACTCATGTTTTCCATACCACCAGCTACTACAATTTCGGCATCACCAGCCATGATAGCTTGTGCGCCAAACATAATGGCTTTCATTCCAGAAGCACATACTTTATTAACTGTGGTACAGGCAACTTCATTGGATAATCCAGCATAAATAGCAGCTTGTCTGGCAGGAGCCTGACCAGCGCCAGCTTGCACAACTTGTCCCATAAATACCTCGTCAACTAATTTTGGATCTAAATTAATTTTTTGTAAAGCACCTTTTATAGCTGCAGCCCCAAGTTGTGGAGCAGAAACAGTAGATAAAGACCCCATAAAACTTCCAATTGGGGTTCTAACGGCCGATACGATAACTATCTTTTTATTCATAATTTTTTTTATTGAATTGTTGTTTGTTAGTTTGTTAGGCAAATTTACTGTTTTTTAGGGAAAATTCATTTTTCAGTATAAGATATTCCGTAATAATTTAATAATGTAAAAATATTATTTTCTATTTATTTGATTTTTAAGCGATTCATTAAAATGTACGATTTATATCAAAAAAAAGAGTTTAAAATGTTGTAAATATTATAATGTTACGTTACATTTGCAACCGCTTAAAGCGAAAGTTCTTATACAAAAAAAGAATAGGAGAGGTGCCGGAGTGGTAACGGAGCAGATTGCTAATCTGTCGACGGGTAACCGTCGCCAGGGTTCGAGTCCCTGTCTCTCCGCTTTTTTTCGGGGTGTAGCGTAGCCCGGTTATCGCGCCTGCTTTGGGAGCAGGAGGCCGCAGGTTCGAATCCTGCCACCCCGACTCATAAGTGATTATGATAATGGTCTCATAGCTCAGCTGGATAGAGCAACTGCCTTCTAAGCAGTAGGTCTCAGGTTCGAATCCTGATGGGATCACATTTTTAAAGCCTTGAAAATCAAGGCTTTTTTTATGCAATATACTTAAATTGTCATTTTTGCGTTTATTTTTTTCTCACAAAAACGCTAAAATAGGTACAAAATATGTACAAAATAATACATTTGTTTACTTATTTTTTACTTACTTTTTTTCAATTATGACAATAGAATTCAAATTAAATACCTCAAACAAGGAATCAAAGAAAGGTTATGCCTTGATTATTTATGTTTACATAAACAAAATAAAAAAAATACCTACACCCTATCATTGTAGAATTGAAGATTGGGATGATGTCTTAAAAGAACCTAAAAGAACCCATCCCTTTTATTTTGATTTTATTGATTACGTTTTAAAAACAAAAATCAAAATAAATACTATTTTGGGAAAACCTACAAATTATGCTTCCATAAGTCAAGTAGAAAGTTTTTTAGCCAATGATAATCCCGATTCTTTTTTACATTTTCTAAAAAATTATTATAAAGAATTGGAGGATAATAAAAAGAAGACTTGGGTAAATTACAGGGACGCGTATAATGTTTTAGAAAAATATCAAAATGAAATTTATTTCTCTGAAATCAATTATAGTTTTATAACAAAATTTAGAGATTTTAAATTAAACAATGGATGTAACGTTGGAGGAATTCATTGTTATTTAAGAACTATAAGAGCAGCTTATAATGAAGCAATAAAACGAAAAATTTATAAGCCTGATGATTTCATAAGCCCTTTTAAGGGAGTAATGCCAAAGTTGGGTAAGACAGAGGATAAACATTTTATGTTATCTGAAATGAAAACATTGTTTGAAAATCTACCACCTAAAATAATAAGTATGCGAACAGATATTGATTATCACTATCACAATTACTTTCTATTGTGTTTTTATCTTGGAGGATTGGACTTTGTTGATTTAGCCAATTTAAGATACGATTTGCACGTTAAAAATGGACGAGTACAATTTACCCGATTTAAAGGGGGGACATCAGAGTTTATTGATAATATTATTATACCCGAGGCATTGGTAATTCTAGAAAAATATAAAGACAATGCACCTTATTTAATCAACATTCATAAATATCAATATCCCTCTTTACGAAATAATTATTTGAAACGCTTTGGTAAATTTATTTACAGCATTAAAGATGAAAACAATAAATCACTAATAGAGAGTTATTTTACTACTAAAACAGCTAGATATACCTTTATTAATTTAGGGAAACAGCTTGAACTCAATAGAGATGTAGTTATGGAGATTACAGGACATAGTAGAGGCGATGTACATTCTATTTATGAAGGGTCTTATTCTTATGAGGTTAAAGATGCAGTACACAGAAAAATCATTGATGCTGTATTAAATAGATTCTAATTATTAAGATTTTCTTAACATTAAAATACTTTTTGAGTGCTATTTACGTTTTGTTTAGGTAATAAATTAAGTTAGTAATAAAAATCCTTTTTAAGGATTTTTTTTTGACACCATGCAACTATTGTCTAAATGAACCCAAACAAAAATATTGTAAAAACCGTTCCATTTATATTATTTGTGGCTGTATCGCAAAATCAGTCTACCAATCCTGTTTTAGATATAATATATGAAGGAGAAATTAATTTAGAGAGTTATTGTTTAGCATTAATTAACAAAATTTTAGAGCTTCCACAATCTCAATTTTCAAATTTCATAAGTTATCAATTGAACCAAATAAGCGATCCTTTAAATTGGATTGATTGTTTTGATATGCTAATTACTCAAAATGAAAAAATATTTAAAAAAAATAACCAATTTTTTAAATACAATAAATTACTTAATTTGATTCAACAACAAAGAGATTTATTACAATGCCCAATAGTCTTAAAACCAAGTAAGACTAGAGTTCCCAAAAGATTAATAAATGCAGAAACTGAAGAGAGGTATTTTTGTTTTTATCAGACAAAACATCACGTTGAAACATTATCAAACTTTAATGATTGTATCATCTATTTAACAGAGGAAATTTTTGAGTATAGACAAGCTGAAATTATCTCAAAAAATAATAAGCTACAGGATTATGATTTACAATGTAGTCAACTCATCGAGAAACTGCAAACAATTCGCAAAATGAAAACTGATTTAGGAACAGAACCAAAAAGTACAGGTTATCCGATAAATTATGTTAAATCAGAACCACTTCAAATTCATGGGGCTATTAATATATTAACTCACGTTTTCAAACAAATGATGACTACGGTTAAGCCAAACGGAAAGCCCTACTTACAATGCAAAATAAAAGAAGTATCCGAATTTATTTGTGATAACTTTGTAGATGAGAACGGGCAACCACTTTCTCCTACTACCATTCAAACCTATTTATCGCCCAATCGAAACGATAAAGACCCCAATGGGGAAAATATGATAACCATTTTATAATCCGATAGCAGTGAAGCTATCGGATTTTTTGTTTTCTATCAATTAAAAATTCAAAAACTACACAAGGTCTGATTTTTCAAAAAATCATTTTTAAACTTTCCTTTATTGATAATGCTTCCCAAAGCTCAAAGTCTGATAAGACCTAATCAGACTTTATCAGACCTTATAAAAAATCCTCTTTTTTTAACACTTTTCGCTTCTTTTTTTGCCTAAAAAGTGTGCTTTTTTACAAAAAATCCCCTGTTTTTTTCAAGGTCTGATTTTTGAAAAAAGAGCGATTTAAACTTTCCTTTATTTATAAGACTTCACAAACTTTTTAGTCTGATAAGACCAAAAAGTACTTATCGGACTTTTTTTTATTTGGTGTATTTGTCCCATAATTTAAAAATGATAGGTTATGCAGACAATTTTAATCCCAGAGGGTCATCAGGTAGTAATTCTTTCAAATGATTTGTTGGCTGTTTTAAATGGTCTTACGAGTTGGCAAACCATTACAGAACCAACAATAAAACAAGTTGCCGATTATGTTGGTGTATCTGTTGAAAAAATAAAAAAAGACCTTAAAAATCCAAAATGTTTATTAAGAATAGCCAAAAAAGGAAGTAAAGGCAGAGGCAATGAAACCATTTTTGTTAAAAGTACGGTTGAACTCTATAAAAACAATAGAGTTTAATAGCTATTTGGTTCATTAACAAAAAAAATACTCAAAATAACCATTGCAATAGTTTTCAGAATAATTGCAATTATCTATTGAAATCATTGCAATTGTTCTGAATTAAAGTGAAAATAAATCCACAATACACAACGGCGAAAAGCTGTAATTTCCTTAAGGCACAGGCGTAGATTATACGCCTTGCCTATAGGTTAAAAGAATTGCAATTGTTTTTAAAATCATTGCAATTACCCATTAAAATCATTGCAATTATTAAATAATTAAGAAAATGCAAACCCAAAAGTTAAACGATAGGGTCTTTACTCTAGCCTCTACTCTGTTCGGTTTAGAGCCAAAACAAGAGGTAAAACAAACCATTGCAATACCATTGCAATTAAATGATAGAATCATTGCAATACCATTGCAATTAAATGATAGAATCATTGCAATTTATCCCGCTATTATAGAACAGGCTTTTAGTGGTACTATGGATAATTTTCGCAAGTACATTGCTAGTTACAATTTTAAAACACAGGAGGAAAATGAGCTAATAGCAAAGCATAATAATTCTGTTAAAGAATTTTATAAAGAAAATGAATTATCCCAAGTTCAGCTAGAGTTTAAAAGATTGTTTTTGCTAAAGAGCAAACAATTAAAATCCATTAGAACATACAACCAAGCTGTTACAGAGTTTTGCAATAGTTACGGGGATATTATTGAAAAAAAGAAAATCCAAAGCGTAAAATATGCAACAGAGGTAGTTTTTCAAAATTTATTGCATTTGTACAATAGTCAATTAATGAGCCGTAATGAGAAATTTATCAAAGCGGGTATTACCTCAAAAAGACCGCTACAGGAGTTTAAAGTAAACTCTTTTTTAGTAACTCAATTAAAGAGAAACGAGGTTAATAGTATTGCTATTTGTTCTAAAACAGTTCGTAATCACAGAAAGCGATTAGAGGAAGCAGGAGTGTTTGTTGCGTATCATTTTGCAGGGAAAAACAGAGCGGTTGAGCTTCATATAAACCCCGAGATTTTGGTGGTTTTGGAGCTAAAAACAATGGAACTTATAACAATTGAAAATCAGCAAGTTAAAATTTTAAAAGGGAAAGTTTTACCTGATAACAATGAAAGTACTGGAACTATTTTAAATGAATATAAAAAGAATGAGAATGTTAACAATTCTCAAAGTAATTGGAGTTCGAGCAAAGCTCTCACGGGTTTAAATTCATTTTTTACAGGAACACACAACGGTCAAAGTCAGATTTGCACTAAGGGGGCGGGGCAAAACACTATACAAAAGCCTAATGAACTCTCGCAAAGGCTTAAAGAATTAATCTTGCACCCACAGGAGCTGGCAGAGAACCTAGCTAGTGGAATGTATTACGATTACAAACCAATTGATATTCGCTATTTGTTTAAAGAAGCCTTTAGCGGAACACTCACAAATGAGGAGTTTAGAGAGTTAGCCATTCAGGATTTTTTTAAATCAATATCCAAAATCTATAGGTTTTCAACCCCTTTTGTAGGCAGTTACAAAAAAGCTATTAGCCTGTATTATCAAAACAAGTGGATTTCTTTTACTGGAAACAGTTTTAATAAAAGTGTTTTGGTGGATGAGATACAACAAATGCGTTGGCGTACCCATTGGGCTGTAAAGTGGTTTATAAAAAATGAGTTTACGCCACTATTCCCATTTGATTATTTGGATATGACAAGAAAAACGGCAAAAGAAGTAGGTTTTGAATATACCAAAAGAAAGTGGAACGAGCATTTGAAAGCCATCCAAAAATACGATACTCTTAAAAAGAGACAACAAGTAAACGCAAGTAAAAGAAAGCAGGCTATTAACTACGCTAAAAAATGTGAAACGGCTTTAAATAGGTTTTTTAAAGATAAGATTACCTACACCCAATTGTTTGATTATGTAGGGCAGAATTTACCTAAAAATTATATGGAGAAACTACCTGAGTTAATTCTAAAAAAGTCTCTTGAACATACCCAAAAGTCCATTACCCCTATACAATATAACCTATTAGAGTTTTAAAGCTATGCCACACGAATTTTTTAAAAAAGAAAGCTCCAAAATAAAAATGGTCATTCTGACAAAGGGGGCATATAAAAACAAAGTTTGGTACTCTCCTTTAAATCAAAATAAGCGCAGGAGCGAGTTAGTTATTAGAAGTATGCTAAAACGCTTTGAGAGAAGCAAATTAAAGTCCATTACTAACGTGGTGCAATTCTATGAGAATGATGTATTAATTCAAAAAATTAAAATTATATGAAAATCGTATTAAAGAAAATCAGCAAAGAGAATACCAAGATTATACAATCCGAACTATTATTATTTATCAGGTATAAAGTAGATAATCTCTCCAATTGCAATGATTATCAGCAGTATTGCAATGATATTATTGTAATAGACATTTTGCAGAGTATGTTTTATGTTTTAAGAAGCAAAATTGAGAGTTTACGACCATTTAGCAACATTGGTTTGTCTCCCTCACAAGCTGTGATACTATTGTATTGTTGCTCTTGGAATAGAGAAGATAGAAACCAAGAGCAAAAAAACACCATGCAAATCATAAGTGATTGTATCCATCAAAAACTAGTAAATCTATAAAAAATGAAACGGCAATTAATTGCGGGTAAAAAATCGATTTATCCCACCAATGCAATTATCAATAAAAATTTTGTCATACGGGTTTTAGAGAACCCCAAACAAAGCAGTGTTAAAAACACCAAATTAAGAACGGCAAATACAATTTCACCGCTTATAAATGATGATAAACTTAAAATGAAGCTATTTGAGAAAGTATTAAACGGAGAGCTAGACAAATACACGTTTTTAATTAGAAATCGCCTTAAAATAGTTTTTTGTTCAAAATAACATTAATATCAGTAGTATGAGAGTTAAAACCCGATTAAAAATAATAGTATTAAACGCAATGGTAGTTTTTATTTTCATTGCAATAATCATTGCAATACCATTGCAATTATTTGATTGGCTTGTTTGTAGAAACAACAGGATATTATATTTTTTAGAAAACAAAGCCTACAGAATACTTTTTGAGATTCACGATTTAAAAACACATCGAAACAATGAGCAGTAAAGACAAAAAAATGCTTCCTTATTCACTGACAAAATCGGAGCTTGTTACGATGTATTGTGACCAGTTCAGCGAGGCAAATATTAGAAAGCAGATTAACGAGATTTTAAAAGAGAAAAAAATATCAAAAAACACCAAAATAATTCCGCACAATGAGTTTATGGAATTTGTTTTAACCTATGGACTACCTAAAGGGTATTGTTATGAGGATGATAGTTAATTGCAATGAAATTCTCAAAGAATTGCAATTGTTTTTCCTTACCATAGTTTAGCGTAGCTTAGTTAAATTAAGAAATCTTTACCGTTGTTTATCAATCCTTGCCATAGCTTATGGCAAGGATTTTTTATTTAAAACCTTTGTGGAGCAAATCACAAATAAGATGACAAAACAGGATATAAATCTGCTTTTAAAACGAAGCATCAAAAAGGGTGATGAGTTTAGTCATTTAATTGAAAAGCCAAAGAATCAAAAAGTAAAACTCTCAAGTGGCGATACTTTTTACTCGGTTAAAATTATGAGTGTTTGGGCAAAGACTTTTTACAAGCAAGTAGCCAAATTATCAAAGATTTTACAGGGTAGAACACTAAAAGAGACCTGCGATAAGATTCATTATTTTTTGTTCTATGACATCCAATACCAAGCCGATGGGGTAACCCAAAACATTAGAAGTCCTGCCAATAGTTGGTTTAACCGCCGAGAGGGGATTGATTGTAAGAGTTATTCAATTTTTGCTAGTTGTGTGCTTTTAAATTTAGGAATTAAGCATTACATCAGACAGATAAAACAGCCCAATTTCAACCCCAAGAGATACACCCACGTTTACGTGGTTGTACCCAATGAGCAAGACAGCTCAAATTTAGATAAAGGGTATTGTGTAATTGATGGAACAGTACAGAGTAATAAAGAACCGAAGTACACCAGTAAAGAAGATGTTTTTATGAGTTTAAAATTGCCACACGTAGGACTTAATTGTCCTGCTCCGAAAAAAACAGGTTGGTATGTTACTAAAAAACCCTGTTTGAAAGCCTTTGAGTTGTATGATTTTGCTAGAAGTGCCACACAGGCTAAAAATATGCTAGCCTCTTTGGGCAAAGATGCTTTAGCCCACAAATCCAAATCAGAGGGCGGATTGTATAACATCTATGTAAAGGCAAATAGTGTTTATGGCACTAAAAGAGGTCTTAAAGGCGTATCCCAAAAGAGCAGTACAAAAGCAAAGAGAAGATTTCCTTTTTAAAAAATAAGAGTATGATAATTTTAGAAGAACAAACAGGACTTAATGCAGGTCTTAACAGGGGGCTAAAAATTGGAAAGTTCATTAAACGTAACGTCCAATCCGCAAAGAGAGACATCAGCATTAAAAACGCTATTAAGGTGGGCAAGGTTGCCATCCCACTAGCCACTACAGCAATGAGTTTTATTCCTGGCGGTGGTGTTGCTAGTAAGCTATTAGATAGCAAAGTAGGTAAGCTATTTACTAAAATCAAAAATGGTAAAGCCGTGAAAGCCATTTCAAAAATTGCCCATAGTAAAGTGGGGGAAATGGCAGTAAATAACATTATCAAACCCACGATTCAAAATGCTGTTTCAGGAGGAGCAAGCCAAACAGAGTCAGCAGAGACGCCAAGCGAGGTAATGCAAAACGCTACCCCAACGCCACAACAGATTGAAACTATTGCACAGGTTAAGGGAGTACCACAAGAGAGTTTGGTAGCAGATTCACAGGTAAGTAGTTCACTTCCAAATGATGCTCAATTAGAGACTATTTCAAAGGTTAAAGACATTCCTGTAGAGAACCTCAAAGAAGAGGTGGCTACTCAAAAAGAAACCGCTCAAAATGAGGTTGCCCCCACAACAGGCAAAAGTAGTTATGTTGTTCCCATTGTTATTGGTGCGGGAGTTTTAACAGGTGTTTTATTGGCTACAAGTTCAAGTAAAAGTAATAATTAATAAAAAAAGAAAATGAAACAAGAGTTAATAACAATTAGTTCTGCCGTTGCCATAGGCGCACTCTCACGAGGGCTTACAGGGGTAGTAACAGAAACCTCCTCCAACACGGTTAAAGGTGTAGTGAATGGAGTAGTTTCTTTAGGAACAGGTTTTTTAGCCATTAAGGTAAAGGGGAGCGATACCAAAAGTTCGCTTTTGAGAGGTTCTGCTTTAGGAATTTCTATTGCACACGGCTTGGAACTATTTAAAAACATTCTCTCTTCAGAGAAAATTGCATCCAAATTAAGCCCTGATTCTACAATGGGTAGATTCATGCAAAAAGCAGCGGGATTATCAGGAGCAGTAAACGGACTAAACGGGTATATCGATGCTTATGGTAACTACCACGAGGACGGGTTAGGGGGATACATTGATGTAAACGGCAACTATGTTGAGGATGGTTTAAACGGCTATTATGATGATGCAGGAAACTATTATGCTGATGGATTGGGCGGATATATTGATGTAAACGGCAATTATGTTGAGGATGGTTTAAATGGGTATGAGGATGATGCTTTAGGGGCTTACATCGATGAGCGAGGCAACTACATTTTATAAGAAAGAGTAAAAATTTAATTTAAAAAAAAGATGGAAAATAGAAATCCACAATTGCAAACAGCAATTAAAGTTTTAGGGGCAAGACAACGCCAACACGCACAAGCCACTAGACCACAAGCGACTAAATTAGTTGACAAAACTTTTTACTTAAATGTAAGAGTTGACGGAATGAGCGGTATTAATCAACTCGTTGATGCCAATACCAAAAAACTCGTTGGGATTACCAATTTTGACGGTAATCTTTTAAACTCGGGTCGTGATGTGGTTATTGATGCCATTAGATTACAATTTACCACAAAAGGTGATAGAATTGAGAATGCTGATTGGCAAAACAAAGACACACTTCCTGCGGAATTACAAAACGCTGATTTGAGACTAATTCAAACCAACGATATGTTAATCGATTTGCCCCTAACCGATACCCAAGCCTTTAAAAATGAGGATTACCGTCCTATTGCTACCACACCACTTTTAAGAGCAAAAGAGGAGTTTAAACTAGAGTTGGAATTTCCAAAAGGGGTAACAGTTTCGGCAGGCAAACCAATGTATATGCGCATTGAGTTTAGAGTAACAGAGGCTAAAAAATAGTAAATCAAAATTCAAAAGCCATAGTTAAAACAAAGGCTGTGGCTTTTTAAAATCAAAGGGCTATGAGACAGATTCATTTTGTTGTTAAAGCAACAATAAAACCAGGAGAGACTTACACGAGCGAAAACTTTAAGCTACCTACAGGATTTACTACCTCAGTTGCAGTTTATACCAATGGAGTAGAGAAACAAGTCGGAGCAATGGCATCTATAGAGATGAAAGACGACAATAGTATTGCCATTATTCCAATGGTTCATATTGACAATTGGCGACCAAGTGCAGGGGGAGAATATCAAAAAACATTCAAGCCTCTGAATTTTGATACGGGCAACAAAGATTACTCTCTTATTTTTTCTTTGGAGGATAAATTAGATAGTGATGTTCCTTTAAAATTTCACGTAGTGTTTTTGTATAACAATGATGTAAAATCGATGTAAAGATGTTTGTAGAATCTGCTTTTATAACAAGGGAATTTAGAGAGGAACAAATCCCCATTTTAGAGAATGTTACTTGCTTATCGATAGTTAATAAGGGTACAAGTATAGCCCTTGTTAATGGAGTAAGTATTTACCCGAGCCAAAAGCAGATTTTAATAGTTCCCGATGGAACTTATAGCAGAGTACAACTATCAGTAAGTTACATCGATACTTTTAGTAGTTCAAAAAAAGGGGATACCCCAAGCAATAAAATTTTACTTATCTACAAAAAACTAATTTAAAAATGGAGCAGTTAGATGATTTGATGGATAGACTTGATAGCGACAAATTTTGTGCTGTATCGGTTTATGACGCTATTACCAATAAGGTTATTTATCGCAATATAACCCACGATCGAGTACAACAAGAATTTGGAAGTTCAGAGGCATTTTTTGAGAATATTTTTCAAGAGGGTTACACTGAATTAATCCTACAGGAAAAACGCCGAAATGGGTCAAATGCTTTTAAAATTGAAGCAGACTCATTTAAGGTTAGCCTTTCTGATTCGGAGCAAGAAATTTCAAAAATAGAACCCAGTAGGATAGTTCAAAGACCAAAAAAGAATAAGAAAAAAAAGAAAAAAGCCAAAGGACTAATGGGGCTGGGAGTGAGTGATATTTTTGATTTAAAACTTCAAGCCTACGATAGAGAGGAACTTTCAAGAAAGCTCCAAGAAGCCCAAAGTGAGAATAAGGAACTTAAAGCAAAAAACGATGCTTTAAATGAGGAAAAACTTCAAAGAAAGTACACCAAAGAGAGCAACGATAGTTTAAACAATATGCTTTTAGGAGTAGTTAAACAAGCTCCCATAATCTTAAAAGGTTTAGGTTTTAATGTTCCTGTAGAGGCTAATGGTTTATCTATTGCCTCATCGGATGAGGCGCAGGATGAGAACTATTCAGATATTAAAAAATCGTTCTTAGATATTATCAAAACCCTAGATGATGATACTATTTCGCTCTTGCAAGTGATGTATCAAAAGATAAGTGAAAAAACAGAGAATAACCTGTTTTCGCAGGAACTTTTTGAATTATTACAAAAACATCAAATGATTGTGTAAAATGAATACAGTTAATATAAAAACCAAAGAAAGCAATCCTTTCAAATTGCAAAAGAAAGCCAAGTTATTGGAGGATTTAGCAGATTTAGACAACGAAGTTTTACAAAAATTAGTTGCTCTTAAAAAGTCTAGTAAAGCAATGAGTATGGTTACCTCCAAAGAGGGGTGGCAAACCATAGAGGAGTTTATAATGTAAAGGTGGCTTTATTGGTGCTTTTTTGTAAGCTCCATTTACAAGACAAGCATCAGTAAACCACAAAATAATAGCTGTGATAGGTTTATACGCAAGGTGTAAATGGTGTTGCTCCAAGTTTAAGAGAGTAAAGATGAAATACTAAAGCGGTACAGCCCAAATAATGTCTCTGGCATCTCAGATGTCTTAGACCTCTTACAATGCTAAGTGCTTAATTAGTAAAGTAAAAATGAAATTGGGAGCAATACTCTCACAGCCAATAAAAAAAGCAAATGAGAAAGCAAGGTTTACACAATCCCGCACTTGTGGTTGTTGCCAGTTCAAAAGAGGGGCAAAAAGCAATCGGTAGCACCATAGAGACAGCAAATAATGCGGTTAACGCTACGGCATCGATTGTAAAGGGTGTATTAAAAACAGGCTTTTTTTTAGGGGTTGGTTATTATGCTTACAAAAAGATATTTATCGGATTTTCTTCTTTAACGGAAAGCAAAAAAGAAAAACCCAGCAATATCTCTAGTGGCATGGCAAAGAACAAGGCAGAGGCTATTTATAGTGCGATGTATGGATTGGGTAATGGATTTAAAGCGGTTAAGCAGAATCTAATGGGAGTTAATTACAATGGGTTTGTTAGAATTTATAACGCCTTTGGTCAGCGTAAAGGAGTTAACCCATTTTCAAAAAAACTCACTTTAATAGAGTGGTTTATAGACCAGTTTAGCCCTAGTGAACTAATGGAATTACGATTTATAATACCACACTTTTTTTAATATGGAAGTATCAAAAATAGTTCCTATTACTATAGGGATTGCAGGGTTTGGGATATTGGTTTTAGCGCTCTCACAGAGTAGCAAAAACAAAAATAGTGCAGCGTATTTGGATGGTGGATTTAGTGATGAGGGTTTTAATGCCAAAGAAATAGTCACGATGCTCTACGATGCCATGAAAGAGGCAAATTTTACTAATACCGATAAACGTAAAACCATTTTTACAGCTTTAACAGGAGTAAGCCCAACGCAATTTGCACAGGTTATTAAAGCCTTTGGTTTTAGGTATTACAATACCCTTACGGGCAACACCTATTTTGCTCTTTGGCAAACACCAGTAAAGCATCCTTTAAAAGTTTGGCTAAAAGAAGAGCT
The DNA here is from genome assembly GCF_057809695.1 of Flavobacterium sp. FG139. NCBI lineage: Bacteria > Pseudomonadati > Bacteroidota > Flavobacteriia > Flavobacteriales > Flavobacteriaceae > Flavobacterium > Flavobacterium sp. FG139. The sequence goes on from NZ_JBMDKL010000001.1 coordinate 90,765, forward strand.
AAGCTCGGAGGATTACAAGTTATTAAAATCAAATTATCCAACACAATTATAAAATGAGTACAGAAGATAAAATTTGGATCGGAGCAGGTGTTACCCTAGCTGTTGGAGGTGGTATCTACTATTTTATTCAAAAGAGCAAGGACAAACCTCTTGAGAATAGTGAAGTAAATACACCAATTTTAAGTGAGCCTACACTTCCTGTTAAAGTTCCATCACTAGCCACTACGCTAATAAAACCACAATTGCCTGTAAAAGTACCTAGTCTAGCCAATAGTTTTAGATATGCTATAGGTCAAGAGGTAATGGCAACAGGATTTAATGGTACAAAGACTTACGATGCTAGAAAAATGGCAGATGGGAATTATATCAGTGAGGGAATTAGAAAAGCCACTTTTAAAAAGGGGGATAAAATCGGTACTATTATTTGGGTGGGGTTAAAACCTGACGGAACATACCGCTATGTCGTACAAAGAAATGGAATGATAATGAGTGATATTTATTGGATAGCCAACCAAGATATGATTAAGCCTGTAGGCAAAATTTTACCTACTGTACCCTCTGTAAAGACTGCCACAACTACCACAGAGACAATTGATAAAAACAAACTACTTAAAAAAGGGAGTAAGGGAGCAGAAGTTAGAGCCTTACAATCCTTTTTAAAAATTCAGGTAGATGGCGATTTTGGGCGCAATACCCTAAATGCGCTACTTACTCAAAAGGGAGTTAGTCAAATCACATTAAACGATTTTAAATAATGGATACTAAAGCCACATTATTATTAGGGGTTGCCCTAGCAGGGATATTAGTTGTTGCCACCTTATCAGATAATGCACCAGCTAAAGAGGATAACATAAAAGACAAGCCAAACGTAGAACCTAAAAAAGTAGTATTGTAATGGATTTTTTACTGACAAATAGCATCACATTTTTAGGCGTATTTCAAAAATATGCGATAAACACCCCTAAACGTATTGCGCATTTTTTGGCGCAAATCCACGAGGAAAGCGGAGGATTTACAAGATTTACCGAGAGTTTAGATTATACCCCACAGGGACTAATTAAAACCTTTGGAGTAAATCAAATATCTGTCTCACAAGCCAATTTATACGGCAGAACATCAGCCCACAAAGCAAATCAAGAAGCCATAGCCAATATAGTCTATGGTGGGGCTTGGGGTAAAGTAAATTTAGGCAATACTCAAAAAGGAGATGGTTGGAAATTTAGAGGTCGAGGACTTATACAACTTACAGGAAGAGCCAACTACGAGGCTTATAAAAACTACTCGGGGCATGATGTAATTAACAATCCTGATTTAGCCAGTAGAGCCGATATAGCCCTAGATATTGCAGGTTGGTTTTGGTCGGTTCGCTTCAATCTTAATCCACTAGCAGATATAGGCAATATTAACAGCATTACTAAAAAGTTAAATGGAGGGCTGACCAATCTAGCAGAGAGAGTGAAACAGCTTAATTATTACATCGGTGTAGATACACTTTCGATATTAAAAAAAAAAGTCAAGCAGATACTCTTTAATAATCCCTATTACAGTTTTTTCACTGGGCTTTTGCATATTAATTAATAAAATTTACAGAGGATGACAAAGCATCAAATTTGGGAATGGCTTACAACACATTCCAAACAACTATTAGATTTTTTCCTGTTTTTATTTATAGTAATTATGGGGGCAATAGTTAAGATAATAAGACAAGTTAGACAAGGGGCGAAAGCCTCTTATAAATGGTTTTTAGCAGAGGCGATTGTATCTGTGTTTGTAGCACTTTTAGTTTATGGCTTTTTTGATGAGTTTTTGCATTTTAACAAGCTCTTTACTTATATGGTTTGTGCTTGGTGTGGTTCGTTTTCTACCATTTTTCACAAGAGAATGGAAGATTTATTGGGAGCTTTTTTCGATAAACTAAAACAAATCATAACCAATGAAAAGACACCTGATTAATAAAATATTTGAAGTAGCCAGCCTGTATTATGGATTTGATTTTTTCCACATCCTAGAGGCAACAGAAACTTTTTTTTATCACTTAAAACTCACTATTAAAAACAAAAAAAATGAAAACAATAATCAGTAAAATTTTAGTCGTATTAGTCATTACCCTACTTTTTTGTAGTTGCTCTGAAGCTAAAAAGTATCAAGAGCAAAACACTATTGTAAAGAGTGATATTCAAAAAACAGATAGCACTAAAGTAGCACAAATTAACAAAGAGATTGAGGACACTTTAATTACTCCAGTAGCGCAGAGTAAAACTAGTAATCCTGTTTTAGATTCTTTAGTAAATGCCAAAGTAGATGAGATTTTGCAAAAACTCAACACCTCTAAAACATCGGGGGATAACAGCTATAAATTACTATATGATAAACTTACAAAACAGCTAGAGTTTTATACCAAAATTGGACAAACTACAAATGAAAAGACAAAGGTTAAAGGGCAAAGCGACAAAACTCTAATTCAGATAAAGAAAGTGCCTGTAATAATAGATAAGCCACTCTCAAAGCTAGAGCGGTTTTTAATAGGACTGGGGATTTTGAGTTTAGTTTTTATAAGTTATAAAGCCTTTGTTTTTATAAGAGGTAAAACAAAAATGTTATGGGTGTAAGAACAAAACATATTGTAGTAACAGGTGTGCTCATTGGAGCAGGTTTATTATGGTACAGCACAAAGATTGATAAATGGAAGCAGACAATGACAAAACTAAAAGCATTACCGACAGGGTTTAGAAATTTTGATATTAATTTTAAGCGTATGCGTTTTAATTTGGATGTAACGCTTTTTAATCCCACAAATGACAATTTCTCTCCCGATGGCATTATAGCCGTTGTAAAACGAATCATTATAAGCGATAAAACCCAAAAAAGGATTGCTACAATAACCGTTAATAAGTCGTTTGTTTCAGTACCAGCCAAAGGCAAATTTGTGTTAAAGGACTTAATTGTAGAGATTCCAATTGTAGAGAATTTAACCAACTTACAGAGTTTGGTAACTATTAAATCTATAAAAGATTTATCCATAGAAACCATTATAGGGGTATTGGGTAAAGAGTATTCAATAATTCAGTAAAAACAAGCCGTATGAATGTAGTAACAGCCTTTAATAGTTTGGATGGTAAGACGGTTTCAAGAAGCGCACTAAAAAAACTACTCACAAGAGCCAAAAGAGAAACGCATCATTTAATTGCAAAGCGATTAAGTAATTTATTGCGACAAAATAAAGATGCTGTTTTTGCAATACAGATAAATGATTTTGTGGATACTTTAGGACTTACAGGGGCAGAACAAGAGATTATTTTACCCTCTTTAGAGTACCACTCTGAAAAGGATTTAGAGACAGGACTTAATGGGGTTTCCCCTGATGATATTTACTCCTACATTACGGATTTAATTCTAAATACCATACAAAAGGTAGGACATTTGCCTTGGCAAAAAGAGTGGGTAGGTTCGGGAAGTGATGGAACAGCTAAAAACTATGTGAGTAAAAAGGAATATACTGGAGCAAATTTTTTACTGAATTTCGATATAAAGTTTGATGATAACGGCAAGGGATATTTAGTACCGATAAATTTTAAACAGCCCTATTATTTAACCTTTAATCAAATCAGAGAGGCAAAAGCAACCCTTATCGAGGGAAGTAAAGCAAGACGTGTGATTTATTATACAATGATTTTTAATTATGATAATGGCACATTAAAATTCAAAACTACCGATAGAAAAAAGTTTACAGAATTTGTAAAGGAGCATTCTTTAACCAAAGAAGATTTAAAGGAGCATTTAATAAAAATTCCTGTTATTAAATATTACAATGTTTTTAGAGCTGACCATTGCATAGGATTAAAGTTTGAATCGGACAAGACCAAAAAGAAAAAAATAAATCCTATTGCTGAGGCTCAAAAGATAATTGACGGCTATAAAAACCCGCCTAAATATACTTTTATTGGGGATAAAGCCTATTATCAACCTGCTACCGATACTCTTAATATGCCAAAGATTGAAGCGTTTAATAAAGAAGCTGCTTATTATAGCACTTTTTTTCACGAGATGATCCACTCAACAGGACATTCTAAAAGATTAGACAGAGGTAATGATACTAGAGTTAGAGATGGAAGTAAAAAAGACAAAACGGCTTATGCTTTTGAGGAGTTAGTAGCGGAACTCGGAGCAGTTTTTTTATGTGCTGAATCAGGAATATTATTTCACACAAGAGAGAACTCGGCAAAATATTTAAAAGGTTGGAATGATGCTTTAGTAAATGAACTAGAGAATGACAACCGATTTTTTTTAAAAGCATCTGCCAAAGCCCAAAAAGCGGTTAATCATATTTTAGATAGAGAGATTCAAAATGATGATGAGCAAGAGCAAGAAAGTGAGCAAGCTCAAACTAAAGGCAAAGTTAGTAAAGTAACTAAGGGAGTAAAAACCAAAGTAAATCCAATTAAAAAGCCCACAAGAGCAAAAACCAAAACTAAAACCAAAGCAAACGCAGGCTTATCGGTGGTAGCACAAGTTATAAAAACACCTGCTTCTACAATCAAAAAAAGCGGTACAATCATAGCCAAAAATAAGGTAGTTAAAGCGCATAACAATTCTGATCCAAATAGTAGTTTAAATAAACTTGCCAAATTGGGGTTTGTCTCTGCTGATTCTGCACCAAAACATGCTGTGGATGTTTTTACTTTAGGGGGAGAGATTGGAAAGTTTTTGCAAAAGCAACAACCTCACAAATCACTTATTATCATCAAAGGAGATAAACACAGCTCTAAATCGCAACTCGCTATGCAGATTGCCAATGCCTTTGGAGAAATGCAAATCCCTGTTGGTTATATCGATTATGAGCAAGGAGGTACAGAGAGTAAAGATACTCAAGATAGCATAAATAGAAATACTTCAGAGAGAGGCAGAAAGTATATCGCTATTAAAGGCTATTTAGAAAAACCATTTGAGGAGTTACAGCAATTCTGTAAGGTAGTAAAAGTAATTATCGCTGATTCGGTAACGGATTTAAAAATCACAGCCGACCAGCTTAATTATTTGCGAACTACTTACCCCAAGGTAATTTGGTGCTTTATCTCACAAGTAAAAGAAAACGGAGCTATGTACGGAGGTAATAAAATGGCGCACAATCCAACTTGTGTAATTCATTGCTCCACCCACTGGGACCCAAAGCAAAGATTTGCAACGCTGGAGAAAAACAGAGGCAACGACCTTACTTTAAAATACTCAATGTATTATCAAAGGTTAGTTACAGAGCCAAAACAAAGAACAACAAAAAGAAAATTATCATTCACAGTTAAATAACAATTAAAATTTAGAAATCATGGTAGCTAAAAAATCGAAATCAAAAGGTAAAAAAAGAATTTCAGCAAAAAAATTATGCAGTAGTGTAATTGTAAGGGAGGGAGTTAAAAAAGACGGGACACTAAAAAAAGGGTATCGATATGTTAAAGGGGGTAAGGTTGTAAAATCTAAACTAAAAAAATAACTATATTTGTAATGAACTTTTTTATGTTTCCATAATAAAGGATTTAAGTTATACATAGAGCAAGGCTAAAAGCCTTGCTTTTTTTATCTTTTAAACATATCTCTAAACTGATATAAAAACCGCTCAATTAGTCGAGAATCTTTGGTTATAATATCTGCTGTTCCACCCATTTCTTGTTGGAATTGAATTTGTTTTTTATAGGATGTTTTTAATCCGTTTGGTAGCAAAACATCAATAAGTATTTTACCGTCTTTATCAGGAGTGAGCGAGATAGCTTTTACAATTCCTTGAATAACCCCAAATTCTCTATCAGGGTAATTAGCCAATCGAATATTTACGTTTTGACCAACTTTTAATTTACCCGAGTTTTCCGCTGGAGCTTTTACCTTACCTATAAAACCATTTTCACTATTTGGGATAATTGCAAAAACATTATCGCCCGAATTTACAGTTTGGTTCTCTGCCCAAAGTTGCAAATAAGATACTTTACCATCAATTGAAGAGCGAAAAACATAATTTAGTTCCCAATCTTTAATAGCTTTTTTAAGTCCATAAAAAGCCTGTATTACATTACGTTCTAAATTTACATTCTCTTTACTCTCGTTTATTTGAGTAGTTTTACTATTTCTGTTCAAATCATTCAAAGATGATATTAGTTGTGATATAGAACTTAACAAACTTTTGTAGTTACGCTCGGTTTGTAAATAAGTTAGTTTGTGTTTTTCTAATTCTTGTGAGGCAATAATTCCTTTTTTAAAAAGTGTTTCGTATCTATCTAAATCACTTTTTTGTAATTCAAGTTCGTTTTGGTTGATGCTTTTTTGTGATTCTAATAAACTTAATCGTTCTTTTAATTGAATAGCTTCATAACTTTGAGCCGTTCCCTCCACTTTAAAGGGCTGTAATTTGGTGTTTAATTCACTAACGGAGTATTCTTTTTGAAATAATGCAAAACTACTTTCTATATCCCCTAATTGAGCGGATTTCAATCTATCAAAAGGAAAACTATTTTTGTCAATATTGAATGTGTCAACAATGCTTTTTAATAAAAATACATCTTTGTAATTGGCTGTATTTTCAATTACAGCAATAGGAGTATTTTTTAAAACATCGGTTTTATCTTTTATCAAAATTGCTTCAATTTTTCCAGAGTTTTTAGCCACCAATTTTTGAGGGGGTATATTGGTTGTAATGACTATTTGAGTAGAGACAACATCAGGATATTTTACTAACCAAGAAATAAAAAAAAGCATAAGGATAATACTAAAAACAACCACAGACCCCCAACGGATTAACCAATGCGGTACACGTGTTAGTATTTCTTGAACCTCTTCGTTTCTAAGTTCAAAATTGACTGTTTTATCTTCCATAGTATTAACTTCCTAATTGCAATTGATTTTTAACCAATTTAAAATAACTGCCTTTTAAATCTACTAACTCTTTGTGATTTCCTATTTCTACGATTTTACCTTTCTCTAAAACTACAATTTGGTCAGCGTTCATAACCGTACTTAATCGATGGGCTATTACTACAACAGTCTTATCTTTAAAGAAAACATTTAATTTTTCCATAATCTCCCTTTCGTTATTAGCATCAAGGGAAGAGGTAGCCTCATCAAAAAATAACATTTCGGGATTTTTATACACCGCTCTAGCAATTAACATACGTTGTTTTTGTCCTGTACTCATTCCAACTCCCTCCATTCCAATTTTTGTATTATATCCCAACGGATAATCTTGTATGAAATCTTTTATGTTGGCTACATCAGAGGCATAAACCAAACGTTCTTTATCAATTATATCTACTCCAATAGCAATATTGTTTGCAATAGTATCACTAAAAATATAACCCTCTTGCATGACAGTTCCAACATGATTTCTCCATGTCTTTTGAGCAATATTTTTAAGAGATGTCTTGCCTATATTTATTTCTCCTTTTTGAGGTTCGTAGAACTTTAACAATAGTTTCATTAAAGTAGTTTTACCACTTCCGCTAGTTCCTACAATAGCTGTTATTTTATTGGCTGGAATTGTCAAATTTAGATTATCCAAAACATTAACATCTGAACCAATATATTTAAAAGATAAATCTCTAATCATTATATCACTGTTTTGTGGTATTTCGTGTGTTTGTGTTTGTTCCTGCTGGGTTTCATCTTCTTTGTTATGAATTTCAGCAAGTCTAGCTAATGATATTTTGGCATCTTGAGCCTCTCGGATAAATCCTATTAGTTGTTGTACAGGAGCATTTAAACTTCCTACAATACTTGCAATTGCCATCATCATACCAAGAGTTATTTGTCCGTCAATAACAAGTTTTGCAGACAGAAAAACAATAATAATGTTTTTTAATTCATTAATGAAGTTAGAACCAATACTTTGAGTCTGTTCCAAAACAAGTCCTTTCATAGAAACTTTAAAAAGTCTTGCTTGAATATATTCCCAACCCCAACGTTTTTGTTTTTCGGCGTTATGGAGTTTTATTTCTTGCATACCATTAATAAGTTCAATGACTTTGCTTTGTTCCTGTGAAACTTGTGAAAAACGTATATAATCTAACTCTTTACGTTTTTTTAAAAATAGTGTGATCCAAAGAAAATACAAAATACTACCAATAAAAAAAACTGCAAATATTTTAAGATTATAATAGGTTAATACTACGCCCATAATAAACATATTGATAATAGAAAACAATATTTCTAATGAAGAGGTAGTCAATATTCTCTCAATTCTATGATGGTCGTTAATACGTTGCATAATATCTCCAGTCATTCTAACATCAAAAAAAGATATAGGTAAGTTCATTAATTTGATAAAAAAATCAGAGATTAAAGAGATATTTATTCTTGTGGATAGATTTAGTAATATCCAACTTCTGATAAGTTCTAAAGCGGTACGACCAAAAAACAAAAATAGTTGTGCAAAAAGCACCAGATAAATAAAATGGATGTTTTGGTTTTGTATTCCGACATCAACGATACTTTGTGTTAAAAACGGGAATATCAATTGCAATGAACTACCTGCTAAAAGCCCTATTCCTAATTGAATAACAAAAGATTTATAAGGTATTAAATACTTAAAAAGTAGTGCAAAACCAAAAGACTTTTTTTCTTCTTTATCAAATTCAGATTGATAAAATTTTGCAGTAGGTTCAAATAACAAAACAATTCCTTCTTGTGTATTTTCATCTGCGTTGTTACCAATCCAAAATTTAAGAAATTCCTCTTTAGAATATTCAATTAATCCGTGTGCTGGGTCAGAAATATAAAAAATGTCTTTTTTGATTTTGTAAAGAACTACATAATGCTCTTTATTCCAATGTAAAATATAAGGCTGTGGAGCTTCTTTAATTCTATTTAAACTAATTTTTACTCCTAAAGTTTTAAAACCTATGCTTTCGGCTGCATCTGAAACATTTAATAAACTACTACCTTCTCTTGTGGTTTGAGAAAGTTGTCTTAATGTTTGTATATTTAGAGTTTTGCCGTAATGCTTCGCTATTATTTTTAAGCAAGTAGCACCACAATCTTTGGAATCTGCTTGGATGTAATTAGGAAATTTTTTCAATTTAGGTTAATTCAGCAATTAAATCATTTATGTAAAAAACCAAATTTTCTCTATCAAAGATTTTAGGATAAATGAAACCATTAATAAAAATTACTGGGGTATAGTTAAAGTTGTTTTTAGATGTCCAATCATTATGATTTCTGTATAATCCATCAACTTCATTATAATTTATTTCATCAGATTTGTATAAATCTAACCATTCATCTATTTTTTTGTTTTTGAACCAGTAGTTAAGTGCATATCTAAATTTATCTTGACCTTCATCTAGATATATTTGAATTAAAGATCTATATAGAGATTTTTTTTCTTCAGTTTCATTTTCAAGATTTGTATTGATGATAATTTGAATTTGAATACTTTCACTATGTTTTTCCAATATTGAATCTAAAATTTGATGTACTTTGTTACAATGTCCACAGAATGGATTTGTAATGACGTTAATAATTAGCTTACTATTTTTATTTCCCAAGACAATGTTTGTAAATGGAAGAGCAATTTTTTCTTTTGAGATTAGGGTATTTTTGAAAATCTGGTAATTTCTAATAAACCTATTGGCTTTAAATTGAAATTCTTTTAAATCTTTATTCTTAATTAATAATTTTTTTAAAAATGCCCAACTTAAATATGTAAATATTAAGATAAATATGTAAATCACAAATATCTCTTTTGAGATATTATTACTTGGGCTTAGTTTGATTAAGTATAATAATTCAGATAATATTAATAGTATTATAAATAAGCAGATAGGACACCATTTTTTTTCAACAAATTTTTGAAAATACAAAGACAGAACAATTATAGGTATTGTGCAAAAAAGAGTAATTTCTTGAATTCTAAAAAAAAATGCAATATTGTGATTATTTAAAAATAATACAATTAGACCTAAAAATTGAGATGTAAAAAAAACAATACTTAAATCTGCAAAACTAATATAATTAAATATTTTCCATTTTTTAGATTCTATTACAGATGAGCAACTTGTTGATGCAGAAATATTACATAAATTATTTAATAACTCACTTTTTGCTCCAAACAAATCTTGAAGTGCAATAATTGAAAATAATATTCCTAATGTAGGAAAAATTAAAAATAATTTATTTTTGAAATTACTGTCTATAAAAAAAAATACAGTAAAAAAAAGAGCGAAAGAGATGTAATGTAACCAATTCAATTTACTCTTAATTGATTTTTTTTCATTTTCATTTCCTTCAATGACAAGAACTATATTTTTCCATTTTTTCTCTATCTCTGACTTGACAATCGTATTCTTAGTTTTATTATTCAAAATAGAAAATTCACTATTAAACTTTTCTACAAAATATAGATTTGGGTGGTTATCATCATCATTTAATAATGCTATAAATCTATTAGGTAGCATGTTTAATTCTGAAATCGGAATATTTACCGCAATATTTTCTATATTAAAGAAAGAAAGTGTATCCGAAATAGATAATAAAGAGGGGTAATCAGGATGTGACTGTATTTGAAATAAGAATTCAGTTTTGTCAATAGTTATTTTTTCCTGTTCTAAATAATAAAAAAGATTGCTAAAGTTTTCGTACATATAGAAAATTACTATTTTATTTTTTTAATCATTTCGTCAAAAGTATTTGCATCATCTCTTGAAATTATTTTACCATTTGAATCAATTAAAATGAAAGTAGGATAAAATTTAATGTCTAGATTCTTTATTACTGGATTATTCCAGTTTTTAAATTTTGGAATTTGTATCATCTCCCAATCTAAATTATTTTTTTTTATATAACTTTCAACTTTTTTCTTGTCATCGTCAACTGCAATACTAATAATATTTAAGTTTTTAGAAAATTTCTTTTTAATTTCTTTAAGTTTTGGAGTCATAGCTACACATGGACCGCACCAAGTACCCCAAAAATCGATTAAAGTATATTCTTTTTGTTTAATTATAGATTTGATTTTAAGTGTGTTACCTTTTAAGTTTTTTAATTCAATATTACTTATATAATTACCAACCTCGTGCCCAAAATGATTTTTTTTGCCAACATTTCTTAAATATATTTTTGAAATATCACTACTTATGCTGTCAATCATATATTTACTATCGTTGATTGATATTGTATCATCTATTTTATTATTTGAATAATATTTGTGCAAATATTGAGAATCAAAACTAGCACTAACTTTATAAGGTACATTTTTAGGTTTTACATATAAAATTCCATAATGATTTGAATAACCGTGATATATAAATTCGATTTCATTATTATCTATGGTTTTTTCTCCTTTCCAATAATCTCTAAATTTTAATATAGAAAAATATTCTCTTTCTTTTTCAGGATTAATTGTATTAGATATTGAGTAACGATTATCTCTGTCAGGAAACAGTATAAATCGTCTATTGTATTTTTGAATTTTCCCCTTATAGCAATCCTCGTATGTATAGTCTGATACAGCTTGCTTGTTTAATAAATCTATATTTTCATATGGATTATATCTAAAATTAATATCATACTCATACTTAATATCATCACTAAAATCTTTGTTTCTATTTACATCTGCAATCATAAATTGTTTGTTTTTATAAAAACCATTAACAATAATTACTGTAGATTTCAACTTAACTTTAGATAAATTTAATGTGTCAATATCTTTGTGCGATAGGTACCAATCCTCAACATCTTTTCTTAAATCTCCTAACCTATATAGTTCAGATTGAAAAAAACGATCATTTAAAGAATAGTAGAATGAAACAGAATCATTCTGAGGAATACCTTTGTAATTTTGTTCTAAATATTGTGTATATTTAGGATAATAATTGAAACTACTTAATTTAATTGTAGAATAGTAAAAATCACTATCTATGAAAAAATCTTCATCAAATTCCTTATGAATTAAATCAATTACAATATTATTTTTAACGTATTGCTTAGAGTTAGTTATTAATTTATAACTTAATAAAGAGCATATTATTAATAAAAATATAATATTTTTAGTACATTTAATAATTGTGTGGTTTTTTATCATATTTTTTTATGTTCCTATTAAAAATAATTTATGTTAATTTATAGAATTAACCAATTCCACAACCCCACACCCAGTCTGTTGAAGTTAAATTTTCAGTCGTGGTACAAAATGCTTTACGACATGTAGGAAGCGTACCATCATTACATGGAGTACCCGTAGGTGATTGATAATTACAATCTGGATTATAAAAACAAGTATGAAAACCTGCTGATATACCACCTACAACATTTCTCATTTCATCTCTCGAGAGAGAGCTACCTAAATTTTTTAATTTTTCCATAATTTTTTAAAAAGTGTTTAATTAATATTTGTTAACTAAAATTCATGAATTATTTCACTAATGTAAGAAAAATAATTATAAAACAAATATAGAAAGAAAAATAATAAATGATGTAAACAATTTGTTGCATTTTTTTTGCATATTTTCGCAATATACAACAATGAATATGGAAAAATTAAAATTAATTCAAGCTAGAACTAGAAAAGGTATTACTCAACAACAGGTTGCAGACTATTTATGTATTGATGTTTCTAATTATAACAGAAGAGAAAAAGGAAATATTAAGATTAATAATGATGAATGGGATAAAATATCAAAGATTTTAGATGTACCAGTTGAGGAAATTTTTGAGGCAGAGGAAAATAATGTATTTATTTTTAGAGATAATTCAACTGGAAATTATTTGGGGACAAATAATTTTTATTCAATTCCCGAGTATTTTTTAGAAAATCAGAGAAAATATATAGAAAAATTAGAAGAAGAAATACGACAATTAAAGGAAAAGTAATATCTTAAACCTTGTTGTACTTATTGATGTTTTTAATTTTAAAAACTATAAATTCAATGCTTTGGATAATTGTTATAAACCGCTGTTAGGCATTGGTATTTTTATATTTTTGTTGGACAGCATTATTTTCTATCATAGTTTTTAAGTATTCCATCAATGCAATAATGTCATTAAAAAAGCTTTCATATGTTGGATAATCAATTAGTCTTAATTCACCATGTGCTATATGATTTCTTTGGTCAACTAGGTCATTTATCAAATCTTTTTGAGAATCTATATGGGAATCCTCCAAATCTAAAATAAATAATATTTCTTTTAGCACATCAAATCTTAGATTAGATTTAGTATTAATTATATTCTTCTTTGGAATGTTTGATTGTTTGTGGTAATCATTTAAAATAAAATCAATAATTTTTGTTCTAAATTCAATATTATTATTGTTGGCATCTCCTAATTTGTTTTGAAGTGAAAGCGCAATAAATGAACTTTTTAGTTCATCATGTTTTAAATATTTTTTTGAAACATATTCTAAATAAAATGACATGGTTAATTTTACAAATCCTTCCCAATGTGCGTAAAGAAATGGGACTGCGGATCTTAACATAGCTGATTGTAATGAATTCTTTTCTAAAGGAATTTTGCTTTTTAAGATGGTCAATTCTTTTCTCCTCCAAGCAAATTCTTCATCTAATTTTCTTGACAAACTATCATATGTGTATAAATCCTTTGCCATTATTTTTTAAAAAAATCTTTTGCGAAAGGAATGATTTTTGGAATTCTAGTTTTAGCATTTGAACCAGAGCCAGTGTATTTTCGAAAAACTTCTTCTGTATGTAATTTTTTAATCTTATCAATTATTAATTGATTATCCTGCGGTAATACATAATTATCTTTATTTTTAGCAACTCCAACAGAAATTGCTTCAAACGCTGATTCTAAAAATTTTCCTTTGAAATTTTCTCCATCAAATCGTTTAAATACAGATTCTCCCAATAAACTATTTAAAAAATTAAAAGTTTCATTAAATCTATTTTCAATATCTTCATATGGGAATTCATCGTCATTCAAGATTTTTTCAACTATATCGTCAAAAAAATCACTTAATTCGTTTTTTTGGGAATATTCATAGTAAACTAAAGCTATGTGTCGCAATACTAATTCCATCGGATATTGCTCATCTGATAATCTATCTGAAAGTGAAATAGTTTCTAAAAAATCAGAATTTGAAGATAGCTTTTTAAACCAAGTAAAAGTTGGTTTATTTATCATTATCATAACACTATTTCGAACTTCTTGGTCAGAAGCGTATGTTCCACCAGTATTTAATCTTTGGAAAATATCATATTTGGCATTTTGACCAGCATCACTTAAAATGATCGAAAAATTTAGTTTAGCTCTTTTAATAAATAGTTTTAATGGAGAAGGTAATTCCTTATCATCTGCAGTTTTTTTATCCCAAACAAATCCCTCTAAACTAGGTAGATATTTTGTGGCTTGTAGTTTTAATCTTCCTTTTTTTGGAATATCTTCAACTTCGGGCAAATCTCCCATAAATTGTATTAAAGTTGAAATTCTTTGTAGGCCATCTACTACTTCCCAAATCCCATCTAATCTTTGAAATATGAATATTGACGGAACTGGAATTCCCAAAAGAATTGATTCAATTAATCTTGATTTTTGAACGTCTGTCCATCTGAAATACCGTTGAAAATCAGGATTTATAATTATTTCTCCTTTTTCATATAAATTTAATAGTTCTCCAATTGACATTGGATAACTTTCTGTTTTAAACTCTGTTCTTTTTAAATCTATTTCCTTAAGTAACGATTTTTCTAAATCCATATATTCAAATTTTTAAATCAATTGGCAACTTGCCACTAACGTTTCGCGGCTTCAAGAAGTGGCGAACTTCGTGACCGCTTAATTTTCCACTAAGGTAAAAAAACTTGCGAAAGAAAAATGTGAATTTTGCACATTTTTTCGCCATTTCTTGAAACGGCTGTTAGCTGTAGTACTTATTTATACATTTTCTCGTGTAATATAAATTTCATTTTCAAGAATTTTTTTGAAGTTTAACACAAAGTATATTATGCTCAAACAAAGAATAACTATTGATATACTTGAAGTAATTATCATAAAGTTTAAATTTGTTTTTATAGCACTGAGTATTAATGGAATCAAAACTCCAAAAATCATTGTCGAAATTAAGATACGGATTAGAAAAATTAATGTAATAGGTATTCCATTTTCATTGTGATATGTTAATTGATATAATCTTGGAAAGATAAGTGATTCAAAATCATTACCAATTTCAACTAATAATTCTTTACTAAATTTTGATTTTTTGTATTTGTTCTCATTAATTTTTTTACACAATGAAACTATTTTTTTTTCATCAATTTTACTTAAACTTTCAAAATTGAACGAATTTTTATAGGAGTGCCATTTATGGTCTAAATAATAGAAGAAACAATTTGCTGATGAAGCTCCAACCCATTTTGAAATCATTTTAAAAGGATAGACAATATTATAGTCGTATTCGTCATAAAGTTCAAGTTGAAATGATTTTCTCTCACTTAACAATAAGCTTTTTAGAGCTAGATAAAAACTTGCCCCAGGAATTTCTGTTTCTTCATAAAAATCATTAATTAATTTTTTAGGTTTTTTTGGAGAATAATCAATATGCAAATGAAAATAAGTTAGTTGTTTATACTTTCTGTCCATTATACTTCTCATTGATGAATTCCAAAATGCGTGAGTGTCAATTAAAATTTGTGCTATTCTTCTAAAGTCAGTAACCTTATTTGAGAGAACAATAATCTCACGTAATCTATCCAATTTTTCTTGTCTAATTTGAAAAATTTTTGAGATAATAAATGTTATTAATAATGCTGAAAAAATTCCAGAAAATTGAAATATATTATTAAGTAAAATACTCAATTCATTTTCACTTTTGAGATGATATTTTAATAATGTAATAATAGAAATACTTGTAAAAATGAAAACAAAACTTATTATATTTCTGTGTTCATTTTTTTTGAATGACTCAAAAGAAATTAAAAATGTTTGTATCATTAGTTTTTATTAAGTTTCGGCGGATTCATGAAATTGTTGCTAACGTTCTGTCGCTTGCGCCAGTGGCGGTTTTCGACACTGACGATAACAAATATACCGAAAAGTTAGAAAGAAAAAACGTGATTGAAAGAAAAAAGATAATCACTTCCGCATTCTAATAAATCCCGAGCCACGCCATTGGCGCAAACGGCTGTTAGCGGCAGGCTTTATTATCTGTGTTGCTTTTCGTGACAAACTTTACAAATAGAAACCAACCAATCGATAGGTTCTTTTCCAATATTATATTTAGCATATCTTTTGTGATGAACTTCAGTGGCTTTTTCACCACAATATACGCAACGCCAATTGTCTCTTTTCATTACTACATAGCGTTTACGTTGCCATGCTTCAGATTTTAAATAAATATTTCTGTAATAATCTCGACGCTGTTTTCGACCAATTTCAAAAATCCAATTTTTAAATGTTAGGAATCCTAAAAGAACAAATAATAAAAATACAATCTCCATAATTGATATTATTTAGCATAGCAGATTTTGTATGCAGAATTGGGGTTTAAGCTTGCCGCTAACGTTCTGTCGCTTGCGCCGAGTGGCGGTTTTCGCTCACTGACGAAAACAAATATACCGAAAAGTTAGAAAGAAAAAACTTGATTGAAAGAAAAAAGATATTCACTTCCGTTTTCCGAAAAGCCCAAGCCACGCCATTGGTGCAAACGGCTGTTGTGTGCAGTATTTATTAAACCACTTTTGTAATAAGATAAATCAAACATGCTAATGAAAGAAAAAGAGCAAATAATGAAAGTTGAGTTTGTTTTCTGATTTTATTTCCATATTCTTTTCTTTCGCTATTTGTCCATTCTTGCTCTCCAGCCACAAACCTGTGAATTTCCATTTGTCTATAATCAATATAAATCAAAAATACCATATTTACTATTGGGAAAACTATTGTCCAAAGTTTCGTGTGTGGGGCGTCACTTGGAAATGTTCCGAGAACTAAAAATGCACCAATTAAAATATTGTTGAAATTAAATACTTTGTCATGAATTCTGTCGAATGTGTTTTGAATCTGGTTGAGAGCATTTTCTACTCTTCTATCTGACTTATCAAATAATTTGTCAGTTTCAGCCAACATTTCGTTAGTTTTCTCTCGAGCATTTATTTCTATTAGAGATTTATTAATTTGTTCTAATAATTTTATCGTATTGTCTTCCATTTGCAGAGGTTTTAATATTGCACACAACTTTTAAATATCGTCAAATATATATAACATTTGATTAATTTACATTATTAGAAAGAAAGGTATTTACACGAAACTAGCTAACAGAATAAGTTATATTCTAGATTCTTATTAAAGTTTTTAACTGTAGCCACATTATTTTTTTCGCAAATCTTCTTTAAAATGATTTTTAAAATATTTATCTCTTGATTCCAAGTCAATATTTTTATAACCTAAATCCATCTCTTTAATTAAACTATCTTCAAGATTTCTTATAAATCTTTCCATTTCCGTTCGCTTTGGAATAATTGCGTCTTCTTGTTTTGTAGGTATCTCGCCATTAGTATATACATATTGGTACATACTGTAGTAAATATCAGAAATAATATAAATTTTGTTTTTTAAATTCCTTGAGTTTGGAAGATATGAGTTAGATAAAATTTTTAATCGCGATATTTTGTTTATAATAATCTCTCTATCAACTTTTTCAATAAATCCTTTACGATACATCGGTAGTTCCTGCAGATATTCGGGAAGTTTTTCATCACTTAATAATATTTCATTACGTTTTTCAGTGTCATTAAAAAGCATAAATAAGTTAGAATAATAACCATTCAGAAAGTGTAATATTTCTAATATTTCTTCTAGTTTGATAAGTCGTAATTGTTTTTTTAAATTCTTTTTAGTAATAATAATTGTTACTGCGGATATAATAATAGCTATAAGCGAAAAAATAAGTTTTAAGTCAATTTCCATTTATGTGTGTTTATAGTATTTTTATTTTATATATAATAATCCATCTTAATCAAAGTAAATCGTTTAATAAAATGTATTTTACTGCTAAATTATACAAAATATAATAGATTTATTTTAGATATTAATGTTAAAAAATCTTTTTTAATTTCAAAAATCACTTTACTCATTTTTAAAACTTGTGCTTCTTATTTACTCATTTTTTACTTATAATTTTTAGAATAACTAAAAAGCCTAATGTTTTAAGCGTAATCCGTTTCCTATTTTTTAGCCTTCTAAGCAGTAGGTCTCAGGTTCGAATCCTGATGGGATCACATTGCAAACCTTCTTGAAAAAGAGGGTTTTTTTGTTTTTAAAAAATTCTTACCTTGTACTGAAATTTTTTAAGACATGACTTCACTAAAATATTCCGTTGTATTTTTTCTATTCCTAATCATCGTGGGTTGTAAATCTACTGGGGCTTCTATTACTAAAACGGAAATGATTAAAAATAATTATTTGAAAGGGAAGTCCATTGCAATGTATGAAGGGATTAACGATACTACTTTTGTAAAACTAAAAGATTTTAGTAGCGATTTTATTTTTGATATGAAGTATGCTACAGAGGACAATTTTCTTAAAAAGAAAGTCTACGATTGTGATGAATGTTATTTGAGATTAAAAACCATCAAGGATTTAGTTGAAGCAAATGCAGAATTTCAAGAAAAAGGGTACCGCATTAAACTCTTTGATTGTTATCGTCCGATTGATATTCAGAAGAAAATGTGGGAAATTGTTCCGAATGCCGATTATGTTGCCGATCCTAAAAAAGGGTCTATACACAATAGAGGCGGTGCTGTTGATATTACGATAGTCGATCAAGACGGAAATGAATTAGAAATGGGTACTTCGTTTGATTTTTTCGGTCCGGAAGCCAGTCATAACTATCAAAATTTACCAAGAAAAATCAGAAAAAACAGAGCCTATTTGAAAGAAATTATGCTCAAACATCATTTCAAATCGTTTGATTCTGAGTGGTGGCATTACAATTTAATGGACAGTTACAAAGACAAGCTGGCTAATTTTAAATGGGATTGTAACTAAATTATTCCACGCATTTTAGATAATCCAAAAAGTATTGGTCTGGGGTATAAGTGTTTTTGTCAATTTCTGAAACCAATTCTGATTTGGTGATATAATCTACCGTTTCTCCAGTAAATTTGATTCGTATGAATGAAATAGGTGATTTTTTTAACTCTTCAAAAGTATCTTTCATAAACAAAAAATAACCACCCAAAATACGATTGTTTACCTCTTCATTTCGCACTGCATTTCCACAACTTTCTTGGTCAATTCCCAGCAGTGTTACTACTTTACCGTTGTTTAACTGGAAATAAATCTTCGAATTTTTATCGAAACATTTCGCCGGAATAAAATCCTTACTTTTTTGTACCATTTGAACATTCAGCGAAAGCAATCCATCGGCATTAATTAACGAAAAGAAAATTGTCGTTTGATTGTTTCCAAATACGCGTTCGTAGACTACATAATCTTTAGTTGATTTGTAACTTCCCAAACTGTCTTTTACATTGGTACTGTAGGTACAATCTTTTTGAGCAAATGTGCTTAATGAAAGTAAAAGGAATAGAGTAACAGCAATTATTTGTTTCATGAATGATTTATTTTGGTGCAAATTAACACAATTTTCTGGTCATTTAGATTTGTTGTGAAAAAACAATAGTGATTTCCACCGTCTTTAATTTTCCATTTTTTGCGAATAGTATCAACGGTTTCCGGGAAATTTCGTGTGGTTATGTTGAATTGTTTGTTCAAAAAATTAGTCGTCATTTCTTTCTTAGAGTATTCAACTATTTTTTGAATTTCAAAGACACGACCAGGAAATTCGATGATTTGATTTGCAGTATATAAATGCGAATGGTGGTGTAATTTATCTAATGAAAATTGCAATGCCACTTCGTTAAAACCGCCCGACTTCATTATGGCGCTATTGGGTTCATAAAGGTATTTTTTGGGTAAATCATACGTCGATTGATGATTGGTAGATATTTCAAAATCGAATTTTTGCATGTTATTATTACTAAGATTTACCGTTTTAATTATGGGAGAATTTTCAAAACCGTACTCAATTTCCCATAACAATTCTTTCACCTCATTGGCAACCGCAATAATATGTATTGCTTTCACATTTTTCAATTCGCTCAAACCAGCTGCAATATCTAGTATTGGAGCAGTTTTAATTAAAATATTTTTTGAAAAAGTATGGTAAAAATCTTGTAAATCAGGAACGTTAGGCAAACAATCTTTCAACATAAATACCTTTCCTTTAGCGTCGTTTCTTCTAGACGGATCAATATACATCCAATCAAAATTTCGATGTAATTCTTTAAGAATCAACTCACTATCACCTGTTATACAAACGATATTTTTTGCATTCAACTGCTCAAAATTATGACTAACAATTTTAGACAAATCAGCGTTAATTTCGCAGTGTATCACAGTATTCACTTTTTTAGAAAAGTAAAAATCGTCAACCCCAAATCCTCCCGACAAATCAATGAGACTATTCCCTGAAACAATCGTTGATTTATAGTCAGCTGTAATTTCAGAAGAAGTTTGTTCTACCGAAATTTTACTAGGATAAATGATGTTTTTTGAGTGGAACCAAGTTGAAAGTTTGTTTTTGCTCTTACTTCGAGCTTCAATTTGGTTTAAAATAATTTTAAAATCTATTTCTGGAAATGGATTTTTTTGCAAGGCTAATTTTGTAGTATCCTCACCTGATTTTTCTTGAATATATCGTTGAATTTCAGGTTTTAAAATTTCATTAAAATCCATTTCTATTGCTACTAATTAGATGTTTTTGGTTAAGATTTTGATGATTTTATTTTCAGGGAAAAATTCTTTTCCAATTACTTTCAAAATGGTATAAAGTGGCACGGCAATAATCATTCCTGTGATTCCAAATAATATTCCTATAATTAAAATTACTAAAAATATTTCCAGCGGATGTGAATTCACACTTTTTGAAAATATAATAGGTGATGATACATTATTATCGATCAGTTGAACGATAAAAAAACCAATAATAACATAAAGAGTTGAGGGTAAAACTACTGTTTGAAAGTCACTTCCAATATTGCTTAACATCGTCAAAATACCTGCTAAAATGGAAGCAATAAATGGTCCTATGTAAGGAATAATGTTGAGTAACCCACATAAAAAGGCAATTACGATGGCGTTTTCAACTCCAAAAATCAACAAAACAATTAAATATAAAATGGTTATAATCGTTAATTGAATGAGTAATCCAATAAAATATCGGGTTAATAATAAGCGGGTTTTTTCAACGGAATTTAATATTTGATCTTCATGTTCGTCAGGAAGAATTTTTTTCATTCCAATGATGAATTGTACTTTGTCTTTTAGAAAAAAGAAACTGATAAAGAATACGGTTACTAAACCAATTCCAAGACTGCTAATCGTTCCTATGATTGAGTTGAAAAAATCGGTTAAAAAGTTGAAATTTAATTTAGAAGTTATATCCGATTCTTTTCCAATTTTAGCGATATCAATATTGTGTTTACTGAGGTAGATGTCTAGTTTGTTGTACAGTTCAACACAGCGAGCCTCAATCGATTTGGTGTCTAACAATGATAAATTAGTACTTTGAGAAGTAATTAAAGGTACAAATAACATGATTAAACCGATAATCAACAGTAGAAATAATCCCATGGTTGTGGCTACCGCTAAGGTATTTGAAAATTTAAGTTTTTTTCTTAAAAATTCCACTATCGGATTGGCTATCATGGAGAAAATCACCGCAATTATTAGGTATATAATTACAGTCTGAATTAAATAGATGAAATACAATAATAGACCAATGAGTGCTAGAATTCCTATTGATCTTAAAATTCCGTTAGCCAGTATTTTTGATGTTACCATAGCATAAATTTATCAAGTAAATGTATAAAAAATCCCATTCAAATTAATGAATGGGATTATAGATTTAATTTAAAATTATTATGGTTGAGCAAAAGAAACTCTTGCACCACCTGAAACGAACAAGGCGTCAATTCTTGATTTTTGGCCTAATGTAAACATGTACATACCACGATCATCGGTATAATCCATATAGTTCATTGTCATTTCTACTGGAGTTCCAGAACAGGTACTGTAGTGTGGGTAAGCAGGTACTCCAAAGTTCGCACTGTCATGAGTTGGAGTATCGGCTACTAAGTCGTTTCCACAAGTTGCATCACCCCAAATGTGACGTAAATTTAACCAATGTCCAACTTCGTGAGTAGCGGTTCTTCCTAAGTTATAAGGATAGTTTGCTGTTCCAGAAAGGCCAAAATATTTAGAATCTATAACTACGCCATCAGTTGCAGAAGAACCACCAGGGAATTGTGCATAACCAAGTATTCCACCACCAATTGTACAACACCACAAATTTAATTTTGTAGTTGGTGATGTAGGTGCAAGTCCGCCTTGATTGGCTTTTTTCATAGCGTCTCTAGTTCCCCAAGAGGTTTTGGTTGTAGATTTTCGTATTACTTGATCTAATACAAATGAAATTCCTACGTTGGCTTTTACACCAGAAAATAATGCAGGAACTTGACTGTAATCTGAATTTAAAGCATTAAAATCTTTATTAAGAACATCAATTTGAGATTGAATTTGAGTTAATGAGATGTTTTCTGCCGCAGTTTTATATAAAACATTTACTACAACTGGAATTTCAATTTTACCATTCACCAATCGGTAGTTTGCTTTATTTCGGGCAAAATCTTCCGTCATTTCTTCGATTTTATTCATTCGTAAAGCAAGAGTTGGATCTTCTTGTAATTGACGTTCTAAGACTTCTTGTGACGCACACTGTCTGGTTACCGAGTTGTTATTTCCAGGGGTGTTGTTTTTTGCAGAATCTTCATTTTGACATGAGAATAGCATCATTACTAATGCTGCTGAAAGAAGGATTTTTTTCATAATTAATTGGTTTGGTTAAGCCACTAAATTAATAAAAAAAATGTAAAATATTGAACTATTTTATTTTGTTGTTAACAAAAAAATCAATACAATGTTAAATCGATTTAGTTATTGAAGATATAATTCAAAATATTAGCACCCATTTTTAGTGCTTTTTCTCTAACTTCTTTAGGGTCATTATGTACTTCTGGATCTTCCCAACCATCGCCTAAATCACATTCAAAAGTATATAATAGTACCAATCTATTTTCAATAAAAATTCCAAATGCTTGAGGACGTTTTCCATCGTGTTCATGTATTTTTGGTAATCCACCAGGAAAACTGTAAGGTTTTTGAAATATAGGGTGATTGGCTGGAATTTCAACCAAATCGTTGTTGGGAAATAGTCGTTTTATTTCTCTGCGTAGGTATTCGTCTAAACCATAATTATCATCAAAATGCATAAAGCCACCAGACATCATGTAATTTCTTAGATTTTGTATTTCGGCATCACTAAAAACAATGTTTCCATGTCCGGTAGCGTGAACAAAGGGATAGGAAAATATATCAGGACTTCCAGGTTCTACCGTAGCTGGTTTATTGTTTATAGTCGTATTGATATTTTGATTACTGAATTTAATCAAATTGGGTAATGAAGTCGGATTTGCATACCAATCACCACCGCCATTGTATTTTAAAAGTGCAATTTCTTGTGAAAGACAATGTGCTGAAACGAATAAAACGAGTAGTATTATAAATTTGATTTTCATTATCTTTTTGATTTTATTTCAGTGATTAGTTGCTCCATTTCATCCGTTTTCCAACCAAAATTAATTGCTGTTGTTTTTCCTTTTTCAGCATATTCTAAAGCGTTGTTGTAGTCTTTAAGTTTTAAATATAGTTTAGAAATCAATTTGTATTTTTCCAATGATTCTCCCAAAGACAAGGCTTGTTTAGTCCAATTCACAGCACTTTCAAGAGCTTTTTTATCGGTGATAAAATTCAAAAAGTTTGAACTAATTTCAATTAAAGTATTGGAATCTTTCCAAACAAATTTTTCAACGTTGTTTTGTGCGGTTGACTCGTATTTTTTCCAACTCGAAACACGTTCAGTAATCACTAAATCATATCGAAATAACAGCGAATCAACTTTTCTAATTTTAAACGATTCAGCAATTGATCTTTTTTTGTAATAATCGATGGTATCACCTAATTCGGCTAAGGTTTTTAAATTATCGGAAGCCACAAAAACTAATTTTTTCTCAACTCGAGTAGGAGAAGAGACCTTAGCAAATTCAGCTTGATGGGCTGCAATATATTTGATTTCATCCGCTTCAATATCGTTAATACCGTTGGCCATGATTCTCCAATTTAATTCACTGAACCATTCTTCATTGGTTTTTGTTTTAAGATATTTTTGAGTTATTGGAGTAGCATCAAAACCAGCTTTTCTGGCTGTTGTGATGAATTTTAAGCAATTATCGGCATTAGATACATCGGCATTAAAGTTATTTTTGATAGTGTTGAATTGATTTTGAGGAATCAATGCATTTTTACCTTCGTTAATAAAATCTTCTTTTTTAAACTCACCAGAAATACAACTCAATAAAGTTTCATCGCTGTCTATAAAAGTGAAAGTTGGGTATGATTTTACTTTAAATTTTGTTTGAAATCTATTTTTTAAATTGGTCCCTTCTGGTGATTCAGCATCCACTGCCATACAAATGTAATTGGTGGTGTAATAATTTACTACATCCACATCAGTAAAAACTTCATTTTTCATTTTGTTACAATGAACGCACCATGTGGCGTAATACATTACCACAATTGGTTTCTTTTCAATTCTAGATAGTTTGATTACATCATCAAGATTTTTGTCAAGAAACAAGGTTTGTTTTTGTGCAAAGGAAACGTTGATTAGGGCAATAAAAAATAAAAAGAAAATCTTCTTCATGAATTATTGGTTTAATAGAACTACGCTGTGACACGCCACTATAGCTGCTGTTTCGGTTCTTAATCTTGTTTCTCCCAAAGATACTGGAATAAATGTATTGTCCAATGCCATTTGAATTTCTTTAACAGAAAAGTCGCCTTCGGGACCAATCAAAATTAAAATATCTTTTTCAGCTACAATTTCTTTTTTTAATGATTTTTTATCGGTTTCTTCACAATGCGCAATGAATTTTTGACTAGAAAAATCTTTTTTTATAAAATCTTTAAAAAGTATTGGTTCATTTAATTTGGGCATGTAATAATGCAACGATTGCTTCATGGCCGATTCAATAATCTTTTGAAATCGGTCGGTTTTAATCACTTTTCGTTCCGAATGTTCACAAATAATAGGTGTGATTTCTTGAATTCCTATTTCGGTAGCTTTTTCCAAAAACCACTCGTAGCGTTCGTTCATTTTGGTTGGCGCAACCGCTAAATGCAAATGATACTTCGAAGGTTCTTGTTTTTCAAATGAAAGAATATTTACAGTACATTTTGAATCTGATGCTAAAGCAATTTCTGTTTTAAATAATATTCCTAAACCATTAGTTACAAATAAAATATCGCCTTCTTTTTTTCGTAATACTTTAATGATGTGTTTGCTTTCTTCTTTGTCAAAAACAAACAATTTTTCAGTTTCTGAAATGGATGGGTTGTAGAACAATTGCATATTAAAATTCGATTCGTGCCTTAGAAACTACTCCAGCATCATTAAATTTATTTTCCAAAAACTTTTGATAGCCAACAATGCCAATCATAGCAGCGTTGTCGGTGGTATATTCAAACTTCGGTACAAAAGTTTTCCAGCCATACTTGCCTTCGGCTTCTTTCAAAGTCGATCGTATTCCTGAATTTGCAGAAACACCTCCACCAATTGCAATTTGCTTAATACCTGTTTCGGCTACAGCCATTTTCAATTTTTCCATCAAAATTTCTATGATGGTGTGTTGAATAGACGCACAAATATCGGCTTTATTTTCTTCAATAAAATTTGGATTTTCAGCTACATTTTTCTGAATGAAATACAGAATTTGTGTTTTTAAACCCGAAAAGCTAAAATTCAAACCAGGTACTTTGGGTTTGGTAAACGCAAACCTTTTTGGATTTCCTTCTTTAGCAAATTTATCAATTAAAGGCCCGCCAGGATAGGGAAGTCCCATTATTTTTGCTGATTTATCAAAAGCCTCTCCCACAGCATCATCGGTAGTTTCACCTATAATTTCCATCGAAAAGAAACTGTTTACTTTTACAATTTGAGTATGGCCTCCCGAAATGGTTAGGGCTAAAAAAGGAAAATCGGGTTTGTCAAATCCTTCTTCATCAATGAAATGCGCTAAAATGTGTGCGTGCATGTGATTTACAGCAATTAAAGGAATTCCTAAAGCCATTGATAATGATTTGGCAAAAGAGGTTCCTACTAACAAAGAACCCATTAATCCTGGTCCTTGAGTGAAAGCAATGGCAGACAATTGACTTGGGTTAACATTAGCTCTTTTTAAAGCGCTATCTATCACTGGTACAATATTTTGTTGGTGTGCTCTTGAAGCTAATTCTGGAACAACACCGCCATATTCTTCGTGTATTTTTTGACCAGCAACTACATTAGACAATACTACATCATTTTTTAAAACAGCTGCAGCAGTATCGTCGCACGAACTTTCAATTGCTAAAATAAAAACATCATTGTTAGGCATTGGGCACAATTTTTGAATTATATTTGATTAACCGTTATAAAACGATTATTTTTACAACGATTACAAAAGTAACCAATTTAGAGGTTTCTTATCTACACCGAATAAAATTTTGAAAGAAAAAAAAGAAAATACACGTTTCAAGAAAGTCAGAAAAATTGTTTTAAGAACTTTTCTGTTTTTGTTAGTGCTCATACTGACGCTTGGAATTGCACTTTCACTACCTGTTGTTCAAACCAAAATCGCTCATTATATAACGGAAAAACTCAATAAAGATTTCGGAACTGATATTTATGTGGATCAAGTTGAAGTTAATATTTTTGGAGGAGTTCAGTTGAAAAAGGTTTTGGTTAAAGACGAAAAAAAAGACACTTTAATTTTTGCTAAACGAATTGTAACCAGTGTTTTAGATACTAAAAAACTTCTGAATGGGAGTTTGATTTTCGGTAAAATGACAGCCGATGAATTGACTTTAAATGTAAAGACCTACAAAGGAGATAAAGACACCAACCTTGATAAGTTTGTAGCCGCCTTTGATGATGGAAAGCCAGCTTCTGGTAAATTTAGAATGACGTCTGATAAAATTACATTAAAAGACTGTCGCTTCAGAGAGATTGATTATAATCGTGAAGTTCCTTTAGATGTAGATTTTACCAAATTAAACGCAGTTCTTACCAATTTCAAAATAAAAGGTCCAAATGTCTACACGAACATTGAAGAAATGTCTTTTTTGGATCACAGAGGTTTGTTTGTTGAAGACTTACAATCCAAATTCACGTATACCAAAAAGAACATCCGATTAGAGCAACTTAATTTTAAAACCGCCGAATCCAACTTCAAGGGAGCTGTTATTTTAAAATACAATCGAAAAGATTTTAAAGACTTTAATAACAAAGTAATTTTTGATGTAACTACAAATTCCGCAAAAATTTCTTCCAATGATATTTGGTATTTCTACAAAGAAATTGGCAAAAACCAATCGTTTGATTTGCACGGTAAAATTGACGGCACTTTAAACAATTTTACGGCCAAAAGATTGCGATTAAAAGATACCAAAAACTCTGAAATTGTGGGTAATGTCAATTTTAAAAATCTTTTTGCAAAAAAAGGACAAGGAGCTTTTTACATGAAAGGATCGTTCAAGAAAGTGACATCCAATTATGAAAATCTAACGACTCTTTTACCCAACGTATTAGGAAAAAAACTGCCTTCATCTCTAAAAAAACTTGGTCAATTTACTTTAAAAGGTGATGCAGAAATAACTACGAGGTCAATTGACGCCGATTTTAATTTACAAACTAAGTTGGGTAATGTTACCTCAAAACTCGTAATGACCAATATCGATAATATTGATAATGCTACTTATGTTGGGAATATTATTTTGGATGATTTCGATTTAGGAACTTTTTTAAATCGGAAAGATGTTGGAAAAACTAGTTTAAATGTAGACGTTGACGGAAAAGGTTTTATCGAGAAATATTTGGATACCAAATTTTCAGGCGAAGTGAGTAGTGTTACTTATAATGGATATACTTATAAAAACATTTTAGCCGATGGAAGCTTCAAAAAACCAATTTTTAAAGGGAAAATTAATGTTAATGATCCTAATTTGTTCTTTGATTTCGATGGTATTATTGACTTAAGTAAGAAAGAAAGTGTTTATGATTTTCATGCCAAAGTTGATTATGCGAATCTAAAAAAGCTAAATTTTATAAACGATGATGTAGCTGTTTTTAAAGGTGATGTGGTAATGAAACTTTCGGGCAGTTCGATTAATAATATGAAAGGCGATATTGTTGTTTCTAATGCATCGTACCAAAATTCCAAAGACATATACTTCTTTGATAGTTTGACGGTTAATTCAAGTTTTGATGGTAATTTAGAACATACGATTTCATTATACTCACAGAATCAGATTAATGGTAAAATTCAAGGAAAATTTGAGTTCAGTCAGATTCAGAAAATGATTCAGAATTCCTTAGGAAGTTTGTACACCAACTACAAACCCAATGTGTTAAAAAAAGGACAGTATTTAAAATTTAGTTTTTCCGATTTTAATGAAATAATTGAAATTCTAAATCCAAAAGTATCCTTTAATAAAGATGCTGTTGTTAACGGAACTATAAAAGGCGATAACAATGATTTTAAACTGAAATTTACCTCAAAAACGATAGATGCTTTTGACGTTCATTTGGATAAAGTTCAACTGGAAATTGACAACAAGAATCCGTTATACAATACCTATGTTCAACTGGATAGTATTAAAACGAAATACTACAAAGTAAGAGACTTTTCTCTGATTAATGCTACGTCTAAAGATACGTTGTCTTTTAGAGCAGAGTTTAAAGGCGGTGAAAAAGGCGGAGATTTTTACAACTTAAATATGTACCACACTATTGATGTAAACAATCAAAATATCATCGGGTTTAGCCAATCAGAAATGATGTTTAAGGATTACCTTTGGTACATTAATAAAGAAGAAAACGATAAAAATAAAATTATTTTTGATAAAGATTTTAAACATTTCACTTTTGACGATTTGATTGTTTCACACGAAAATCAATCCGTATTGTTAAAAGGTTTTATCGACGGAAAGTCTAATAAAGACCTTCAGTTGACTTTTAATGATGTAAATCTTAATAAAGTGACACCTGATGTGAAACAATTCAAGTTTGAGGGAAATTTGAATGGAGAAGTTTTCTTAAAACAAAACAACACGGTTTATCAACCAACTGCGGAATTAGAAATTAAAGATCTTCACATCAATGATAATTTGTTAGGTAATCTGAATTTAGACATCAAAGGAAATGATGATTTTTCAAGGTTTGGTATTGTTTCTAAAATTGAAAATGAGAATTTTAAATCCTTTACAGCCGATGGTGATTTAGAGATTGTCAAAGGCGAAACTTTAATAGACCTCAATTTGAATTTCCAAAAATTTAATTTAGGAGTGTTGAGTAATTTGGGAGGCGAAGTGCTTTCCAATATTAGAGGGTCTGTTTCTGGAAACGCCAGATTGTCTGGAAATGTAAATGATATCGATTACAACGGTCGATTGTTTGTTGACGATGCTGGAGTTACCATTCCCTATTTGAATGTCGATTATAAAATCAAACAGCATTCGATCGTTGATGTCACACAAAATAAATTTATTATTCAAAAGACAAAAGTTATTGATACCAAATTCAATACAGAAGGTAATATTCAAGGATTTATCAAACATAAACAATTTGGTGATTGGGAGTTGGATTTAGCCATTGATTCCGATCGAATTTTGGCATTAAATACTCAAGACCATGACGATGTGGCTTATTTTGGAACAGCCTATATTAATGGAGATGCAACTATCAAAGGACCTACGAGTGGTTTGGAAATAAATGTAAATGCTAAGTCAGCTAAAGGCACTGATATTAAAATTCCTATAAATGATGCCGAAGCGGTTAGTGAAAACAATTACATTCATTTTTTAACTAAAGCTGAAAAAGAAGGTAAAGTAAGTAAAGACGCCGAATTTATTAGAAACTATAACGGTCTACAAATGAATTTTGAGTTTGACATAACCACTGATGCCAGTATTGAAGTCATTTTAAATAGAGAATCGGGACATGGAATGAAAGGGAAAGGTCGTGGAACGTTGAATATGAATATCAATACTTTAGGGAAATTTGAAATGTATGGTGACTTTACGGTTTGGGAAGGTTCTTACAATTTTAAATATGGTGGATTAATTGATAAAAAGTTTGATGTGAAAAAATTTGGTTCTATTGTTTGGACCGGAAATCCATACAATGCGACCTTAAACTTAGAAGCAGTATCCAAAAATATTATGGCAAACCCAGCGGTTTTAGTTGACAATGCTTCGTTTAATAAAAAGATTCCGGTTGAAGTTATTATCGGATTAAAAGGTACCATTACCAATCCGGAACCCGATTTTAATATCAATTTTCCAAATGTGAGTTCGGTAATGAAATCGGAAATCGAAACTAAATTGGCCGATAGTGATACCCGTCAAAAACAAGCCTTGTATTTATTGTCAACAGGTGGTTTTTTAAGTCCAGAAGGATTGAGTCAATCGCAAGTAGCTAATAGTTTCTACGAAAAAGCAGGTGCTTTATTTGGCGATTTATTTAATGATGAAGGAGGAAAGATCAACTTCGACGTTACCTATTCGGCCGCAAACAAAACAGCATTAAGTCCAACAGAAGCCGGTAGAGTTGTTGCCACGGTTACCACACAAATCAACGATCGAATTACGATTAATGGTAGAGTGGGTGTGCCAACTGGCGGTGTTTCTGAAACGGCTATTGTTGGAAATTTTGAAGCACAATATCGTGTAAATGAAGACGGAACACTAAACTTACGCGTATTTAATAGAGAAAATGATATCAATTATATTGGTCAAGGAATTGGATATACACAAGGTGCTGGAGTTTCCTATGAAGTTGATTTTGATACTTTTAAAGAATTGATTAACAAAATTTTCAAAAAGAAAGTTATTGATACAGTAGAAAAACAATCTGAAGTAGTGGATGATAATTCTTTGTTACCAGAACACATCAAAATGGATTCTGATAAAAAGAAGAAAAAGAAACCCGAAGACAAAACACAAAATAATAAAGAAGGAAAACCTGAAGATGAGTAATTCAGGTTTTTTTTATCATATTCTTTTTTTTTATACCCAATAACTTAAAACTTATCAACGAAAACGATTGAATTTTATCAAATTTATGATATGTGTAATTATATCGCATTTTGTATGGGTATTCTTTGCTAAATTTACATTTTAAAACATAAAAATATGTCAAAAACGATAAAAAAAATAGGTGTCCTTACATCAGGTGGAGATTCGCCTGGAATGAATGCAGCTATTCGTTCTGTGGTTCGTACATGCGCTTACTATAATATTGAGTGCGTTGGAATTTACAGAGGTTATCAAGGAATGATTGAAGGTGATTTTAAAGAAATGGGACCACGTTCGGTAAACAATATTGTAAACAAAGGTGGTACAATTTTAAAATCGGCTCGATCTAAAGAATTCATGACCATAGAAGGTCGTAAAAAAGCCCATGAAAATTTGGTGGCTGCCGGAATAGATGCTTTAGTAGTGATTGGTGGTGATGGGTCTTTTACTGGAGCAGAAGTTTTTAATAATGAATTTGGTTATCCAGTAATGGGAATCCCTGGAACCATTGATAATGATATATTTGGTACCAGCCATACGTTAGGCTTTGATACTGCTCTAAATACAGTAGTAGAATGTATCGATAAAATTCGTGATACTGCCAGTTCACATAACCGACTTTTCTTAGTGGAAGTTATGGGTCGCGATGCGGGTCATATCGCTCTTAACGCCGGCATTGGCGCTGGAGCTGAAGAAATTCTCATTCCAGAAGAGGATATGGGATTGGAGCGTCTTCTAGACTCATTGCGAAGAAGTAAAGCTTCGGGAAAATCGTCTAGTATCGTTGTCATTGCAGAAGGCGATAAAATTGGTAAAAATGTATTCGAATTGAAAGATTATATCGAAGAAAATTTTCCAGAATACGACATTCGCGTATCCGTTTTAGGTCACATGCAACGCGGTGGGTCACCGTCATGTTTCGACAGAGTTCTTGCTAGTAGGTTAGGGGTTAAAGCCGTGGAATCTATTTTGGAAGGAAAATCCAATTATATGGTTGGAATGTTAAGCGATAAAGTGACATTAACACCACTGGAACAAGCCATAAAAGGACATTCTGAAATTGATAGAGAATTGTTGCGCGTATCGGATATAATGACCACTTAATATTGAAACTTGCTTTAGGCTCGATGCTTTAAGCTAACACAAAAATAAAATAATACTAATCGGCATACAGCATAATGCTTAGTGCCTAAAGCTTTAAAAAAAATGTCAAAAGTAAAATTAGGAATCAACGGATTCGGAAGAATTGGAAGAATTGTTTTTAGAGAAACATTTAACAGAGATAACGTAGAAGTTGTAGCTATCAACGATTTATTAGACGTTGATCACTTAGCTTATTTATTAAAATACGATTCTGTTCACGGTCGTTTCAATGGAACCGTTGAAGTAAAAGAAGGAAAATTATACGTTAACGGTAGAAATATTCGTATCACAGCTGAAAGAAATCCTGCAGATTTGAAATGGAATGAAGTAGATGTTGATGTAGTTGCTGAATGTACTGGTATTTTTACAACAATTGAAACAGCAAACGAACACATTAAAGGTGGTGCTAAAAAAGTAATCATTTCGGCTCCATCTGCAGATGCTCCGATGTTTGTAATGGGAGTGAATCACTTAACAGCAAAAGCTACTGATTTGGTAGTTTCCAATGCTTCTTGTACTACCAACTGTTTAGCGCCTTTAGCTAAAGTTATTCACGATAATTTCGGAATTGTAGAAGGGTTAATGACAACGGTTCACGCTACAACCTCTACACAAATGACAGCCGATGGACCCTCAAGAAAAGATTGGAGAGGTGGACGTGCAGCTGCAATTAATATCATTCCATCATCAACTGGTGCTGCAAAAGCGGTGGGTAAAGTAATTCCTGAGTTGAATGGAAAATTAACTGGAATGTCTTTCCGTGTTCCTACTGCCGACGTTTCTGTGGTAGATTTAACGGTTAAAGTAGCTAAAGAAACTTCGTATGAAGAAATTATGGCAGTATTGAAAAAAGCTTCTGAAAACGAAATGAAAGGTATTTTAGGATATACAGAAGATGCTGTGGTATCTCAAGATTTTATTTCAGACAAAAGAACTTCAATCGTTGATGCAACTGCTGGAATTGGTTTAAATTCAACGTTCTTCAAATTGGTTTCTTGGTACGACAATGAGTATGGATATTCAAGTAAATTAATTGATTTATCAGTTCACATTGCGGGACTATAATATATAAAATCAAATCCCGATGGCTTTGCAATGAGTTGTCGGGATTTTTTAATTAACCAAACCAACCAAACCAATGAAATTATTAGTTGATAGTGGATCTACTAAAGCCGATTGGATAGCAATAGACGAAAACGGAAAAGTATTGTTCACAACACAAACTTTAGGACTAAACCCAGAAGTTTTAGATAAAGAGGAAATTATCAATCGTTTAGAAGACAAATTTGATATTTCTCACAACAAAGACAAAGCAACGCATCTATTTTTCTATGGTGCTGGCTGTGGAACGGATCGTATGAAAGACTTTCTTACGATTGTTTTCCAAGAGTATTTTTCAAATGCGGCTGTTTCTGTTCACGAAGATACCTATGCTGCAGTATATGCCACAACTCCTAAAGATGAAGAAGCTATTGTTTGTATTTTAGGTACGGGATCTAATTGCAGCTATTTTGATGGAAAAGTATTGCATCAAAAAGTACAATCATTAGGCTATATTGCTATGGATGATTGTTCTGGAAACCGCTTTGGTCGCCATTTATTAAGAGGCTATTATTTCAATAAAATGCCAAAAGAATTGGCACTGGAATTTGAAGAAGAATACAATGTTGAGCCCGATGCCGTAAAACATAATTTGTACAAAGAGCCCAATCCAAACGCTTATTTAGCAACTTTTGCAAAGTTTTTAATCAAACATAAAGATACCGAATTTTGCAAACAATACATTTATGCTGAACTAGAAGATTTTGTTGAAAATTACATCAAACAGTTTGATAATTGCACCACAATCCCAGTTCATTTTGTAGGTTCTATAGCTTTTTATTTGAAAGAGGAATTGGAAGAAATACTATCGAAACACGGAATCAATGTGGGCAATGTTTTAAGACGACCGATAGACGGTTTGATTGCGTATCACATCTTAAATAAATAATTTTAAGCCTGAAAATACTATTTTTCAGGCTTTTTTTATAAACTTTGCTTTAAAATCTAATTAATGGAAATCGCAATAATAGCCCACGACGGAAAAAAGGCTGATATGGTTCAGTTTTTAAATAAAAACAAGGAAATTCTTCTCAACGAAAACATAAAACTTATTGCCACTGGAACTACGGGTGGCAAAGCAGAAGCTGCTGGTTTTAAAGTAAAAAAAATGCTTTCGGGCCCACTAGGTGGTGATGCTCAAATTGCGGCTCGTGTAGCTGAAGGAAAAACGAAAATGGTCTTATTTTTTAAAGATCCAATGTCAAACCATCCACACGAAGTGGATATCAACATGCTCATTAGGGTTTGTGATGTGCACAATGTGCCTTTAGCCACTAACGAAGCCACAGCTCAGTTGCTGTTAGAAGCAATTGCCACTAAGTAATAATTATTGAATAAAAAAAAAGCCTCAAATAAATATTATTTGAGGCTTTTTTTATGTAATTTATTTAATAGCTATCATCGAAATTTCAACGTTCACATTTTTGGGTAAACAAGCTACTTGAACGGTCTCTCTTGCAGGTGCCGTTTGTTCATCAAAATAGCTGCCATAAACCGAATTGATTCGGGTAAAATCTCCCATATTCATTATAAAGATAGTCGTTTTTACAACATGTTCAAAAGTCATGTCGGCTGCTTCTAAAACCGCTTTCATATTTTCCATGACTTGTTTGGTTTCGGTTTCAATATCATCTAAAACCAATTCCATGGTAACTGGATTTAAAGCGATTTGTCCAGAAGTGTATAAGGTATTTCCAACTAAAACAGCTTGATTATAGGGGCCAATTGGAGCAGGAGCTTTGTCTGTAAAAATGATTTTTTTCATAAATTATCTTTTTATCGTAATGTTCTGTCAGGTTGCGTACGTTTATCCCACTTGATATCTTTAAGAACACCAGCTTTAATTCCGATGAAGAATCCCCAATAGGAATTGGTTCCAAATGGATTCCAATTAAAACTCATGTTCCAACTTAATAAATCTCTATTCAAACGTATTTGAGTGAAGGAAACCCCATGTTTTACAAAATCATAACCGGTTGAAACCCCAATTTTCCATTTCGGAGTTAAATCGGTATTGGCAGAAATCATTACCGAGTTACTGGCTATCTTCCTTTCGCCAGCAATATTGGAATATGTTAATGAATACGCAAAATTTAAGTCCCAAGGAATGACGGCATTATAAAACCCCGAAAAGGAATCGGTATCATCATCTTTTTGAATGTTCTGACTTTCTCTACTGTCATTCAGTTCGGTGTTGCTTCCAAATAAGTCGTCTTCTCGACCACCATTTTGAGAACCTTGTACATTCTTTTTCTTTTTTTCCGACTTTGAACTAGAAACTGCATAGTTGATGGTCATGTTGGCACTAGTCATTCTAAACAATCCGCCGCCATTATCAATATTAAAAGTATTAATACGAGTTTTATTGTCTTTACCTAAAGCATACGGATCTAGGGTAGCGGCAAAGTTCACGTTCATTTTTTGTTTGAATAATAAAGTACCACCGCTAACTCTCATTGGTGACCATCGCAAGGAATCGGCAGCCAAATCATAACTTGTAGAAAGATTAAAGTTGTTTAACAACATTACTTTTTTGGGAGCTGTTGCAGTAGAATCTTTATCTCTAACTTTTGCTTCAAAGGTATTACTTAATGTAAAGCCAACATTATTGGAGTAGGTTTTACTAGGAACGCCATAAATACCTCCTTCAAAACGGGTATATTCAGCTCTATTTCCACTGGCATCCATAGCATACGTGTCGTAATATTTGGAAAAACTTGGTACGTAACTGTGTGAAATAGAAGGACGCATTACGTGTCTAATGGCTTGGATTTTATTTTTTTTACCAAAATCATATGTTCCATAAATAGTTGTTCCAATACTGCTAGAAAAAGAATATGTTCTAAAAGCATCAAAACCATTAACGTCTGTAGAAACAACTGTTCCAGTAGGAGTTGCTGGAGGTAATGATGTGGTTACAAAATCTTTTCGAATGGTTTTTAAATACCAAACTTCATTGTAATTTATAGAAGTTGAAGCACTAAAAAATTTAAAAATTTTGAAATTCGTGCTTAACGGAATGGCATGTTGAAATCCGGCTTTTGCGCCACTAAACATTTCTTTTTTAAAGAAAAATTCGTCTGTAGTCTGGATTTGATTTTCTCCTTTAAAACTGTATTGTAGATTAATGTTTTTAATAAATCCTTTTTTAATGCCATCTTTTGGTGCAAAAGGAAAAATTCTGTCCACACTCAATTGCATGTTTGGCAACGTCATGTTGATTTTTTTGGTTTGTGTATTTTGCGAATGTGTTGCAGAAATAGACATGTTTACAATAGGTACACTGTTAAATGTTTTTGAAAACGAAACAGACGAACTTAAGGTATTGTTTAGGGTTGATCCTATATTTGCCAAATTGATAGACTGTTGGAAATACTGACTACTTCCCAGGTTAACAGAAGCCGAAAATCTTGAATTTGGATTCGATTTAGGATCTTTGGTATGCGACCATTGAATGTTGTAAATTTTATTTTTGGCATAATCAGGATAACCTCGTTCACTAGTAATAAGGTTTTCAAAACGAATGTTTATGGTTCCATTATACTTATATTTATTGGCATAACTGGATTCAAACCGCGTGGCGTAACTTCCGTTGGTATAGTAATCTCCCATTATGGCCAGATCGTACTTATCGCTTAAAGCAAAATAATATCCGCCGTTTTGTAGGGCATAACCACGAGTATTATTTTGTCCAAAACTAGGTGGGATAACGCCTGAATGACTTTTTTCGGTCATAGGAAAAAAAGCAAATGGAAGACCGATTGGTGTCGGAACATTTTCTATGTATAATAAAGTTGGACCAATAACTACTTTTTTTCCAGGCACAAATTTCATTTTAGAAGTCCAAAAATAATATTCTGGATCTTCAATATCCTTGGCTGTTGTGATTCGGGCACCTTTCATAAAGTAAACCGAATCATTCTCTTTTTTAGATTTTTCCGCTTTAATGTTGAGTTCTTGTTGTGAGGTTCTAGAATTCCAAACCAATGCTTTTTTAGTTTTGTAGTTGAATCGGATAGAATCGGGTTCAATTACGCTCGAACCTTGTTTGAAAACGGGTAGTTGTGTATAATTTCCGGCAGTGTCTTTCAGTCGTCCAGCATAAACCTCATTTTTTTCATAATCAAAAACGATAATACCCGATTTTAATTCGTAATCTAAATAGTTTAATTCTGCGCCATCATATAAAGTAATCAACTTTTTCTTTTGGTCAAATTTGGCATATTTTTTTGCGCGATATTTGACTTTTCCTTCTAAAACCGATTTCATTTTAACGGTATCTTTATCTTTAGAAGTACTTTTTGGTACAGTAACTTTAGTTAAACTTTCCTTGATTTCAGTATCGTTTTCGGTCTTAATCGTTTGATTTTTAATAGGAATAGCAGTTGCTTTTTTTGGGCCTTCTTGAGCAAATATAGGAAAGCTTCCTATTGTTAGGAAATATGCTGATAAAACGATATAAAATAAGTTTGTACGCAAAGGTTTAAATGCTATTTTTGTAAAAATATGGCTTGATTTTTGACGAGCCAAACTTACATATTATTTTTTGTCAAAAATAGAGAAATAATAAATTTATAACCTTGCTGTTTTAATTAAAATTAACGTTTATACATATGGTTCTTCTAAATAAACTCAAACAGACTCTTGCAATTGGGATTTTTGCGTGTAGTACTTTGATGTGTGCACAAAACACTAAATTCAAAGTAACACTAGATGCGGGTCATGGTGATCACGATTTTGGAGCCGTATACAACGGACATATAGAAAAAAATATCAATTTAGGAATCACTCTTAAGGTGGGTAAAATACTTGAAAAAAATCCGGGTATTGAAGTTATTTACACCAGAAAGACAGATGTTTTTATCGATTTAGTGGAACGTGCTAATATCGCCAATAGAGCCGATGCTAATATTTTTGTGTCCATTCACTGTAATGCCAATAAAAATACAGTTGCCGATGGTACTGAAACGTATGTGATGGGGATGTCCAAAATTGCGTCCAATCTAGAAGCGGCAAAGCGAGAAAACTCGGTAATTACTTTGGAAAAAGATTACAAACAAAAATACCAAGGATTTGATCCAAACAAGCCAGAAACTTTTTTAGGAATGACTTTAGAACAAGAAGAATTTATGTCAAATAGTATTGCTTTGGCTGGAAAAATTCAAGATCATTTTGTTCAAGATTTAGGAAAGAAAAGTAGAGGAGGCGGTGTAAAACAAGCGCCATATATGGTTTTGCACAAAGCCTATATGCCTAGAGTTTTAATCGAAAATGGTTTTATTTCTAACCCAGTTGAAGGCGCAAAACTTGACTCTGAAGAAGGGCAACAAGAAATTGCAGAAGCGATTGCAAAAGCGATTGTGAGTTATAAAAAAGAATTTTTTGATGGAGAAGATTCAGATAAAGTGGAAGACAAACCTTCGTTACGAGTTGAAGATAAGCCAACAAAAACAGTAACTGAGCCAAAAAAATCGGATACTATTGCTAAAAAGAATGATGTTAAGAAAACGGAAGATAAATCAACCGTTAAAGGAGTTTCTTTTAAAATTCAGATATCAGCTAGTGGTACTAAATTAGAATTAGTTCCCAGTAATTTTAAAGGTTTGAAAAATGTTAGCTGCGTTAAAACTACAATTTATAAATACATGTATGGTGATACCACCAATTATGAAGAAGCTAAAAAATTATTACAAGAAGCTAAATCAAAAGGCTATGAATCGGCTTACATCTTAGCATTTAAAGATGGGAAAAGCATCGATGTTAAAGACGTTATCAAATAATATGCTATTTTTGCATAACTAAAATTCACTATTTTGAAATTATCAAGAGAAATAAAAACAGCCATACTAGTAATTGCTTCAATTCTATTGTTTATATGGGGTTATAGCTTTTTAAAAGGAAGAGATCTTTTTGTAAATTACAAAACCTTATATGTTGAATACGGCAATGTAGAAGGATTAGCAGTTTCAGCACCAGTAACAATCAATGGTTTGGTTGTTGGGAAAGTGAGCAAAATCACCATTGATAATAACACGGCAAAGATTAAAGTGGAAATGCAAATTAAATCGGATTTCCCAATTAAGAAAACGAGTGTTGCAGAAATTTATGCTCCAAGTCCAATAGGTGGTAAAGAGATTGCCATTATTCCTTCTAAATCAGGTGCCGATGCCGTTGATGGAGATGTGCTTACAGCATCCAGTAAGTTAGGTTTGACTGACGAATTAGCCAAACAAATTGAGCCACTAAAAGACAAAATCACCAAATTATTAGACAATGCCAATGTAATGTTGGAAAACGTCAATCAAGTATTGGATACTAAATCTAAAGAAAATCTTAGAAAAAGTTTAGCCGATTTGAGTGAAACGATTGCTCAATTTAAAGCAACAGCAACCGATGTTCAGTCGATGGTAGCTCAAAATAAAACGAAGTTAAACGGAACATTAGCCAATGTTGAAAAAGCATCTGCTAATTTCTCTAAAGTTTCCGATTCTCTTGCCAAAATTAATATTGGAAAAACGGTAAAAACTCTTGAAAAAACTTTAGCCAACGTTGATAAAATGATGGGTGATATGCAAGCGGGTAAAGGAACTATGGGCAAATTAATGAAAGACGATGCTTTGTATACCAACTTCACAAAAACGTCTAAAGAATTAGAGTTGCTCTTGCAAGATTTAAGATTAAACCCTACACGTTATGTAAATGTTTCCCTTTTTGGCAAGAAAAACAAACCTTACGTAGCTCCTGTTAACGACTCGATTAAAAAGTAAACCTTATTTTATATGAACTTTTTAGATAATATTTTCTTCGCGATACTATTAGTAATTGGATTTGGATATTTTACGTTAAATGTAAAAAAACTGATCCGCAATATCAAATTAGGTGCAGCTGTAGATCGTTCTGATAATTCTTCGGCACGATGGAAAAATATGGCAATGATTGCACTTGGTCAATCTAAAATGGTAAAACGACCAATTGCAGGGGTACTTCATATTATTGTTTATGTAGGTTTTGTAATCATTAATATTGAATTACTTGAAATTATTATTGACGGACTTTTTGGAACCCACAGAGTTTTTTCTTTTTTGGGAAGTTTATACAACATTCTAATTGGTTCTTTTGAAATATTAGCATTTTTGGTTTTGGTCGCCGTTTTGGTGTTTTGGACCAGACGAAATATCATCAAACTAAAAAGATTCATCAGTAAAGATTTGGAGGGTAGTCCAAAAAAAGACGCCAATATTATTTTGTATTTTGAAGTCGTTTTGATGTCGTTATTTCTATTGATGAATGCGTCCGACTTTTGGTTACAACAAGCAGGAGTGTCGCATTATATTCAGGCAGGATCTTTTCCAGTGAGCCATTTCATTTCTCCTATTTTTAATGGAATGAACGAAGGAACAGTAATGCTTTTAGAAAGAACATTTTGGTGGATGCACATTGTTGGAATCTTATGTTTTTTAAATTACTTGTATTTTTCCAAACACCTTCATATTCTTTTGGCTTTTCCTAATACCTATTATGCCGATTTGAACCCGAAAGGACAATTTGATAATCTGGAAAGTGTAACCAAAGAGGTTAAATTAATGATGGATCCTAATGCCGATCCTTTTGCCGCAGCACCAGTGGATGAAAATGCAGTTCCTAGTAAGTTTGGCGCCAGTGATGTCATGGATTTGAATTGGGTACAATTATTAAATGCCTATACCTGTACTGAATGTGGTCGTTGTACCTCGTCTTGTCCAGCTAATCAAACTGGAAAAAAATTGTCACCACGAAAAATCATGATGGATACCCGCGATCGTTTAGAAGAAGTGGGAAGAAATATTGACAAAAATAAAGGTGTTTTTATTCCAGATAATATCTCCTTATTGAATGATTACATTACTACAGAAGAACTTTGGGCGTGTACCTCATGTAATGCATGTGTGGAAGAATGTCCTGTAAATATAAGTCCATTGTCCATTATTATGGACATGCGTCGTTATTTGGTTATGGAACAAAGTGCAGCGCCACAATCATTAAATGCGATGATGACCAACATTGAAAATAACGGAGCTCCATGGCAATACAACCAAATGGATCGACTGAATTGGAAAGATGAAAATTAATTAAAATAAAATAATAAATTCCCATATTGTGAGGCTTGGGATTTTGTTTTGAATGAATGTGAACTATTAAATTTTAAAAAAATGAAAGCGGAAGACATTGACAAAACCTTGCAAACAGTTACTGAAAACGGACAACATTTGAGCCCGATTTTACCAGAAGGAGTAAAAAATTATTTAATTGATATTGACGGAACCGTTTGTGACGACATTCCTAATGAAGAGCCTGAAAGAATGTTAACCGCCGAGGTGTATCCTGATGCATTGGTAACACTCAATAAATGGTATGATGAAGGGCACATCATATTCTTTTTTACATCAAGAACGGAAGCGCATAGAGAATACACTGAGCGTTGGTTAAAACAACACGGATTCAAGTATCACGGAATTCTTTTTGGTAAACCACGTGGCGGAAATTACCATTGGATTGATAATCATTTAGTAAAAGCCACTCGTTATAGAGGTAAGTTTACCGATTTAATCGAAAAAGAAGTTACCATCGAAGTATTTGACGATGGACAACATGAATAATGTTAAATATAAGATTGTAGATATTGGATGTTCAATAATATCTAATTTCTGAAATCTAAAATCTAAAATTAAAAGATGTCAGAAGTATTAAAGGTGCCAACAATGGCAGAAATGTTAGCTCAAGGCAAACAACCCGAAATATTATTTTGGGTAGGATGTGCAGGTAGTTTTGACGATAGAGCCAAACGAATTACCAAAGCATTCGTTCGAATTTTAAATCGAGCTAATGTCGAGTTTGCAGTATTAGGAACAGAAGAAAGTTGTACTGGTGATCCTGCAAAGCGTGCTGGAAACGAATTTTTATTTCAAATGCAAGCCATGATGAATATCGAGGTTTTAAATGCTTATGAAGCTAAAAAGATTGTAACAGCCTGCCCACATTGTTTCAATACACTAAAAAATGAATATCCAGAATTGGGTGGCAAATATGAAGTAGTTCACCACACCGAATTTCTTAAATCACTCTTAGATGCAGGTAGATTAACTATTGAAGGTGGACAATTTAAAGGAAAACGCATCACGTTTCACGACCCTTGTTATTTAGGAAGAGCTAATAATGTGTATGAAGCTCCGAGAGACTTAATTCAAAAATTGGATGCCGAATTGGTAGAAATGAAACGTTCTAAAGCTAACGGACTTTGTTGTGGTGCCGGTGGTGCTCAAATGTTTAAAGATGCAGAAAAAGGCGATAAAGAAATCAATATCGAACGAACCGAAGACGCATTGGAAACCAAAGCCGAAATCATTGCGGCTGGATGCCCATTTTGTAATACAATGATGACAGACGGTGTAAAAGCCAAAGAAAAAGAATCGGACATTAAAGTATTTGATATTGCCGAATTAATCGCTAACGCACAAGATTTATAAAAAAATGAAAAAAACGATTTACACCTTATTGCTTTTTGTTGTATTTGTCAATGCTAATGCTCAAGACATCATAGAAACGGTTACTAAAGAAGTATGTTCTTGTATCGATGCCAAAAAATCAACACTAGATGAATTAACTCCAGATAAACTCAAAGTCCAATTGGGATTGTGTATTTTATCTAGTTACACAAATCATGAAAAGCAAATCAAAGCCAAGTATGGAAATGTTATGGAAAATGAAGCTGCCATGGATAAATTTGGTGGTGATGTTGGTGTTAAAATGGTAACCGTTTGCCCTGAAACCCTTATGGCAATTGCCGGTGCTGCTGGTGATGACACTGAAGAAGTAGGGAGTAATACTCCTGAGGTTTTAACCGTTGAAGGTAAAATTACTGAAATTAAAAACGAACAATTCACTTCTATTCTAGTAAAAGATAAAAATTCAAGAGTATACACGTTCATCGTTTTGAATTATTTTGATACCGCCAGTGTATTATCTAATAATGAAATTAAAAAAGACGATGCGGTTTCCATCAGTTATTCAGAAGTGGAATTATATGACAACAAAACCAAAGAATTCCGTTTTTATAAAGTTATTTCAGGAATCGAAAAAAAATAATACTAAATCAACAAATCAAGCAATAGCTTTTGTTGAAACTTTTTTAAATAATTATCATGTACATACCATTTGAAAATTTACCAGAAGATTCCAGAATTTGGATTTACCAATCGAGCAGAAAATTCTCAGATGAAGAAGTAGCAGACATTGAAAATGATTTGGTAGAATTTCTAACCAATTGGAGTGCCCATGGAACTTCTTTAGAATCCTCATTTCAAATTAAATACAATCGATTTATCA
The DNA here is from genome assembly GCF_057809695.1 of Flavobacterium sp. FG139. Classification (NCBI taxonomy): domain Bacteria; kingdom Pseudomonadati; phylum Bacteroidota; class Flavobacteriia; order Flavobacteriales; family Flavobacteriaceae; genus Flavobacterium; species Flavobacterium sp. FG139. Next base: position 134,586 of record NZ_JBMDKL010000001.1, read on the forward strand.
TCATAGCTGTAAATCAAGAAGTTCAAGCTGCAACTGGATGTTCTATTGATGCTTCAGTCGTTTTTATTCAAAACTTAGAACAAAAATACGGCATCGATTTATTGGATAAAATGAACGTGGCATTCAAACAAGGTGAATACATTACGTATAAAACCTTATTGGATTTTAAAAAGTTAGCTAAAGATAAATCAGTATCAGAAAATACTATTGTATTCAATAATCTCGTTAATACCATAGAAGAGTGGAAAGAAAATTGGGAAGTTCCAGCAAGTGAAAGTTGGCACAGTCGTTTCTTTTAAGCTTTTAATAATCTATGAAAAAAACAATCAACATACTTTTACTAGTACTGGTTTTATCTTTTGTAACCAATTGTGGTACTTCAAAAGTAATTCCTGCAGCTACTACCATTCAAAAACCCGAAATCATTTATGATGACGAAGCCTATGTTCCGGTATTGAAATCGGAACGTAAAAACTTTTTCAAAGATTCGAATGCAGAAACCCAATGGGTGGATAGTATTTACAATCAAATGAGTTTTGATGAAAAAGTAGGACAATTGTTTATGGTGGCTGCTTATTCTAATAAAGACTCCGTTCATTTTAAAGAAGTAGATAAATTAGTTGCCGACTGTAAGGTTGGTGGATTGATTTTCTTTCAAGGCGGTCCGGTGCGTCAAGCCAATTTAACCAACCGTTTTCAAGCGGAAGCAAAAGTGCCATTGTTTATTGGAATTGATGCCGAATGGGGATTGAGTATGCGCTTGGATTCTACCTACAAATACCCATGGAATACCACTCTTGGTGCTATTCGCGATTTGAAATTGATTGAAAAAGTGGGTGAGAATATGGCTCAAGAAACGAAACGAATTGGAGCTCAATTCAATTTTGTTCCTGTTTTAGACATCAATACCAATCCTAAAAATCCTATTATTGGACAACGTTCTTTTGGAGAAGATAAAGTCAATGTTACTGAGCATGCTATCGCACTTATGAAAGGCGTGCAAAGCCAAGGTATTTTTTGTACTGGAAAACATTTTCCAGGTCATGGCGATACAGCTTTAGATTCCCATTATGCCTTACCGTTAGTCAATTTTTCAAAAGATCGATTGGAAGTGGTAGAGTTGTATCCTTACAAACGAATGTTTGACGAAGGACTGGTTTCGGTTATGGTAGCGCATTTAAACGTTCCTAGTCTAGAACCCAGAGAAAATTATCCGACTTCGGTTTCTTATAATGTAGTTACCGATTTGCTTCAAGGTGAACTCGGATTCGAAGGTCTGATTTTTACCGATGCACTCAATATGAAAGCGGCCAGTAAATTTATGAAGCCTGGCGATATCGATTTGGAAGCCTTTCTTGCTGGGAATGATATTTTACTGTTTCCTGAAAATGTTCCTTTGGCTATTGAAAAAATATCGGGTGCATACCAAGCCGGATTAATTACTGAAGATCGCCTAGCAAAATCAGTTAAGAAAATATTGCATTATAAATACAAAGCAGGTCTTAATCATTTCAAACCAGTAGAGGTTAAAAGTTTGTCCAGTGATTTGAATACTACTTTTAAAGATGCCTTACAATACCAATTGTATGAACACGCTACAACCGTACTAAAAAATAAAGATAACATTCTTCCGATCAAGAATTTAAATCAAAAAATAGCTTATGTAAAGTTAGGCGACGATGTTAACTCAACGTTTGTTTCTACTCTAAAAAAATATACCGAGGTTACCGAAGTATCGGCAACTACTATCGATTCGTTATTAGTAAAATTAAAAGAGTACAACACTGTTATTATCGGTTTTCACAAATCGGATAAAGCTTGGAAAAAACACGATTTTACTGAAACTGAATTGCTTTGGTTGCAAGAAATTGCCAAAAACAATAATGTCATTTTAGATGCGTTCACCAAACCGTATTCGTTATCTCCAATTGCTAATTTTGATGCTATTGAGGGTGTCGTGATGTCGTATCAAAACAGTGATATTTCGCAAGTTGTTTCGGCCGAATTACTTTTTGGAGCCATTGAAGCTCAAGGTAAATTGCCGGTTTCCATCAACGAAGAATTTAAAGATGGTTTCGGATTAACAACAGAAAAACTCAATGTTCTTGGGTTTACAGCACCAGAAAATGTTGGTATGAGTCCTAAAGTATTGTCTAAAATTGATGCAATTGCCCAAAAGGCTATTGATGGAAAGATGACACCGGGTGCTCAAATTTTAGTCGCTCGAAGAGGGAAAGTTATTTTTCAAAAATCATACGGATACCATACCTATGAAAACACCACCAAAGTTAAAAATTCAGATATTTACGATGTAGCTTCGGTAACCAAAATGGTGTCGACATTACCCAACGTAATGCAACAATACGACCAAGGAAAAGTAACTCTGGATACTAAATTAGGTGACATGCTTCCTTATTTTAAAGGAACCAACAAAGAAACTATTTTGTTCAAAGATTTGTTATCTCATTACGCACAATTACAAGCGTGGATTCCATTTTACAAATCGACTTTAGATGCCGATCAATGTCCATCGAGTATGTATTATAGCACTGTTTCTAAACCCGGATTTACCACTCAAGTTTCAAAAGAGTTGTTCATTCGAGACGACTACCAAGATAGTATTATGAAGCAAATTGCTAATAGCAAATTGTTAGACAAAAAAGAATACAAATACAGCGATTTTACGTTCATCATCTTAAAAGAATATTTAGAAAAAGCTACTGGAAAATCAATCGATGAATTGAGCACTAATAATTTCTACAAAACGTTAGGAATGAACAATACGATGTACAATCCATTGCGAAAATTCGATTTGAGTGTGATTCCTCCAACCGAAAACGATGAGTATTTCCGTTACACCACCGTGCAAGGATACGTACACGATATGGCTGCGGCTATGCAAGGCGGAATTGCTGGGCATGCGGGTATTTTTTCCAACAGCATGGACATTGCTAAAATGATGCAAATGTACCTTCAAAAAGGAAATTATGGAGAAATTCAATATTTTGCTCCAGCAACATTTGATGCGTTTAATACCTGCTATTTTTGTCCTGAAGGCAACCGTCGTGGTCTCGGATTTGACAAACCCCAATTGGGTAAAGAAGGTCCAACATGCGGTTGTGTTTCCATGTCAAGCTTTGGTCATACAGGCTTTACAGGTACTATGGCATGGGCAGATCCTAAAACCGAAATCATCTATATATTCTTGTCCAACAGAACGTTTCCAGGACCAAATGCACCCAACACACTTTCTAAAGAAAACATTCGGGAAGACATTCAAAAGGTAATTCAAGACGCTATTTTAGATAAATAAAATTTGGAGCGACCCGAGCGATAGCGAATTGGCGAAGCAATGGTTTGGGCATTTTTAAAAACCATTTTCCCGCTTTCCATTGCAATAAAAAAAGCCACAAACCCTGTGGCTTTTTTTATTTTCATTACAATCGGGGCTAAAAGGGAAACCTTTTTTGTGTCAGAAAGCTTTCTTAAAAAATAAAATCAAAATCAAATTTTCAGTATCTTCGTAGTTCAAAAAAACAGCAATGAAAATAGCAATAGTGTGTTATCCAACTTTTGGAGGTAGTGGAGTAGTAGCCACCGAATTAGGTTTAGAATTGGCTCGTCGTGGTCATGAAATTCACTTTATAACCTACAGACAACCCGTTCGTTTGGCCTTGTTAAATTCGAATGTGCATTACCATGAAGTAAATGTTCCCGAATATCCTTTGTTTCATTACCAACCCTATGAATTGGCGCTTTCTAGCAAATTAGTTGACATTATTAAATTATACAAAATAGAATTGCTCCATGTGCATTATGCCATTCCACATGCCTATGCCGGCTATATGGCCAAACAAATGTTGAAAGATGAAGGCATCATAATTCCAATGGTAACCACACTTCACGGAACCGATATTACACTGGTTGGTAATCATCCCAATTACAAAACAGCCGTCAGTTTCAGCATCAATAAATCGGATGTGGTGACTTCAGTTTCTCAAGATCTAAAAGACGATACCTATAAATTATTCAACATAAAAAATGAGATTCACGTCATTCCAAATTTTATCGAATTGAATAAGATTAGAAATGAATCCCTAATTTCATGTCAGCGTTCGGTTATGGCTAAACCCGAAGAACGCATAGTGACACATATTAGTAATTTTAGAAAAGTTAAAAGAATTCCTGACGTTATCAAGGTTTTTTATAAAATTCAACAATCCATTCCGGCCAAATTAATGATGGTAGGTGATGGTCCCGAAAAAGAAAAAGCCGAACGTTTGTGTGAAGAATTAGGCATTTCAAACAAAGTAATATTCTTTGGAAACAGCAATGAAATAGATCTTATTCTATCGTATTCTGATTTGTTTTTATTGCCTTCAGAAACCGAAAGTTTTGGATTAGCCGCTTTAGAAGCAATGGCGTGGAGTGTTCCGGTAATATCGAGTAATTCGGGTGGTTTACCCGAAGTAAATTTTGACGGAATCTCAGGATATTTAAGTGATGTAGGTAATATCGAAGAAATGGCCGCCAATGCAATTACCATTTTGAGCAATAATCAAACCCTAACTACGTTTAAAGAAAATGCTTTATCGGTAGCAAAACAATTTGACATTAAAAATATTTTGCCTTTGTATGAAACGTTATACCAAGAAGCTATAAATCATTCTAAACAAACTATTTAATTATGATTAAAAGACTTGCGTTACTGTCACTTGTATTGGTTTTATTTTCGTGTTCTTCAACCAAACAACCTCTAATTTCTGCCGTGAAATATGATGTATTATTCCGAAGCGATTATGGTGGTGCTGGATTTCAATTTTACGAAATTATTTCCGAAAAAGACGAATTCAATATTCTATTAACCGATGATATGATTAAGCCTTATGTAAAAAAAGACGACATTGAAACGTGTAATTTCATTTTGATAAACATGGGTGAAAAAAAATCGGAAGGCTATACCTTGAAAGTACAAAAAGTTGAAGAATTACCCGATAAGATTGTGATTACTTTAAAAGAAATAGAACCCAAAGGTTCAGTGGCTCAAGTGACTACAAAACCGTGTTATGTTTTAAAGATAAAATCGAAGAAACCTATCGAAATAAAATAAAAAAAATCCCGATACTCTCGGGATTTTTTATTTCGATTAATTTGTATTAATTGAATCTGTAACGAATTCCTAAAGCTAAATCAGGACCAAAATTATTATCTCGGTATCCATCAGAATTAAAATACAATTCAGGTCTAAGGTCTAATGACAATTGAATAGGCACTTCTTTAAAGTTGTATTCAATTCCGATATCACCAGCCGCAAACAAAAAAGTACCACTATTTGAAATGCCGGATTTATTATAATTCCAACTTCCAACACCAGCGCCAACGCCAGCATACCAATTAAAACCATTGTCAATGTTCCAAACCCATTGATAAACACCAGTTAGTTTAAAAGCATCTACATAATTACTATTTCTAAATCCTAAATCAAGTTCAAGTCGATTATTTTTAGACAAACCTCTTTGGTAAGAAATCTCTCCACCAAAACCATCATTGTCTCCTAAACGCAATCCTAATGCGTTCTTCGAGATGTCTTGAGCTTGAATGCTAAATGCTAAACCTAGTAGCATAACAGCTGATAAAAATACTTTTTTCATATAAATTATTATTAATTAGTTTCAGCAAAGTAACATAACAATACAGGCACATAGCTTATATAATTTATGCTATTAGTTACATAATTATGATTCTTAATTTAAGTGATAAGTTGATAAAAACTCTTCTTGTGTTGCCGTTTGTGATGTAGGTATTGGTAATGTAACACCAGGAATCGTGTTCAACTGATAATTTATTAAAGTATTAGCATACACCATTCCGATGTTTTTGCTGTAATATTGTGTAGAAGTTACAACGTCTTGTGCATTCATCACTGTAATAGGAATGGTTATTCCGGAAACAACTTGTGTTGTGGTAATTTTAAGATTCAAAACAACTTTTGTTTTTTTAACATCCGTATACATGTCACCATTTGAGGATAAATAATTCGGAAGACTACCGTCACAAACTGTTTTTAAAGTATAATCAATGGTTAATGGATACGATTGCACCGTTTGATTTATGGTTCCAGAAGTGGTGCTTAATACGTCATTTACGGCTGCATTTTCTTTGAAAAAAATAAAATCGGTTAGCGACAAATTGATGGGTGATGTTAATCCGAAATTAATACTAAAATTTCCAGTCATTTCCAATTTACTTCCATCAATCTTTACGCCATTATCTTTCAAAGTAGAAGAGAAAAAACCTGTTGGGGTCGCTAAGGTTTTCATTTTTTTGTAAGTAACAGAATTAATCACTGTATCGTGTGAAATGTACAAAGAATCTCGACTTACAGTACCACCATTATCCACATCATACACCCAATAATTTCCATTTGTTAGAGGTAAAAAGGAAGTGGGAGGCGAATTGTCAACTCCAGGCTCATCGTTATTGTGTGAACATGAAGAAAAAAGAACCACTGCAAAAAGTGACGCCAAAATAAATTTTGTTTTCATATTGTTAGTATTAGTTTGAGCGCTAATGTAATAAAAGTTTTTTGTTTAAAAAAAAGGAGTTCAATATTAACTATAAACTTTAAAATCCTATTTTTGTTGAAAACAAGATACAATGGCAGGAAATAGTTATGGTACACTTTTCAAACTAACAACTTTTGGAGAATCTCATGGTGAAGCTTTAGGCGGAATAATAGATGGTTGTCCTGCTGGACTTGAATTGGATTTAGTTGCAATTCAACTTGAAATGCAACGCCGTAAACCAGGTCAATCTTCGATAGTTACACAACGAAAAGAAGAAGATGAAGTGAAATTTCTTTCAGGAATTTTTGAAGGAAAAACGACAGGAACGCCAATTGGATTTATTATTCCAAATACCAATCAAAAGTCAGACGATTATTCACACATTAAAGATACGTACCGTCCAAGTCATGCCGATTATGTGTATGAAAAGAAATATGGATTGCGCGATTATCGTGGTGGCGGAAGGAGTTCAGCTAGAGAAACCGCCAGTAGAGTAGTGGCTGGCGCTATTGCTAAACAGGTTTTAAAAGACATCACAATTAACGCTTTTGTATCGTCAGTAGGAAATATATTCATTGACAAACCCTATCAAGATTTGGATTTTTCAAAAATTGAAAGCAATGCCGTTCGCTGTCCAGATACCGCTACTGCTGATAAAATGGAACATTACATCAAAGAAATCAAGAAGCAAGGCGATACTATTGGTGGCACTATAACTTGTGTGATTCAGAATGTACCTATTGGATTAGGCGAACCAGTTTTTGATAAACTTCATGCCGAATTGGGAAAAGCGATGTTGTCTATTAATGCCGTTAAAGGCTTTGAGTTTGGCAGCGGATTTTGTGGCGCTATGATGAAAGGTAGTGAACACAACGATTTGTATAACGAAGACGGCACTACTAAATCCAATTTATCAGGTGGAATTCAAGGTGGAATTTCCAATGGAATGGATATTTATTTTAGAGTTGCCTTTAAACCTGTGGCTACTTTAATTCAGAAACAAGACGTACTTACTAATCAAAATGAAATTATAGAGCAACAAGGAAAAGGGCGTCATGATCCTTGTGTGGTTCCAAGAGCGGTTCCTATCGTAGAGGCCATGGCAGCTTTGGTGCTAGCTGATTTTTATTTGATTAACAAAACATACCGTAACTAGATGAATACAGAAGAAACAACAAAGAAATCAAACTTAACAAGGAATATTTTCATTGCATTGGTGTTAGGAATTACTCTTGGATTTGTTTTTAACAAATACTATGTCAACGCAGAAAATACTAAAATCGATTTTTATACCAAACAAATTGATGGTTACAACAATTCGTTAAAAGCCTATTTACCAGATTCAACTTCCGTAAATTATAAAACGGCTTCAAAAGCAATTGCTGTTTTTGAAAACAATAAAAAAGAAATTTTAAATGCTATACACAATTCTCCTAAAAGTTTTGAAGCAAACTATGATGCAGTAGCTAAAATTGACGATACATTAAAAAAGCTTACTACGTTGGTAAAAACGCCAAAAAGAGATACTCTTTCGGCTGATTTTACGCATTTAAAAGAAGTAAAAAAGTTTTCCGAAACGAAGTTAAGTGAATTGACTTCCGAGCGAGATAAGAAAATTCAATGGTTTGCTATTATTGCCGACATTTTTTTGCGATTGATTAAAATGATTGTTGCACCACTTGTATTTACAACGCTAGTTGTGGGTATCTCTAAATTAGGAGATATCAAAACCGTTGGACGAGTTGGAGGAAAAACGATGCTTTGGTTTATTTCTGCCTCCTTAACAAGTTTGGTTTTAGGTATGATTTTGGTTAATCTATTTAAGCCAGGTCAGTTGATGCATTTGCCCTTACCGTTAGACAATCAAAATACAGGAATTGACAAAGCTGCCCTTTCAATTAAAGATTTTGTGACTCATGTATTTCCTAAGAGTTTTATAGAATCAATGGCTAACAATGAGATTTTGCAAATTGTTGTTTTTTCGATATTTTTCGGAATTTCTGCGGCTGCCATAGGAAAGAAAAGTGAAAAAATTGTAAAAGCTTTAGACGATATTTCACATATTATTTTGAAACTCACTGGATTCATCATGAATTTTGCGCCTTATGCCGTTTTTGGTTCGATGGTGGTGGTAATCGCAAAACAAGGCATTGGGATTTTGACTACCTATGCAATTTTTATTTCAGAGTTTTATCTTGGATTGATTGTGTTATGGTTGGTGTTGATTTTGGCAGGTTCATTCTTTATTAAAAAACGAATTTTTTCATTGTTAAAACGTATCAAAGATCCAATTTTACTAGCATTTAGCACCAGTAGTTCTGAAGCGGCATTGCCAAAAACAATGATGGAATTAGAGCGATTTGGATGCAGCAATAAAATTACCAGTTTTGTGTTGCCATTGGGATATTCTTTTAATCTAGATGGAAGTATGATGTATATGACTTTCGCATCCATCTTCATTGCTCAATCATACGGTATTGATTTAACTATTGAAACCCAAATTTCGATGTTGTTGGTTCTAATGTTGACTAGTAAGGGAATAGCAGGTGTGCCTAGAGCTTCTCTTGTTGTAATTGCTGGTACATTAGCAAGTTTTAAAATTCCAGAAGTAGGTATTGCATTGTTGTTAGGGATAGATCCTATTTTAGATATGGGAAGAAGTGCTACAAATGTTGTCGGAAACAGTATAGCAACCGCAGTGGTAAGCAACTTAGAAGGAGAATTAGCAGATGAAAAAATATAATTTTTACTTGTTTTATAGCTTTTAAATTGCGAAAAAAATAAGGTAATTACCTTTTTATTGTAGTAAAGAAAAAGAAAGTTAAAATAAATTGCGGTTTAAAATAAAATACATAAATTTGAAACGAATTTACTTAAAACTATAATTTATGAAAAAAATTACTTTATTTTTCTTTCTGGCATTTTTAGCATTTAGTGCTAATGTAACTGCTCAGACTGACTATTACACAGCATTAGTTAATAATAATGGTACTTCTCAAAACGGACGTGCGCCTCAAGCTTTTGATAGATGTGACAGAAGTGTTTGGTTAATATCTGCTACAGATATGGCTGCTGCTGGTTATGTTAATGGTGATGTTATCACATCAATCGGATTTACTTACACAGGAACTCCATCAGACGTCCCAACTTCTGGTACATTTAAAGTATACCTTCAAAACACTACTGCAACTACAAACACTAAAAGTACTACTTGGTCAACTGCTATCAGTGGTATGACTTTAGCTAGTAATAATACTATTACTGTACCAGCCGCTTTAGGATCTGTAGATTATGATTTTTCAGGTGGAACTGCATTTACTTATACTGGTGGTGGATTATATATCGCTACTGATTATCAAAATTTAGCTGGTACTCTTGCTACAGTTGCTAATACAGCAAGTTGTAATGCTTCTTTAGCAGGTGGTCTACTAGGAGCTAGAACAACTACAACCACTTTACCAACCACTCTTACTGCTTCTGCTTATAGACCAGAAACTAGATTAGGTAAATTGGTTCCTTGTGCTAGACCTTTAAATTTAGCTGTACCTTCAACTACACTTAATTCAGCTAATATTAGCTTTACGTCATCTAATCCAGTAAATTTTGAATACGGTCCTTATGATTATACATTAGGCACAGGTACAACTGTATCAGGTGTAAGTTCTGTGTATACCTTAAATGGTTTAACTCCAAGTACTGCTTATGAAGTATATACTAAATCTGATTGTGGAGCTTTTGTTGGTACTAGTGCATGGACAGTTCCTGTTTCATTCCATACGACTTTCCAACCAGCTAATCCAACTTATAACACCAGTTTTGAAGTGGATGATTTTCCAAATATGGGATGGGTTGCAGATCCTGAAGTAAACGGTTCTGATTGGTTTATTAATTATGGTGGTACAGGAAGTGCTTTAGTTCAAAATGGATTGTATTCTGCAATTTCTCTTGCTAACGGTACTGCTGATGCTTCGGCAATGTTATACTCAAGAGGCGTAAATTTAACTGCTGGAAGTGTAGTTACTGTGTCTTATTATGATAGAGTTTATCTTTCTGCTACTGCTCCTGCAGTAACAACTTCTAGTTATGTATTAAGTTATGGTAACGACCAAACTCAATTGGCTCAAACTACTGTTCTTGCTACTGTTCCAAGTGCTGCTAACACTGCATTTGCTTTAAAAACATATACTTTTACTCCTGCAACTACTGGAGTTTATTATTTTAGTTTTCAAAACACTACTGCTGTGAATTCTACAGCTGCTACAACTACAGAGGCGTTAATTATTGATAACTTTACGGTTACTCAAACATTAGCTAACAATGAAGTTTTAGAATCTAAATTTTCTACGTATCCAAACCCTGCTAAAAACGTAATTAATGTAGCAAACACTACAGATGCTTTAATTACAGCTATCGAAATGACTGATATCAATGGTAGAGTTGTAAAAACTGTAAAATTCTCTAATGTTTCAGAAGCTCAAGTTACTGTTTCTGATTTAGCACAAGGAGTTTACATGATGAAAATAGTTTCTGATAAAGGTATCGCAACTAAAAAAGTGGTTAAAGAATAATTGAAAATTCATTTATACTATAAAAAAAGACTAAGCATTGCTTAGTCTTTTTTGTTTTTAGTACTTCCCATCATGAGGAAAATTGCTCCAATTAATCCAAAAATAACTAAAGCAAAAACTCCAATCATGATGAATGCTCCATTGTCCCAAGAATATAATGGGAGAACTAATTTATTCATAAGAAAGGGTTTTAAAGGTTAATCAAATCTATTTAATTTTTAATTGAATAAATATGATAATTATCATGACAAAAATTTAGCAGCAAGTTCTAGTGTTGGTACTAGACAACTTTCTTTTTTTCCATACCATTTATAACGGTTTTTGGCTATGAAATTATAAACACCATTTGTAAGAAAATCGGGAATAAATCGGAAATAATATACCAGTGAAATTAATCCTTTTAGGTCTTTTGCAATAATAAGTGCAGCTTCTGCCTTGGTGTAATAAGCGACTTTTGGAAGGTATAAAATTATGCCATCGACTTTTAGTAAATCGATACCTAAGTAGTCTATTATTTCTTTTCCTAATTCCGATTGAATGGCAACAAACCGAAACACATCCTTCGAATCGTTTTTGATGATGAATTGTACAGAGGCATCACATAAATTGCAAACGCCATCAAAAAGTATGATTTTTTTATCTTGAGGTAACCCTATCATTTACTTAGCTCTTTCAACAAACTCAATAGCCTCGATACTCACTTTAGAAGTAAAAATTCCGTAATTGACTGTAGCTTTGTTTTTTTCGATGGCATCTATGGTACCAATGGCTTTTCCATCAATCATGCGAACACGATCACCAACTTTTAAAACCACTTTAGGTTTTTCAGGAACCAATGCAGCTTTTACTTTTTTTTCTTTTTTCTCCTTACGGATTTCTTCTACTTTTACCGTAACTTCTTCTTGAACTTGTTTTTTGATGACTTCTTTAATTTTTTTCTCTTTAACAGAAAGTTTTCTCCTTTTAGAATTTTCAATTTCAATCATTTTTAAAAATTCACCAATCAAAATTTTCTTGTCTTTATTATTGAAGTATGTTTCCGAAATATCGTCAATTTTTTGTCCGATATAAATCAATCGCTGGTTGGCGTCATACAATTCTTGATACCGTTCTAGCTTCTCTTGTATTTTTAGATTGATGGATTCCATTTTTCTACTTTCTTCACGCGCTTTGGTTTCTTCTTCTTTAAGATTTAAAGAAGTTTTTTCCATTTTAGAACGTTCTTTCTGTAATGTCGCAATGGTTTTATCAAATCGCACTTTTCCGCCTTCAATTTTCTTTTTGGCACGATTAATCAATCCGTAGGGAATACCATTTTTTTGGGCTACTTCAAAGGTGAATGAGCTTCCAGCTTGCCCTAATATCAATTTATACATGGGTTCTAATGATTTTTCATCAAAAAGCATGTTGGCGTTAGAGGCATAAGGTAATTCGTTAGCTAAAATTTTTAAATTGGAATAATGCGTTGTTATGATACCGAATGCTTCTCGATGGTAAAATTCTTCCAAAAAAGTTTCTGCTAATGCACCACCCAATTCAGGATCAGAACCAGTTCCAAATTCATCGATCAAGAACAATGTTTTTGAATTGCATTTTTTTAAAAAATAATTCATGTTTTTTAATCGATAACTATAAGTACTTAGATGATTTTCAATAGATTGATTATCTCCAATATCGGTCAATATTCGGTCAAATAAAAAGGTTTCACTGCGTTCGTGAACCGGAATAAGTATGCCGCTTTGCAACATTAATTGCAACAATCCTACCGTTTTTAACGAGATGGTTTTTCCACCAGCATTGGGTCCTGATATTACAATGATTCTACTTTCATTGTTCAGTTCAATGGTTTGCGGAAAAGTAACTTCGTTTTTATTTTTGTTGTTTAAAAATAAAATGGGATGGTACGCTTCTCTAAAATACAACCTCTTTTCTTCAATAATAGTGGGTAAAATGGCATTGATTTTATGTGCGTACTTAGCTTTCCCAGCCACTACATCAACATCACTTAAAAACTCCTGATATTCCTTCAGTAATCCTAAGAAAGGTCGAATGTCATGCGTTAATTTCTTTAAAATACGAGTTATTTCTTCACGTTCTTCATACTCTAAATTACTCAATTCTCTTGAATATTTTAGGGTTGCTTCTGGCTCTATATACGCAATGCTTCCTGTTTTGGAACTACCTAAAATAGAACCTTTAACTTTACGTCGATACATTGCTAAAACTGCTAAAACTCTGCGGTTTTCCACAAAACTTTCTTTGATGTCATCCAAATAACCAAGAGCATTGTACTGTGTTAAAGCGGTTCCAAAACTTTGGTTGACTTTGCCACGAACCACACTCATATCTCTACGAATATTGATTAAATCAGGAGAAGCGTTATCTTTAATAACCCCATATTTGTCAACTACTTCATCAATTTTTTGGATGATGTATTTGGTGTATTCTACTTGAACCGCTCGTTCGTTCAATTTGGGATAATAATCGCTGAATTTTTTTAAGAATAGAAGTAACACATTTGTCGTTTCTGATAAAGTTGCCATTTTTCTGAACGTGCTAACTTCAAGAAAACTATCTTCTATACCTAACATTTTCAAATCTGAGGAGATGTTTTCAAAACCGTGATTTGGAAGTGCATTATTATTAGTAAAAGAAGCTAAATACTCCGATGTTTGCAAAAGCGCATTCATTAAGAGTTCTTTGTCTTTAAATGGTGTAATTTCTAGTGCTTTTTGCTTTCCAATTTCGGTATTACATCGATCGGAAATGGTTTGCAAAATGGTACTAAATTCTAAGTCTTGTAACGTTTTATCGGTAATAGAAATCATAGCTTGTTTTCAGAAATTCAAAGTTACAAAGGTTGTAAGCCATATTGCAATAGATTTTTATATTTTTGATAAAAATTTATACAATGTTAATCCAAATGCATGCTTCATGGCAGAAGGTTCTTTCTTCAGAAATTCAAAAACCGTATTTCACGAATTTGATTTCCTTTGTAAAAAAGGAATATGAATCGACCGTTTGTTATCCTAAAAAAGAGCAGATTTTTGCAGCTTTTGACCATTGTCCTTTTGATAATGTTACCGTTGTAATTATAGGTCAAGACCCGTATCATGGACCAGGACAAGCTAATGGATTGTGTTTTTCAGTGAATGATGGCATTCCTTTTCCACCTTCTTTGAATAATATTTTTAAAGAAATTGAAACCGATATTAAAGTTCCATTTCCGCAATCGGGTAATTTAGAACGTTGGGCTCAGCAAGGCATTTTATTGTTGAATGCCACATTAACGGTTAAACAAAGTGAAGCAGGAAGTCATCAAAATCAGGGTTGGGAAACATTTACAGATGCTGTAATTCAGAAAATTTCAGCGGAAAAAGAAAATGTAGTGTTTTTGCTTTGGGGCGGTTTTGCTAAAAAGAAAGGATTAAAAATTGATCGAACGAAACATTTTGTACTTGAAACGGGACATCCATCACCTCTAAGCGCCAATAGAGGTTTGTGGTTTGGAAACAAGCACTTTAGCAAAACCAATGATTTTCTTAAAAGTAAAGGAATTCCTGAAATTAAATGGTAAAAAAAAATCCATTGCGGGTAACAATGGATTTTAAGATTTTATGTTTGGTTAGTTGACAGTAAAATTATAATAACCGTCGGCATCTAAGCCATTTATTTTTGAATTAATATTTAAAATAATGTCACCACTTTTACTATTAGATTGTAGTTCAACTAAATCGGTTGCCTCACTATTATAACCAAAACTTAATCGGTATTGTCCTGCAGAAGGTAGTTTTATGCCGCAAAGAAATTCGTATCGATCATTTGCGGTGTCAAATAGTGCTGTAGCATTATAAAAACTTCCGGTTTCAAAATTACCCAAGTTCAAATCAATATTGGGAAAACTAGCATCTACTAAAATCCAATCGTTACCCACTTTTTTCTCTAATAAGTATGAAAAACTAAAAGAAGGAGCATTGTTTGTGGTCTTTCTAATGTCTAATAAATTAGTTTGATTGGATTCAGGTAAAAGTCTGTTGATATAGGCATTAATGTAAATATTGCTACCAGTATTGTAGGTAGTTTGTGTTTGAATTTGAACTAAATTAGGAATCGAAACGTATGCAGTGTTATAGAAATCATCATCGTTTGTATCACAAGCTGTAAATCCTAACACAAATACAATCAATAAGAACGTAATTTTTAATGTTTTCATAATATTTGCTTTTAAAATCTATATCCTAAATTAACTCCAACTCTTGTAATCACATCGGGACTTTTCTCACGATTGGTTAGGTTTGAACCAAACCCTACAAGAAACTCTAGTGCCCATGATTCTTTAAAGTACATTTTATATCCCAAACTTCCGCCTAGGCCAAAATCGGAATACATACTTTTTTGAATGGTATAATATCCATTTCCGTTAGTGTCATTAGTTCTAATAATTTCTTTAAAATCGCCACCATTGGCTGAGGCAAAAACTTCGGCAAAATAATACCGTGATTTACTTTTAGACAAGGCATATCGCAGATAAGGGTTGAATTCATATTTAGGCAAATTGTTTCTAAATCCGTCATTAAATTCGTCTTCAATTTTAGAACTGTTAGAAAAATTTACATTTATACCAAATGAAAAATCTTTTTTAAGAAAACGTTCGTAACTAAAACTCATTTTCCCATAAGTAATAGCCGATAAAACATCAACTCTGAATTCATTTTTTTTGGCAGACAAAGTACTTTCTTGAGCAGAAGTAACTAGAGTTCCAAGAAAAAATAGGACAATTATTTTCTTCATATAGTTCTAATTTTAGTGAGCTAATATACTATTTTATTTGATGAGTTTAAAATTAATTAAAAGTCAAAGCACTCAAAATTTCTTCTTTCATAAAAGGACCTCCAGGATATTTAGCAGTATAATCAAGATTAAGCCAAATGTTACCTCTTTCGTCGATGTGATAATGGAGCTGCTTTCCTTTACTTTCTATTGGAAAAAGAATTTTTTTTATCAAAAAATTGATGGTTTCTAAATCGGCTTTGTTTCCAATAAGTATCTCAGGATAGATATGACCGTTGGTATGAATAAGTCTTGGTGTACCGCCAATAGAACGAATAGCAGCGGCCATTAATATCGAATGGTCGTCGCAATCACCCGATAAATACTGTACCGATTCACTCGCACTGGCAATGTATTCTTCACCTTTAGGGTCTCGAACATAATTCCAATTGGTGTTGATTTCTTTAAAAACCGCAAAACATTGAATTAAAGTAAAATAATCGTGATAACCTTTTACATCTTTGAAATATTTATTAACCGACATAATGGCGAAATTGCGAACCTTTGGATTTTCATAATCAATGGCATTGATTATTTTGGTTTTGTTAGGAAAAGGCAGCAATCGATCGACAATGATATCTTGTGGGTATGGATTTTCAGCCATTGTAAATAGCATCGATTGGTAGTCCTCGAAAACAGTTTGAAACCCATAACCGCCAAAAATAGTTCCGTATACCAATGCGATGAGATATAAAAAAACACTAATCAGTGTAATTCTTCTCATAGCTTGAAGTACGAATTGGATTAAGACTAAAATGACAATAAAAATCAATATTCGATCGAGATGGAAATACCAATTAAATTGTACTAAATTTTGATGAACTATTATGAATATCGGGATAGCAACCAGCACATTAAGCACAAAAATGATTATCGTATCCCAAGGTTTTTTAACCGTGAGTTTGTTTTTAAGATACAGATAATACAGTTTTGTTTTTTCTAACATCGGTTAAGAATTGCAAAAGGCTAAATGACTTTTACAATATCAGCAAAAGTACCTTTTTTATCAATAATTTTGAGTTCAAATAATTGATTTTGAATTTTGTTTAACATTTCATTCGATAAAGGTTTTTGTGACCATTCTGTCAAACGCAACCATTCTTGGATATCTTCTATTTTTTGATGGTATTTTGATGCTAAAATGCTATCAATATGGGGTATTTGCTTAAATGGTAGTGTTGCTTTATTGATTACATTTAAAATTTGAGTGATGGTATTGGGTTGCTCTTCAAGAATTTCATTTCGTACCGCAATAACAAAACATGGCCACGGAGTAGGGCAGTCGGCTACTCGACGAAAAACACCTTTGTCTACTAAGGGTTTGGTCATGAATCGTTCCCACATAAAATAGTCGGCTTTTTCATTGGTTAACGCTTCAACGGCGCCATCTATTGTATTAACGATTTCAAATTCTAAATTATCTGTTTTCCAACCTTGATTTTGAGCATTTACATATGCCATTAATTGCGAACCCGAACCGTATCGAGAAATAGCAACTTTGGTGTTTTCTAAGTCGTTTATGCTTTGATATTTGGAGTTCGCACTTACATGAATGCCCCAAATAAGCGGACTTTCAACATACACTTGCACTATTTTACTCGGATTTCCGCCAACAATATCTTTAATGATACCTTCGGTTAAGATCACAGCAATATCGGCCGAACCATCGCGTAGCATTTGACACATTTTTCCAGTACCTTCAGGTACATCTGTCCATTGCAAATCAATACCTAATGCTTCAAATTCGTTATTTTGGATTGATAAATGCCACGGTAAGTTGAAGTGTTCTGGAACACCTATTATTTTGATCTGTTTCATTCTTTGAGGATTACGATTTTCACTTCGCACTTCGAATTTTATATTTTGTACGTTCCAATTGCCACCATTTCCACAGAACACCATCTTTATCGGGATAATCCTCGACAAGTTGCATACCGCATTTGCTTAAAACTCGGTTGGAAGCTCCATTTTCGGCATGTGTGTAGGCATTCATGATTTTGATATCCATTTGGTTGAACCCATAATTTAACCAAAAATCGGTTGCTTCGGTGGCATAGCCTTTATTCCAAAATTTTTCGTCTAACCGATAACCATAATCATAGAAATTGGTATTGCCATTTTCTATATGATCATTCACATATTTGATTCCGGTCCAACCTATAAATTCGCCAGTTTCTTTTAAGACTGTAGCAAAACGACCAATGTTATTTTCTTCATATTGTCTTTGTACATATTCAATAACTTTGATACTTTCATCAACAACTACTTCGGGTTTTTGCCAAAGATATTTATGAACATTTGGGTTTTTATTTAATTCAAATAAGGCTTCAGCATCACTTATTTCAAGTGGACGAAGGAGTAGACGTTTGGTTTCTAGAATAAGGTTCATAAACTTAAATTTTATTTTCAATGGTATACCAATTATGTATAGAATTATTGACGCAATATTGATTTACAAATTCAAAACCTACTTTTTGTAATACTTTATTTGAACCAATATTGTTGCTAACCGCACAGGCGTGAATGGTTGACAGTTTCATTGTTTTAAATCCATACTCAAGCCAGGCAACAGCGGCTTCAGTTGCAAACCCATTATGCCAATGTTTTTCGGCAAATCGATATCCTAAATCATAGAAGTTACTATGATTATTTTCGATTTTGTCTCTAAATTTCAGTCCTGAAAAGCCTATCAGTGTGTTGGTTTTCTTTAAAATTACTGCAAATCGGGCTATTCCATTTTTTTGATATTCTTGAATAATCTTCTGAATATATTGTTCTGATTCGGTTTTTGTTTGAATAGGATTTCTCAGATAAACGTTCACATTTGGATTGTTATTCATTTCAAAGAAAGTTTCTGCATCCGAGAACTTCAATGGTCGCATTAGAAGACGTTCTGTTTCAAGAATTAGTTTCATTGCACGTTTATTTTATTTTCAAACTTGAAATTACAATTCGATACCCATCTGGGTCAAGAAACATGTCACCATTTTCATTCCAATAAGGATTTTTAGCCTTGAGGAATTCGATGGAATTTGCCTCCAATTTCTGATGTATCAATTCAAATTCTATTTTAGTATTGGGATAAAACACCAAAATATCTTCATCTCCAAAAGTAAAGTCCACCACAGCATCTGATTTTGTAAACTCTAAATGCCAATTTTCATTCTGATTTCCAAGGAAAATGCCATCATAACCGTTATGATTTTCAAAACTTCCTAATAATTCCAATCCTAAAACATCAATGTAAAAAGTTTTAAGCTGTTCTAAATTGTTGGTATGTCGAGCAAATCTAAAGGTCATTTAACACGATTTAATTTTTAATTCGTAATTTTTAATTCAATTACTCCGCCAATTTATCTAAAGCATATTCAATCAAAGCATCTACAGCTTTATACGGATCGTCACTAAAAGTTCCTGTAGCACGATTGGCAATAATGGCATTAAGTGATAAACACTCATGTCCTAATAATTTTCCTAAGCCATATATAGCACCTGTTTCCATTTCAAGATTGGTCATTTTAATGCCTTCATATTCAAATTGATCCATTTTGCTATTCAATTCAGGGTCTTGAATATTCAATCTCAATACGCGTCCTTGTGGACCGTAAAACCCACCTGCAGTTCCAGTAAAACCTTTAAAGATTTTATCGCTTTCAATACGTTTTTCTAATGTTTCACTTCCTCTAACTACATAAGGACGACCTTTTTTTAAATCCCAGTTGGTTTGTGTAATAAAAGCATCCTCAATAGCAGTTTCTGAAATATCTTCAATCAAATAGGAGCGAAGCATGTTGTCCAAACCCAATCCATATTGGCTCATCACAAAACTATCACAAGGAATGTCTGCTTGCAGCGAACCAGAAGTTCCAATTCGAACAATATTCAACGAAGTCAATTCTTCTTTAATGGCTCTGGTTTCCAAGTTGATGTTTACCAACGCATCCAATTCGTTCATGACGATGTCAATGTTATCAGGACCAATGCCTGTTGACATTACGGTCATTCGTTTACCTTTGTAAATTCCAGTTTGTGTTTTAAATTCACGTTTTTGTTGTGAAAATTCGATGCTTGAAAAATGTTTGGTAATTTTTTCTACCCTATTTTGATCACCTACAAAGATGATGTCTTTCGCAATATGTTCCGGTTTCAGGTTCAAGTGGTATACACTTCCATCCGGGTTTAAAATTAATTCTGATGATGCAATCATGTTTTTTATGTTATAGGTTGTTAGTGTTAACTTCGTACTTTGTATTTCAAACTTCGTACTTCAAATTAGCCTCCAACACGTTTTGTTTTAAATCCTTTATCTTGTAACAGTTTCATTATTCGATCGCGATAATCGCCTTGTATAATGATTTCTCCTTCTTTATAAGTGCCACCAACGGCTAACTTACTTTTGATTTCTTTCGCTAAAATTTTAAAATCTTCCTCGGCACCTTCATAACCAGAAATGATTGTGGTGGGTTTGCCTTTTCGTTTTTCAAATTTGCAAATCATGGGTTCTTTCTGCACAAATAACTTATGTTCTTTTTCAATTTGTTCTTCGGGTTCATTGGAAACCTCGTGATCAGGAAATAGTTTTTTTAATTGTTCTTGTAAATCCATATTTCTTTAAATTAAAAATTGAGAATTAAAAATTAATAAAAATTCTTAACCCTCAATTTTTAATTATTAATTTTTAATTACTTCTTAATCAATCCTAATTCTACCAAACGCTCATTCAAATAATCACCAGCGGTAATGTCTTCAAATTGTTTCGGATTATTCTCATCAATACATTCTGGCAAACAATTCAACTTCATATCGCTCACAGGATGCATAAAAAACGGAATCGAATAGCGTGAGGTATTCCACAATTCTCTTGGCGGATTAACCACTTGGTGGATCGTCGATTTCAATTTATTATTAGTATGTCTTGATAACATATCACCAACATTAATCATCAATTCGTCAGGATGTGCCATAGCATCAATCCATTGTCCATCGTGATTTTGAACCTGCAATCCTTTTCCTTGAGCACCCATTAAAAGCGTAATCAAGTTAATGTCACCATGAGCCGCGGCTCTTACAGCGCCATCTTTTGGTTCATCGGTTATTGGAGGATAGTGTATCGGACGCAAAATACTATTACCGTCTTTGATGTAATTATCAAAATAAAACTCATCCAAACCTATGTGTAAAGCCAATGCTCGCAACACATAAACACCTGTTTTTTCCAGCATTTTATAGGCTTCTTTACCAGTTTCGTTAAAGTTAGCCAATTCATTTACCGTGACATTTTCGGGATATTCATTAGCATATTTAGAACCTTCACTAACGTATTGACCAAAATGCCAAAATTCTTTTAAATCACCAGCCGAACGGCCTTTTGCGTGTTCTTTTCCAAACGAAATGTAACCACGTTGGCCACCAATTCCCGGAATTTCATACTGCTTTTTAGTTTCCAATGG
Source organism: Flavobacterium sp. FG139 (assembly GCF_057809695.1). NCBI lineage: Bacteria > Pseudomonadati > Bacteroidota > Flavobacteriia > Flavobacteriales > Flavobacteriaceae > Flavobacterium > Flavobacterium sp. FG139. The sequence goes on from NZ_JBMDKL010000001.1 coordinate 156,000, forward strand.
AAGATTAAAGAAGTTGCGCACTTCACTATATAAATCTTCAACCAATTGGTCATCCAAAAAATGACCTTTTAACGCTACGAATCCAATGTCTTCGTAAGCTTTTCCGATTTCATTTACAAATTTTTGTTTACGTGCCGGATCATCCGACAGGAAATCACGTAAGTCAACACTTGGAATTTGTTGCATACTACTAAAACTTTTTTGTTAATAACTTCAATTGGAAAAATTCCAATCATAACTACAAATGTAACTAATTTTTAAATTCAAATTATCAAAGTTATTAACATTTTTAGAAGCTATTTACTTCGTCAGTTTGCTCTTTTGGAGCTCGTGTCCTGCTCTCGCCTTTATCTTGCTTCGTAAACTCCGCAAGGATATCGGCTCCATCAGGGCTAGGGCTATGGTTTTTCATAAGAAATGGGTAGTTTACTTTAGTTTTTTATACAATTCATCGAAAACAAATAAAAACACAAACAATTCTGCAAAAACTTTAGGAGTAACGCTCCAAAATTTTATATTTTTGCAATGCTTAAAAACAAACAAATGAACTTCGATAGAAAAGATTTGTCTAATATTCAATTATTAGATTTATATAAAAGACTTTTAAAACCAAGATTGATTGAGGAAAAAATGCTCATTCTTCTGCGTCAAGGAAAAGTATCCAAATGGTTTTCAGGTATCGGTCAAGAAGCGATATCAGTCGGAATTACTGCCGCTTTAGATCAAGACGAATACATCTTACCAATGCACCGAAATTTAGGGGTTTTTACGGGTCGTGATATTCCGTTGCACCGCTTATTCTCGCAATGGCAAGGAAAAAAGACTGGATTTACCAAAGGTCGCGATAGAAGTTTTCATTTCGGTACACAAGAATTCAAAATCATCGGAATGATTTCGCATCTTGGTCCGCAATTAGGTGTGGCTGACGGAATTGCATTAGCCAATAAATTAAAGAAAAACGGAAAAGTAACCGCGGTATTTACTGGTGAAGGCGCTACTTCGGAAGGCGATTTTCACGAAGCATTAAATATTGCTTCGGTTTGGGATTTACCTGTTTTATTTGTAATAGAAAATAATGGTTACGGATTATCAACACCAACCAACGAGCAATACCGTTGTGAAAACCTTGCCGATAAAGGCATTGGTTACGGAATGGAAAGTCACATTATTGATGGTAATAATATTCTTGAAGTTTATTTAAAAATAGCGGAATTAAAAGCTTCGTTAGCCGAAAATCCACGACCAGTTCTATTAGAATTTAAAACGTTTAGAATGCGAGGTCACGAAGAGGCGAGTGGTACTAAATATGTTCCGCAAGAACTAATGGATTTATGGGCTATTAAAGATCCGATTGCTAATTATCGAGATTATTTGCTTTCGGTTAGCGTACTTTCTGAAGAATTGGATGCCGAATTTAAAGCCGCTATCAAAGCAGAAATTGACGAGCATTGGGCTATTACACAAGCTGAACCCGATATTGTTGCTGATTTAGGTGAAGAATTAAACGATGTTTATAAACCATATGATTTTGAAGAAATTAATCCTTCTAATGAAATAGAAAATATCCGTGTGGTTGACGCTATTTCTCAGGCGCTTAAACAGTCAATGGAACGTCATGAGAATTTGGTCATCATGGGTCAAGATATCGCCGAATATGGTGGGGCTTTCAAAATTACAGAAGGCTTTGTGGAACAGTTTGGAAAAGAGCGTGTACGCAATACACCCATTTGCGAAAGCGCTGTAGTTTCTGCTGGAATGGGATTGTCAATTAACGGTCACAAAGCGATTGTTGAAATGCAATTTGCTGATTTTGTTTCTACAGGTTTCAATCCCATTGTGAATTTATTAGCAAAACAGCATTACCGTTGGAATGAAAAAGCCGATGTTGTAGTGCGTATGCCTTGTGGTGGTGGCACGCAAGCCGGACCATTTCATTCGCAAACCAACGAAGCGTGGTTTACTAAAACTCCAGGATTGAAAGTAGTTTATCCAGCCTTTCCTTATGACGTAAAAGGGTTGTTAAACACAGCTATTAATGATCCAAATCCAGTACTGTTTTTTGAGCACAAACAATTGTATCGTTCGGTATATCAAGAGGTACCTAAAGATTATTATACGATTCCATTTGGAAAAGCATCGGTAATCAAAGAAGGTTCGGATGTTACGATTATTTCATTCGGTGCTGGTGTGCATTGGGCCTTGGAAACGTTGTCTAAACATCCTGAAATAAAAGCAGATTTGATTGATTTAAGAACACTACAACCTTTAGATACTGAAGCCATTTATACCTCGGTAAAGAAAACTGGTAAATGTATTATTCTTCAAGAAGATACATTGTTTGGTGGTGTAGGTAGCGATATTTCTGCATTGATTATGGAAAATTGCTTTGAATATTTAGATGCGTCTGTTCGTAGAGTGGGTAGTTTGGAAAGTGCCATTCCTTTTGTAAAATCATTGGAAGATCAATATTTGCCTAAAATTCGTTTTGAAGAAGAATTGTTACTTTTGCTAGCATATTAAGTTTAATAATTATGAGAAAGATAGTATTTTTGTTGTTTTTGACATTCATAATAAGTTCATTTACAACCACTGAAAAAACAGATTCCTTCAATATTGTGGGAAAATGGACTGGAAAAGACGAAAGTAATAATGAAGGTTCTTTTATTTTTGATAAAGATGGATATGCTATAATGATTAAGGAAGGTCAAAGTATGGGTGGTAAGGAATTTGAATTAGAAGGTATTAAAGCGAGTATGCAATATGCTATGGATGAAAATTCAAATCCAATTAAATTTGATATTATTATTACAGCTTTAAAAAATCAAAAGTCGAAGAGTATGCGAATGTTGATGAAGATAGTTAATAAAAACAAAATCATATTAGCAAGTAATTTTAATGAAATTCGTCCTACTAGTTTTACAAAAAGTAATTCTATAATTTTAGAAAGAGAATAATTTTAAACTTTTAAATGAAACCGTTAGTAGAGAAATTGTTGCTTAAAGAAGCTTCAATACACAAGGTACAATACGACACCGAGTGGTTTTATTATTTGGAAGATATGAAATTCTATCTTAAAGAAGATTTATCTCAAGTAGAATGCATTCATTTACCCATGATTATTGAGGGTGAAGAAGAATTTGTAAAGTGCTGTACTTTAGAAGATATCATAAGAAATAGAAAAGAAATTGAATAAAAAAGGCACTTTAAAAGTGCCTTTTTTGTGTTTTAAAACTTAATTGTTTTCGACGTATTTTTTAAAATGATTTAAAATAGCTTGCCAACCATCACGTTGCAATTCAATGGGATTTTGATTTTCAGCTTCAAAAGTTTCCACGATTTCAACAGTATTGTCTAAGGCAATAAAATCTATAGAAGCCATTCGTCCATCATCCATAGTATATTTGATGCGTTTATATTCTTGAATCTCAGTGTAGGTTCCGCCAAAATCAAAACTAAAACTACCATCTTTAGCAGCCATGGTGCTACAAAATTTGCCTCCAACCACCAAGTCATTACTCGCTTTAGGGGTATGCCAATCTTCTGAAGCATAATTCCATTGTTCAATATGTTTTGGAGTTGTCCAATAGTTCCAAACTTTTTCAATGCTACTATTTACAGTACATTCTACCGTAATTTTTGTTTTATTTTCCATCATAAGCGTTTTGTAATTTTAGACAATCGATTTTTTTCATTTGTAACATGGCATTCATCACATTATTTGCTTTCTCACGATCGGAATCGCTCATTAATTGCATCAATAATTTTGGAATAACTTGCCATGAAATACCAAACTTATCTTTGAGCCAACCACACTGACTTTCGATTCCTCCATTGTCTAGAAATTTATTCCAAAAGAAATCAACTTCTTCTTGATTTTGGCAGGTAATGAGCAATGAAAATGCCTCGTTAAACGAAAAATCATGTGGAATATGACTTTCCATCGCCATAAAAGTTTGATGGTGTAATTTGAATTCGGCAAATTGAATGTTGTTTTCAAATCCAGGATACGCATCTCCAAAACGAGCAACTGTTGTTTTTTCTGAATTTTCAAACAAATCGGTGTATAAATTAATGGCTTCTTCAGCATTTCCAAACTGCTCGTTTGCGAATAAAAGTGAAGGTGCAATTTCTAAATCTTTTTCACCAAAAAACAATTGCCATGACAAGCCATATTTATCGTTAACCCAGCCGTATTTTTTGCTCCAAGGGTATTCATTTAAAGCCATTAAGACGATTCCCTCATGAGAAAGTGATTCCCATAAAGCGTCAATTTCATCAAAGTTATTACACGTTACAAATAACGATACAGCATTCGAAAACTTGAATTGTGGGCCACCATTTATAGCTGTAAATTGCAATCCATTCAATTGAAAATTGGTCAGCATTGGATTGATATTGTTTAGGGAAGAATTTTTAAAAATAGAAGTATAAAAGCGAGCAGCTTCTTCGGCTTGACCGTCATACCATAGAAAAGGCGTTATTTTTTGCATAGGTTATAGCGTTATGTTTTTACGATTTAATTCAAAAAAAAGAGATTGAAGTTTTTAACAATTGTTCAAACAAATTTAATAAATAAATCCAAAAGGCCTTCATAAAATCCAAGTCGGTAAAAAATAGTTTTTTGTTTTTAACATTTACCTTACATTTGTGTAAAATTAAACAGTTCATTTGTGATTGCTACCAATAAACTCAAGATATTCAACGATCCTATATATGGTTTTATAACCATTCCGAATACACTAATTTACGACCTCATTCAGCACCCTTATTTTCAGCGTTTGCGACGTATTTCACAAATGGGAATGTCGTATTTGGTTTATCCAGGTGCACATCACACACGTTTTCATCACGCATTGGGTTGTATGCATATCATGCAAAAAGCGGTTCAAACACTTCGTTTTAAAGGTGTAGTTATTTCTGATGATGAAGAAAATGCGTTGTACATCGCTATTTTATTACACGATATTGGCCACGGACCTTTTTCGCATGCAATGGAACACAGCATCGTTGAAGAAGTACATCACGAAGAAATATCGCTTAAATTTATGGATGCTTTGAATGCTGAATTTGAAGGAAAACTAGCATTAGCCATTCAAATTTTTAAAGGAGAATACCACAGAAAATTCATGTTGCAATTGATATCCAGTCAGTTGGATATGGATCGTATGGATTATTTAAAACGCGATAGTTTTTATAGTGGTGTTGCCGAAGGAAATATCAACAGCGACCGTCTGATTCAGATGATGAATGTACAAGATGATGTGTTGGTTATTGAAGAGAAAGGCATCTATTCAGTAGAAAAATTTTTGGTATCACGTCGATTGATGTATTGGCAGGCCTATCTTCATAAAACCTCTGTGGCGGCAGAATTGATTTTGACTAAAATTCTAAAACGTGCTAAAGAGTTGACTCAAAAAGGAGTCGATTTGAAGGGTAGTGAACCGTTGGCGTTTTTTCTGAATAATAAAATTACAATGGTTTCTTTTGATGAAAAGGTTTTGAAAACATTTGCATTATTAGATGATTATGATGTACTTGGAGCTATTAAATCCTGGCAATTTCACTCGGATTTTGTATTGAGTTCGTTGTGTAAAATGATCATAAATCGCGATTTATTGAAAATTGTAATTTTAGATGAAAAGCCCAACACTGAAAAATTAGCCGATTTAAAAAATAAATTGAGTGCCTTGTATAACATTTCGGATAAAGAGGCGACTTATTTTGTTTTTAAAGGAAAATTGAAAAATCAAGCTTACAATAAAGAAAGCGAGCCTATTCGAATTCTTAAGAAAGACGGAACCATAGAAAATCTGGTAGATTCTACAGATCAATTGCAAGTAAAAGCCCTTTCAAAAGCTGTTATTAAGTATTTTATGTGTTTTCCAAAAGTTCTTTTGGATACTTAAGGGTTTAAATTAAATTTTATATTTTTGTGCCGATGAAACAAGCCGATAAATGTGTAAATTTGATTTTTGAGTGCGAATGCGCATTCTATTGTATACCAATGGAACATATTATTTAAGAAAATGAAATTTACAGCAGAACAAATAGCAGGTATTTTAGAAGGCGAAGTAGTAGGAAATCCTAATGCTGTCGTTCATAAATTGGCCAAAATTGAAGAAGGAACAGAAGGTTCTTTAACGTTTTTATCCAATCCTAAATATCAAAATTACATCTACACCACACAAGCCACCATTACCATTGTTAACAAAAGTTTTGAGGCTGAACAACCAATTTCTTCAACCTTAATTAAGGTAGAAGATGCTTATCAGTCATTTTCAAAATTATTGGAATATTACAATCAAGTTAAGTTGATGAAATCGGGTATTGAACAGCCTTCTGTCATTTCCGAAAATGTGACCTATGGAAGCGATTTATATCTGGGTAGTTTTTGTTATGTAGGTAAAAATGTAAAAATTGGAGACAATGTAAAAATCTATCCCAACACTTTTATTGGTGATAATGTGGTAATTGGTGATAATTGTGTGTTCTTTGCAGGCGTTAGAATTTATTCTGAAACCGAAATTGGTAATAATTGTGTCATTCATTCGGGAACTATTATTGGTTCTGATGGCTTTGGCTTTGCGCCTTTAGAAGATGGAACATATAGTAAAATTCCACAAATTGGAAATGTCATTTTAGAGGACAATGTAGAAGTAGGTTCTTGTACAACCATAGATCGGGCCACAATGGGTTCTACCTTCATTAGAAAAGGCGTTAAATTAGACAATCAAATTCAGATTGCGCACAATGTAGAAATTGGAGAAAATACGGTTATTGCTTCTCAAACAGGTGTTGCCGGTTCAACCAAAATTGGAAAAAGTTGCATGATTGGTGGTCAAGTAGGAATAGTTGGGCATATTACAATCGGTAATGGTGTTCGAATTCAGGCGCAATCGGGTATCGGTAAAAGTATAGCTGATGGCGAAGTGGTTCAAGGAACTCCAGCATTCAATTATGGCGACTTTACTAAGTCGTACGTACATTTTAAAAACCTGCCCAAAATAGTTTCTGAATTGGACGATTTGAAAAAGAAAATAGAATAACAAACATATAAACTAGATTTAATATTATGGTTAAGCAAAAAACCATCAAAAGTGAAATTACACTAACAGGAGTTGGGCTACATACGGGTAAAGAAGTTAAAATGACTTTTAAACCAGCACCCATCAATAATGGTTTCACATTTGTGAGAGTTGACTTAGAAGGCAGTCCTATAATCGAGGCTGATGCCAACTACGTAGTGAATACTCAAAGAGGAACAAACTTAGAAAAATTAGGTGTTAAAATTCAAACCTCAGAGCACGTATTAGCGGCATTTGTAGGTTGTGATGTTGATAATGTCATTATAGAATTGAATGAATCTGAACCACCAATTATGGATGGTTCGTCTAAGTTTTTTGTAGAAGCTATTGAAAAAGTTGGTGTTGAAGAACAAGAGGCAGATCGTAAATACTACGTCGTTAAAGAAGTGATTTCATTTACAGATGAAGCTACCGGAAGCGAAATTATTGTGATGCCATCTGAGGATTATCAAGTAACTGCAATGGTAGATTTTGGAACCAAAGTCTTAGGAACCCAAAATGCTACGCTTAAAAATATTGCCGATTTTAAAAATGAAATTGCCGACGCTAGAACGTTCAGTTTTTTACACGAGTTGGAAACTTTGTTGGATAACGGTTTGATTAAAGGTGGAGATTTGAACAATGCCATTGTTTATGTGGATAAAGAAATTTCTCCAACCACAATGGAAAATTTAAAAAAGGCCTTTGGGAAAGATCATATTTCGGTTAAAGAAAACGGAATCTTAGATAATCTTACGTTGCATTATCCTAACGAAGCGGCACGTCATAAATTATTAGATGTAATTGGTGATTTGGCACTTGTTGGTGTACGTATTAAAGGAAAAGTTATCGCGAATAAGCCAGGACATTTTGTGAATACGCAATTTGCAAAAAAACTGTCTAAAATCATTAAAATCGAGCAGAAAAACCAAATTCCAGTTTACGATTTAAACTTACCACCTTTGATGGATATTCATCAAATCATGAATATTTTACCTCACCGACCACCATTTTTATTGATTGATCGTATCATAGAAATGTCGGAAACCCACGTAGTTGGAATGAAAAATGTAACTATGAATGAAAATTTCTTCGTTGGACATTTTCCTGATGCACCAGTGATGCCAGGGGTTCTGATTGTAGAAGCTATGGCACAATCGGGTGGAATCTTAGTGTTAAGTACAGTTCCAGATCCAGAAAATTACTTAACCTATTTCATGAAAATTGATAATGTTAAGTTCAAACACAAAGTATTACCAGGTGATACTTTGATCTTTAAATGTGATTTGATTTCGCCTATTCGTAGAGGAATTTGTCACATGCAAGCCAATGCCTATGCCAATGGTAAATTAGTTGCCGAAGCAGAATTAATGGCTCAAATCGCTAAAATCAGTAATTAAAAGTTTATTAGGTATAGTTATAAAACTATAACGCAAGAACATAAACAACAAAATATATGAATCAACCGTTAGCATACGTTCATCCGGGCGCAAAAATTGCCAGAAATGTTGTAATTGATCCCTTTACAACGATACATAATAATGTTGAAATAGGCGAAGGAACATGGATTGGTTCTAACGTAACCATTATGGAAGGCGCTAGAATTGGTAAAAACTGCAATATTTTCCCAGGTGCTGTAATTGCTGCTGTACCACAGGATTTGAAATTTGGAGGTGAAGATTCACTTGCGATAATAGGAGATAACACTACAGTAAGAGAATGTGTTACAATCAACCGCGGAACTGTAGCTTCAGGGCAAACCAAAATAGGTAAAAACTGTTTGATTATGGCAACGGCTCACATTGCGCACGATTGTCATATTGGCGATAATGCCATTATTGTAAATGGTGTTGCACTTGCTGGTCACGTTATTGTGGGTAATTTTGCCATTATTGGTGGATTAGCAGCGGTGCATCAATTCATTCACATTGGTGATCATGCTATGATTTCGGGTGGTTCTTTAGTGCGTAAAGACGTTCCTCCTTACACTAAAGCTGCCAAAGAGCCTTTGTCTTACGTTGGAATAAACTCGGTGGGATTGAGAAGAAGAGGATTTACCACAGAAAAAATTAGAGAGATTCAAGACATCTACAGAATTTTATATCAAAAAAATTACAATACCTCTCAAGCAGTTGGAATCATTGAAGCCGAAATGGCTGCTTCTCCAGAGCGTGATGAGATATTAGATTTTATCAGAAACTCTTCTCGTGGAATCATGAAAGGGTATTCGGGAGCTTATTAAAATAGAATTAATAATACATAAAACAAACATAAATAATAGTAAAAAATGGCATCTACATCAGATATTAGAAACGGATTATGCATCAAATTTAACCACGATATTTATAAAATTATCGAATTTCTTCACGTAAAACCAGGTAAAGGTCCTGCTTTTGTAAGAACCAAATTAAAAAGTTTAACGAACGGAAAAGTTTTAGATAACACTTTTTCTGCAGGTCATAAAATTGATGAAGTGCGTGTAGAAACGCATGAATATCAATATTTATATGCTGAAGGTGATTTATACAACTTCATGCACGTAGAAAGTTATGAGCAAATCCAGTTGAATAAAGCAACTTTGGATGCTCCAGATTTACTGAAAGAAGGAACAACGGTAAAAGTAATTATCAATGCTGAAACTGAAATGCCTCTTTCGGTAGACATGCCAGCTTCTGTAGTTTTAGAAGTTACTTATGCTGAACCAGGTGTAAAAGGAAATACCGCTACCAATGCTACAAAACCAGCTAAAGTAGAAACAGGTGCTTCTGTAAATGTTCCGTTGTTCATTAATGAAGGAGATAAAATAAAAATTGATACTGCTTCTGGATCTTACATGGAGCGTGTAAAAGAATAATTAATTTAGTTTCTCATTTTCAAATCTTCAAATTTATTAAATGAAGTTTTCTAAAATACATTCTCTTAAAGAAATTGCTGAAATCATCGATTGCCATTATGTTGGTAACGATGATTTCCCAGTTTATGGTATGAACGAAATACACGTGGTTACTAAAGGTGACATTGTGTTTGTAGATCATCCAAAATATTATGATAAAGCATTGCAATCCGCGGCTACTATTGTTTTAATTAACAAAGAAGTTGACTGTCCTGAAGGCAAAGCTTTATTAATTTCAGACGATCCTTTTAGAGATTTTAACAAACTTACCAATCATTTCAGGCCATTTTCGGCAGCTCATGTTGCAGTATCAGAATCTGCTACTATTGGAATTGGAACCGTAATTCAACCCAATTGTTTTATCGGACATAATGTATCTATTGGAACCAATTGCATCATTCATTCTAATGTTTCTATTTATGATAATTGTGTGATTGGTGATAATGTGATTATTCAAGCGGGTACCATTTTAGGTGCTGATGCATTTTATTACAAAAAACGTCCCGAAGGCTTTGATCAATTGCTTTCTGGCGGAAGAGTGGTGATTGAAAATAACGTTGGAATAGGAGCACTTTGTACCATAGATAAAGGTGTTACCGGTGATACTACTATTGGCGAAGGTACCAAAATTGACAATCAGGTGCATGTTGGACACGATACCGTAATTGGTAAAAAATGCCTCATTGCAGCTCAAACCGGAATAGCAGGTTGTGTAATCATCGAAGACGAAGTAACCCTTTGGGGACAAGTGGGAACCACAAGCGGTATCACCATAGGAGCCAAAGCAGTTATTCTAGGGCAAACTGGTGTTACCAAATCTGTTGAAGGTGGAAAATCTTATTTTGGAACTCCAATTGAAGAATCCCGAGAAAAATTAAAACAGTTGGCGAACATCAAACGAATTCCTGAAATTTTAAAAAATCTTAAGTAATGAAACCAAAAGAACTAGTTCTTGATTTTTACAAAAATGATATTATTCTGAAAAAATCAGAAGTGAATGAATTTTTGCACGATGATTTAATCATAGAATGGAACAGCAGTAAAGGATTTGTTCAAATGAATAGAGATGATGTTTTGAATTTGTCTGATGAGTTAAGTAAAGCCTATGTTCGTTCAAAAATGCGAATTACTCATGTAGTTGAAGAAGGAAATATGGTCTCAGTTCGCTATTCCCATTTTGTAAAAACCATAGAAAACCCAAGAGAAGAGATGCTTTTAGCACATTTTTTTGTCATTTGGGAAGTCAAAGATGGTAAATTATTCAGAGGTTATCAAATGAGTCAGTTTTCCTAATTCATATATAGAAAATTTGCAAAATTGTACTAAAAAAACTAATTGCGAAACACGAATTACTAATTCTATTTTATACTTTTGCAACACATAAATTTAAACACAATATAATAATCATATCATGAGCGTTTTAGTAAATAAAGATTCAAAAATAATAGTTCAAGGATTTACAGGTAGTGAAGGTACTTTTCATGCTACTCAAATGATTGAATACGGAACCAATGTAGTAGGTGGTGTTACTCCAGGAAAAGGTGGTTCATTACATTTAGACCGTCCCGTTTTCAATACTGTTAAAGACGCTGTTGATCAAGCAGGAGCCGATACATCAATTATTTTTGTACCACCAGCTTTTGCAGCTGATGCTATTATGGAAGCGGCTGATGCAGGTATCAAAGTAATCATTTGTATTACTGAAGGAATTCCAGTTGCTGATATGATTAAAGCGTATTCTTACGTTAAAGAAAGAAATTCTCGTTTGGTTGGTCCTAACTGCCCGGGTGTAATTACTCCAGGTGAAGCAAAAGTAGGAATCATGCCAGGTTTTGTTTTCAAAAAAGGTACTGTAGGAATTGTTTCTAAATCGGGAACTTTAACTTATGAAGCTGCTGATCAAGTCGTAAAACAAGGATTAGGAATTACTACAGCTATTGGAATTGGTGGTGACCCAATTATTGGAACTACAACTAAAGAAGCTGTTGAGTTGTTAATGAACGATTCAGAAACCGAATGCATCATCATGATTGGTGAAATTGGAGGTCAGTTGGAAGCAGATGCTGCAAAATGGGTTAAAGCTGACGGAAATCGTAAACCAGTAATTGGTTTTATAGCTGGTGAAACGGCTCCAAAAGGACGTACCATGGGACACGCAGGTGCCATTGTAGGTGGTGCAGACGATACCGCTGAAGCTAAAAAACGAATCATGAGAGAAAACGGAATTCACGTAGTAGATTCTCCTGCTGAAATAGGCAAAAAAGTAAAAGAAATAATGGGTTAATAATCCGTCATTTATATAAAAAAAGCGCTACTAATTGTAGCGCTTTTTTTATGCAATAAAGTAATTAGTTGCTAAACGGATTCGACCATTTGCTATCCGAATAGACATTAGTTCCTGAAAGTGTTTTCAAAAAAGCAATAACCGAATTCACCTCGGCGGCAGTTAAGTTTAAATGTTGACCAAAACCATTGGGCATCAATCGAGGATCTAAATTAGTATTTCCTGGAGCGATGTTAATAGTTCCATAATGACCAATGGCGGCTTGTAATGAAGTAATTACTCCGGTGTGCATCATGGGGCCATTGGTTGTTCCATCGGTTTTTACTAAATCTCTCAAAGAAGGAGCTCTGGTATTGGTTATATCAATGGTGCTACTTCCAATTGTTCCGATAATACCATTATTTTTGGTGTTGGGATCAATATCAAATTCGGGTGCCGCATGACAGCCTGCACAACCCAATCCACCACTAGTTCTATTTCCTGTAGCATCAAATGTAGGTGGTGTCAAAAACAAGTTTTTTCCTTGATTTTCTTGATTGGTAAAATTCGGAAAAGGCTGTCCGTCGTTAGCTACCAGAGCTCTTCCAGTATCATATTTTGAATCGAACGATTGAATACTTCTAACGAATTGTGCTAAACACGATTGAATTTTAGCCTCAGTTATTTCTTCAGTGCCATAAACAAATTTGAATAATTCTTTGTAATATGATATACCGTTTAATTTAGTAATCAAATCGGCAAAAGATTGATCACCAGAAGTGCCACTATAGCCCATTTCTCCATGATTTCTGATGGGTTGTGTAGTTTGAATTTCTAAAGAAGCAGCACGTTCATCCCAAAAGAATTTAGTTTCATTGGCAAAACGAGTATTAATTAATCGCATGGCATGTCTGCCTGTGGTTCCGTTTACGCCATTGCTTGCTACTAAAACATCACTAAAAGCATTGGCTTGTTGGTGACAACTCGCGCAAGAAATGGTGTTATTGGACGATAAATTTTTATCATAAAATAAAACCCTTCCCAATGTAGCACCTTTGTTAGTAATAGGATTGGTGCCCGAATTGTCTTTTGTAATGTAAGTAGGAATAGTTTGATTGGCATAGTTGGGCAAATTGTTCAAATCGATGGTGTTGCCAAATGTTGCTGTAACATTAGGATACGATTCAATAGCTACATAATCAGATTCCGATTTTCCACAAGATACCGTTAATAGGGCTAACAGCAAACTTGTAATTGTGGTTTTTATCATAAAGTATAAGTTTTATCTTTATTAAGATGCGTTACTTCAAAATTAATTGCGCTCGAACCTAAATTATTTTCGTGGAAAGCTAAATCTCGGATTAAAAAGGAACTCGTTGTCGGTTAAAGTTGTCATAAATAATACTAAATCTACCCGGTCTTTATCAGACAAATTCATGGGTTTATCCAATTCTTTTGGAAGTAATTTATTGTTAGATAGCGAATTGTAATGATTTACAACCTCTGATAATTTTTTAAAACGACCATCGTGCATGTACGGAAAGGTAAACTGGATATTTCGCAAAGTTGGGACTTTAAAACGCAAGGAATCTTCTTTTTTATTGGTGATTTTCATGCGACCAATATCGTTTAAAGTTGCATCGAGAGATAAACCGTTGTATTCAAAGGTATCACTACTAAATAACGGTTCTTTGTGGCAAGAAGCACAATGCGTTTTAAACAATTCATAACCGCGTTGTTCTCTTTCGTTATAGTTTTCCTCTTTCCTCATAACGCGGTCGTATTTAGAATTCGAACTTTTAAGAAGTGTCATAAATTGCGACAACGCTTTTAGTATTCGTTGTCCTGTAACTTTCGAATCGCCAAAAGCGTCCTTGAATAACGACTGATATTTTGAGTTTTTTTGAAGTTTTTTCACAACATGATCTAATTTTTCGTCCATTTCATCATGACTTGTAATAGGATTTATGGGTTGTACATCCAAATGATTTACACCGCCATCCCACATAAAATCTTTGTTCCAAGCCAAATTGATTAAGGCTAATGAATTTCTGCTACCAATTTTGCCGTCAATTCCGTGACTTAAATCGTGATCTACATGTGTAAAACCGGTAGCTTGCAAATGGCAACTGGCACACGATATGGTGCTATCACGTGACATAATTGGGTCGTAAAATAAATGTCTTCCCAATTGAAATCCTTCTTCTGTTAAAGGATTTTTAGTAAAATCATAATGTGGTTTTGGCCAACCTTTAGGAACTTCCAAGTATAAAGGCGTAGGTGTTTTCAATACAAAAGATAACGAGGCTACAATGGAAATAATCAACAATAGAATAGCACTTTTTTTCATAAGTGGTCTATTTTAAATATTTGCATACTTAAATCGGCCAAATCCATGGCTTTTTTACCCGGAATCATAATGCTATTGGTTTCTGAGAGATGAATTTTAGAAAATAAGACTTCTAAATCGACCGCCAAATTTACTTCAGAATTGGAATTTTTTACTTCTAAAGTAATAGTTCGCATAGCATAATTTGGTTGAAGATATCCGCCAATATGAAAGAAAAATTGATTTTTTCTCGTTTTACAACTACTACTTTTTCCTTCAATTTTCATATTGATATAACCGCTTTGCCAAGCCCAATACATCCCTTTGGATGGGTCTAAATCGCCGTCAAGTGCGCCCGAAACACTCATCAAACTATCAATACCAATGTTAAAAGTGATTTTAGAAATTTGTTTGTTATTGTTTTTGCAAATGGGAATTCGATAAGAAGTTGTATCTTCTACATCAACAAGATGATAGCTTTGAGGTTGTAAAAAATAGGATTGGTCGGCGTATTCAATTTTAATTTTTGAAATATAAAATCGAAACGCGTCTATTTGAAGTGTATCTTTATTAGAAGACACATATTTTTTAGTTTGTTCTAACTTTTTTTCTCCAAACTTGAAGTTCAAATTAAGCGCTGTCGAATCCGATTTCATTTGGCAAAAAGCCAATTGAACAATAAATAATCCGATGCTGATTAATTTGATTTTCATTAATTATGTAATGCTAAAATGTTGTTGTAATAGGGATATTCCTTTCGAGTCAACTTCACTAATAAATTCTGTTGTTTCTTCTGAATTTTCATCCAAAAAATCAATCGTGACATTCGTTTCAATTAAAGAAATAGAATCAATTTTTTGCAATGGTATTTTATAAACATTGCCCGTTTCTCTAATCATATAACGATACACCGCAAACCCTAAACCACAAAAAACAATCGGAATTCTAACTGATTTTCCATTTGAAAGTTGATAGAATAATGACAAAATTCCCAATCCTAGCAAAATATAGAAGTACAATTTGAATTTGTTTTTCTTAATTTTATTTGCTCGAATTGTTTTAGATGACTTTTCTTGTAGATTTCTTGCTTCTTGCCAATTTCCAGAATTGGTTAGGTACAAATTTTCATCGTCAATATTAACAAAACCCTTTTTATATTTAAAATATTCTTTCATTTAAAATCCATGTTAATTTACAAAAATAGCAATAATTACGCTTATTTTCTTAAATTGTATTTCTTATATTTGCCCAATCAGTAAACCAATTAAAATCTATTTATAAATGAAATTACTTGAAGGAAAAGTAGCCATTATTACTGGAGCAAGTCGCGGCATTGGAAGCGGAATTGCTAAAGTTTTTGCGCAACATGGTGCTAACGTAGCATTTACCTATAGTTCGTCAGCTGAATCGGCTTTGGCTTTAGAAAATGAATTGAATGCTTTAGGGGTTAAAGCAAAAGGATATCAATCGAATGCTGCTAATTTTGAAGAAGCTCAGAAATTAGCTGATGCTGTTTTAGTAGAGTTCGGAACTATCGATATTTTAATTAACAATGCCGGAATTACAAAAGACAATCTGTTAATGAGAATGTCGGAAGAAGATTTTGATAAAGTAATTGAAATCAACTTGAAATCGGTCTTCAATATGACCAAAGCGGTTCAAAAAGTGATGCTTAAAAACCGTAAAGGTTCTATAGTAAACATGAGTAGTGTAGTTGGGGTAAAAGGAAATGCAGGTCAAGCTAATTATGCGGCTTCTAAAGCAGGTATGATTGGTTTTACCAAATCGATTGCCTTAGAGTTGGGTTCTAGAAACATTCGTTGTAATGCTATTGCACCGGGATTTATTGAAACCGAAATGACGGCTAAATTAAACCCAGATGTAGTTCAAGGTTGGAGAGATTCTATTCCGCTAAAACGTGGTGGAACTCCAGAAGATGTGGCCAATGCTTGTTTGTATTTTGCTTCCGATTTGAGTGCATATGTTTCGGGTCAAGTATTGAATGTTGATGGTGGAATGTTGACCTAATTCTTAAATCTTTTACTAATTGTTTTTTAAATATCTATGAATAAATCAACGATAGTGCTTTTAATTGTATCAGTTATACTAGCTGTTGGTTTGTCTTATTTACAATATTTTTTTAAAGCCAAAAGCAAATCCAATGTGGTAAAACTTTTGGCTTTTTTACGTTTTCTTTCCATCTTCGGATTATTACTGTTGCTAATCAATCCGATTGTAAGTCGTAGTACTTATGAAACTATAAAGACGCCGCTTCCGATAGTATTGGATAATTCGAGTTCCATAACCGATTTAAAAGCGAATGAAGACGCTAAAGAGGTTTATGATAAACTGACTTCTAATTCCGATTTGAAAAGCAAGTTTGACCTCCAAACGTATGGTTTTGATTCCGAATTTAAACCCATTTCATCGTATGAAGAGATCGATTTTAAAGGAAAACAAACCAATATTGATGAAGTTGCTAAGAATTTAAAAAGCATCAATAAAAATTTAAAATTTCCAACCGTTTTAATTTCAGATGGAAATCAAACTTCAGGTGCTGATTATGTGTTTAGTTTTGACGCTGAAAACAAAGTCTACCCAATAGCAGTAGGCGATACGACTACGTATTTGGATTTGAAAATCAATCAGATTAACGTTAATAAATATGCCTTTCACAAGAATAAGTTTCCTGTAGAAGTATTTTTGCAATATGCAGGAACTAAATCGGTCACCGCCAATTTTGCCATTTCACAAGGCAATGCAGTTTTGAGTAAACAAAGTGTTTCGTTTTCACCAACAAAAAAATCTCAAGTAATTAATGTGTTGTTGCCGGCTGATAAATCGGGTTTGCAAATCTACAATGCTAGAATAACATCATCAGAAACGGAAAAAAACACCTATAATAATTCGAAAAAATTTGCCGTTGAAGTTATCGATCAGCGCACTGAAGTGGCTATAATTGCTGCTACAAATCATCCCGATTTAGGAACGCTAAAACGCAGTATAGAAACTAATGCACAACGTAAAGTAACTATTCTTAAACCCAATCAAATCAGCTCTTTAAATAATTTTAATGTATTAATTATTTATCAGCCTAATGCGACTTACAAACCGGTTTTTGACGCTAATAAAAATCTAAAAATAAATACTTGGATTATTACAGGTAATGATACCGACTTTGGTTTTTTAAACCAACAACAGGATCAATTGCAATTTAAAATGTCTTCACAAAGAGAAGATTTTTTAGCAGAATTTAGTTCTGATTTTAATTTGTTTGCTGCCGATAACATAGGTTTTGAAAACTTTCCGCCGTTAGAAAATCCGTATGGAAGCGTAACCGCCAAAGAAAACTTAAATATCTTGCTTTCGTCACGAATTAGAAATGTAGAAACAAATGCACCGCTGTTCGCCTTTTCGGATAACCAAGGAAAACGGAATGCCTTTTTATTGGGAGAAAATATTTGGAAATGGCGTGCTCAGAGTTATGTTGATAAAAAATCATTTGAACCGTTTGATGTGTTTATAGATAAAACGATTCAATTTTTAGCGTCTAATGATTCTAAAAAATCGTTAATTGTTAATCACGAGCGCTTCTACAATTCGGGTGATGCTATCGAAATTACAGCGCAATATTTCAATAAGAATTATGAGTTTGATGATAAAGCCCGACTTACCATTGCGGTTACTAATTCTAAAACAAAGCAAGTTAAGCGTTATGACTTATTAAAAACGACCAATAGTTTTAAAGTAAATTTAGACGGTTTATCGGCAGGAAATTATTCATTTACGGTAAAAGAATTGAATTCAAATGCTAGTTATTCCAGTGCTTTTGAGATTTTAGATTTTGATATTGAAAAGCAATTTGTAAATCCTGATATGCCTAAATTGAAACAATTGGCTACGCAAACGAAAGGTAGCGTATTTGTTCCAAATCAAATAGATGCATTGATTAAAACTTTATTAGAAAATCAGGATTATAAAGCCATTCAAAAAGATATTGTTAAGAAAACTCCAATGATAGATTGGTATTGGTTGTTGGTTTTAATTGCAATTTCGTTAACTGCAGAATGGTTTATTAGAAAATACCACGGATTGTTGTAGTATTTGTATCTATTTTTAAGACTAAATCATTATTTTTCATTTATAAAATATTATTGTTCAATAATTAGATGATTTTCTAATTTTGTTGATAATGAGTATTTTAGGAATACGTTTTTTTGTTTTTTAATAAATTGTGAAGATTAACGTTTATTTAGGGAGTTCATCTAATTTCTTTCATTGTATCCATTGCATCGTTCTACTTTTGTATTAGAAATCTAAATAACACTAATATGAAAAAGAACATTTTACTATTATTTATATTAGTTCTTGTACAGTCAACTTGTTTTTCTCAAAAAACATATACTGGAACTTCTGGAAATTGGAATGTAGCTGCTAATTGGACTCCAAGTGGGGTTCCAACTGCCACTGATGATGTAATTATTCCATCGGGTAAAACTGTTGCAATCACAGTAAATGCTTCTGTTAAAAGTTTAACTATTTCAGGAGCTGTGACTTTGGCGGATAATTTAGTTTTAACAATTGGTACTAATACGGTATTTGGAAATTTCACGGTTAATTCAGGAGGCAGTTTTTCAATGCCAAGTGGGTCTGGTCTCGCGACATTAATTGTATACGGTAATTATTATAATTATGGAACTACAGAGTTTTGGAAAAGCAATGTTATCATTGTTGGTGATTTGTTAAGTCCTTCTTCGTCAGCTCTTCAGAATCAAGGTAATGTAGTCGTGGGAGGAAATATAATTGGAGCCTTTAATTTAACTGGAGGCACAGGTACTAATCAAATATATGCTGTAAATTCAAATGCTACTGTAACAATTACACCATCGTCTGTAGATAATAATGTGAATCCAGGAACGCAAGTTACAACGGCTAATGAAACCCAAGCTTTGGTAGATTTAGTAAATTCAATATTATTTGGTTCGAGTTCTTGTACGTTTACTACAAATGATCCTTCAAATAAAACAATATGTTCTGGTACTAATACAACTTTTACTGTTTCTACGCCTCAATCTAATCCATCATATCAATGGCAAGTTAATACCGGAACAGGATGGAGTGATTTATCCAATGGTGGTGTATATTCAGGAGTGACTACGGCTACTTTAACACTTACCAATGTTTTAAGTAGCATGAATGGTTATAAATTCAGAGCAAAAATAACTGCTGGTTGTTCTAAAAATGGAAATTATGCAATATTAACTGTAAATGCATCGCCAGTGCAGCCTGTTGTAAGTATATCACAACCCAATTGTTCAACTACAACTGGAACGATAACTGTTTCGATTCAAAATGCAAGCGATAGTTACAGTTTTGATAATGGAGTTACTTTTCAAACCAGTAATGTAAAATCGGGACTTTCAGTTGGAAGTTATAATGTAATCATTAAAAATAGTTCAGGTTGTACTTCAGCAACAACTACAAGTACTGTTTCGCAAAGTTCTACAACTTGGAATGGAAGTTCGTGGTCGCCGAATACTCCAACAAGTAATGATAAAATCATATTTAATGGTAATTATAGTTCAGTAGGCGAATTGGTAGCATGTTCTTGTCAAGTTATTTCAGGAAATGTTGTAATCAATTCAGGACACACTTTAACTTTAACAAATGAATTAAATGTATCAGGAGGAACATTAACATTTAATGATACTGCAAGTTTAGTTCAACATAATGCTGTGACTAATACAGGTAATATAATTTATAAAAGAAAAACAACTCCATTAAAGCAATATGATTTTACTTATTGGTCAACACCCGTAAATAATGCAACTCTAAGTCAATTAGCTACAAATGCAGCTTTCTTTTCTTACAGTCCAACGATTAGCAATTGGGTTAGCCAACCAAGTTCTTTAAATATGAATAATGGTATTGGCTATATTGGAAGAGCTCCAACTAATTTATCATATAGTACTCCACAAATTGTTGAAACAAGTTTTGTTGGCGTGCCTAATAATGGAGATATCACTGCTCCAATAATTAAATCGTTGGGCACCACAAACTTAATTGGTAATCCTTATCCATCAGCTATTGATGCCGATTTATTTATATCAGATGCTGCTAATAGTAACAGTATTAACGGTACGATTTATTTGTGGACTCATAACACAGCTATTACAAACAATAACTATACACAAAATGATTACGCAAAATACAATCTGATAGGAGGTGTTAGAACAGCTTCAGCAGCATTGTCAGGTGGTGTTACTCCAAATGGTAAAATTGCTGCAGGACAAGGTTTTTTTGTCGAAGCAAATTCCAATTTAGCAAATGGAAATTATTCGGTTGTGTTTAAAAATAGTATGCGAATAGCCAATAATAACTATCAATTTTTTAAATCAAATTCGGCAAACAACTCGGTAGCAACAGTAAAAAATCGTTTTTGGATATCAGTATCAAACATTCAAGGCGCCTACAATGAGTTTTTAGTTGGATACGTTCCTGGTGCTACAAATAGTTTTGACTCTTTATATGATGGTAGAACTTTACCTGCAAATAATTCAGTTTCTATATATACGGTATTAGAAAATAATAATTTAGCAATACAAGGAAGAGCTTTACCTTTTGAAAATACAGATAGCATTCCAATTGGATATTCTACAACAATTAATGGCGATTTAACCATCAATTTAGAGAATTTTGAAGGGTTATTTGACAACCAATCTATATTTTTATACGATAAAATTACAGGAATTTATCACGATTTAAAATCTGGGTTTTATACTTTCACAACCAGCAGTGGTACTTTTAATGATCGATTTGAAATGCGCTTTACTACGTCTAATTTGACAACTAATTCTTTTGAAAATGGAAATGAATCGGTTAAAGTTGTACACGTTCAAAATCAACTTATTATAGCTTCTAATGGTAGCACCATTTCAGATGTTGAGATTTATGATATGACTGGAA
The DNA here is from genome assembly GCF_057809695.1 of Flavobacterium sp. FG139. Taxonomy (NCBI): domain Bacteria; kingdom Pseudomonadati; phylum Bacteroidota; class Flavobacteriia; order Flavobacteriales; family Flavobacteriaceae; genus Flavobacterium; species Flavobacterium sp. FG139. Next base: position 177,515 of record NZ_JBMDKL010000001.1, read on the forward strand.
AATTGATTTTTGTAAAACGAAACTTAGACACTAATGAGTTTAAAACAATAGTAAATGAATTTTCAAGTCAACTGTTAATTGTGAAAACAATTTTAGCAAATCAACAGACTAATTTCAAAAAGGTAACTACTAATTAAAATGAAAAACACGTAAAACTACGTACAAATTAATCAAAAATAGGTTTTAGATTTGCTTCATAGTTAAGTTAGACTTTAGCTGATAGAACAACTCCATGACAACGGTTAGATTTACCAAGTCATGGGGTTTTCTTTTTTAGACTGCAAGTTATTTTTGATACTTTTTCTTTTTCAACATATACGATGCCGTTTGATAATAGGATATGGTTTCGTTTATCAAATCGGTTCGTTCTTTGTTCAATGGTTTTTGTTCGTAATAGATTTGAAAATCAGTATCCAAACCAGCTTTTGGCTGCAAAGTAAGCTGAAATTGTTTGGCTTTTTTAACAGGCGAAATTATGGTTATGATATTGTCTTTTATCAATCCTAAGTCTTGATAAGTAGCAATCAACGCTCTGGGTTTATAATCCGATTTAAATACGTCTTGACCGTAAAATTTGCTTTCGTATTTGAAATTCAGTAAACCAAATAATGTAGGCATGATATCAATTTGTGACATCAAGTTGGTATATCGTTTTGGTTCGATAAATCCGGGTGCATAAATCATCGCTGGAATTCTATACTTATCGGCTGGAAGTTCAGTTTTTCCTGAACTTGAAGCACAATGATCGGCTAGAATTACAAAAACAGTATTCTTAAACCACGGTTGTTTTTCGGCCATGGTAAAGAATTTTCTCAGCGCATAGTCGGTATATTTAACACCACCTTCACGCGATTTTGAATGTGCATCAATGTCAATTTTCCCATCAGGATACGTAAATGGTCGGTGGTTGCTCACGGTCATCCAATGATTGAAAAAGGGTTTACCCAATTTAGCTTCTTCATTCATAACATTAATGGCCTTATTAGCCATATCTTCGTCACAAACACCCCAAACATTTGAAAATGTAATTTCTTCTGGTTTGAATGATTTTTTGTCAACAATATCATAACCATTACCCCCAAAGAAATCGCCCATGTTATCAAAAAAAGCATCGCCACCATACAAAAATTTCACACCATATCCTTTCTGCTTGAAGATACTTCCAGTTGAAAATTTATTCTTGTTGTCTTCGCGTTTAACAATACTTTCGCCTGCAGTAGGAGGAAAACACAAAGTCACCGCTTCCAATCCGCGAACCGTTCTATTTCCAACGGCATAAAAATTGGTAAACATCAAACTTTTACTGGCTAAATCATCTAAGAACGGAGTAATGTTTTGCTCATTTCCATAGGCTTTCATAAATTCGGCACTGTAACTCTCAATGGTAATTAGCACTACATTTTTATGATTTTCGGCAGCTTCACTCTGAATTTGTCTTAACGACGTATTGTTTGTAATTCCAGGTATTTGGTTTTGAAGTAAGGCAAAAGCTTCTTTTTCGGGTAATGTTTTGTAAAACTTATCGTAATCCAATTCGCTGTTCATAAAAGCCAAATAGAATTTGTATAAACCGTTCGATTGTAATTCGTTAGCAAAAACATTGCTTGAGTTTTGTAGCTTGGCCAAGTTAGGAATTGCCCATAAAGAAATTGCAAACAAAACAATGTAAAAAGCAAGATTTTTGATTTTATCTATCAAATTGGGAAGATGGTCTAGGTAGTAAGATGACTTTTTTACAATGATATAAGTAACCACTAACGAAATTAGTCCAACTCCTGTAAATAAAGGAATTACAGGATACGATTCCATAATATTACCAATTACGGTATTGGTGTAAACAAGATAATCTACTGCAATAAAGTTGTATCGAACTCCAAATTCATTCCAAAAAAAGTACTCACTTATAGCGTTTTGAATAATAACTAAAACAAAAATGAAGATGGTTATTGAGAACAAAGCCATTCTAATTTGGCGGCGGTATTTTGGTAAAAATAAAAGCAATCCAAACAAGATTGTTTTTAGTGAAATAAACGCAATTCCGATTTCGGGTAAGGAACCACCGTATTCATGTAAAATTGATTTTCCAGATAAAACATACAATAAAAGGCATACAAATCCACCAAAAATCACATAACCCCATGGTTTATTGAATTTGTTGTTGGATAAAAACAATAAATACAACCATAGAAAAGCACTGGCTACCACAAATACAAAAACATCAGAAATCAATCCCAATCCAAATATTTTAAAACTGTCAATAATAGTAAAACTAGTTTGCGTGATGGGATGAAAGAGCAATACCAATCGGGTAATTAAACTTACTATTAAGTAAAAAAGAGCTAAATTATAGAAAGGTGATTTTTTTTGAAATAATTGCATTGGTTGTGATTTTTTACAAAGGTATAAAAAACAGCTTTTAAAGTTTGATATTCTTACAAATTAAGATTGACTTAACAATGAATTTAAACCCAATTTATGTTAATAGTAATATGTTATTTTGCATAGTTCTTATAATTACTCTAAATTTGAAACTGACACGAACTTAGAAATTTATTTGCTTATGAAGATATTAGTTGTAGAAGATGAAATTGGAATTTCCAATTTTTTAAGTCAAGGATTAGAAGAAGAAGGATATGAAGTGGTGATTGCTAATAATGGTGAAAAAGGAATTGAAATGGCATCTTCAAAGAATATAGACTTAATCTTATTAGATTGGATGCTTCCTAAAATTTCAGGATTAGAAGTTTGTAAAAAAATTCGAGAAACCAATAAATTGGTTCCGATTATTTTTTTAACGGCTAAAGATACTATTCAAGAAACTATCGAAGGTTTAAAAGCTGGAGCTAACGATTATATCAAAAAACCATTCAGTTTTGAAGAATTGTTAGAGCGCATCAAAATTCATTTTAGAGATGTTAATAGTAATGAACAACTGACATTAGGGACTATTACCATAGATTTAGCCAAGCATCAAGTTTTTTCTAATGGACAAGAAGTGACCCTGACTCAAAGAGAATTTGAACTGCTGACTTATTTAATAAAAAATAAAGGTCGAGTGTGTACTCGAACCGAAATCATAGAGAAGGTGTGGAATATTTATTTCGAATATGATACAGGTGTTATAGATGTTTTTATGAATGCTATTAGAAAAAAACTCAACATCAACAAAGACAACGATTACGTTAAAACCATAAGAGGCGTAGGATATATAGCCAACGACTAAATAGATGAACAAGCTCTCTTTAAAAAATAGAATTGCATTTTATTACATTATATCGGCAGCTATGCTGATTTTTGTGGTGTTTTTTTCTATATATAGCATTGTCTCAATCACGGTTATCAATAAAGTTAACGAGCATATTAATTTTGAAGTTGAAGAATATAAAGAGAAAATTGTCATTACTAAAAGAAGCGTTGCTCTTCTTGACCCAGAAGAATGGGATCAAAGAGAACATAATGAAGTTTCGGTAGATCCTGTTTTCTTAGAAATAACAAACAACGTTGGAACTATTTTAGAAAAATCGGAAAATCTAAAAAAACAGAGCTTACTTTTTAATTATAAAGTCCTTAAAGATAAGGTTACAGATATTAAATTGTCGGGCAAATTAGTTAGACAAAAACAAGTACCTTTATATTATCGAAATAAAGTGAGTGGTTATCTTATTGTGGCTGTCTCTATGGAAGAAGCCATTATTATCATCAATAAATTAGAGACTATTTTATATATATTATTTCCAATAGTATTATTGTTTTTGTTTTTTGTCGCCCAGTTTATAGCTGGTAGAAGTATTAAACCTATAAATTCTATCATCACAACTTCCAATGCCATAACTAATGATAATTTAAAAGCACGAATTCCATTACCCAAAAACAAAGACGAACTTTATATTCTGTCACAAACTATTAATAATTTACTTGATAGAATTGAAAATACGATTGAACGCGAAAAACAATTTACTTCAGATGCTTCTCATGAGTTACGAACGCCATTAGCTGTAATTAAAGGTACTTTAGAGGTGTTAATACGTAAACCTAGAAATACCGAAGAGTATCAACAAAAAATTAATTTTTGCATTTCAGAAGTAGATCGAATCAATAGTTTGGTGGATCAATTGTTACTTTTAGCACGATTTGAAAACCAAAAACTATCCTTAAAAATTGAAAAAGAAAATATAAACGAGCATGTTGCAGAAGTTTTGCATCGATTTGAAGCAAAAGCTCAAAAAAGAAACATTAAAGTAGTAAATAATTTTTCTAAAGAATACTATGGTAATACCGACAGTTATTTCTTTACGATCATTTTGAATAATTTAATTTCAAATGCTTTAAAATATTCTAAAGATAATGGGACAGTTGAAATTACTTTAGAAAGAGTTGATGATCGAACGGTTTTAAAAGTTAAAGATATGGGTATCGGAATTTCATCTGATGAAATAAATAAGGTTTTTAACTCTTTTTATAGAACATCCAACACTGCTGACTATCCTGAAATTAAAGGTATTGGATTGGGTTTGTCTATCGCCAAACGCTTGTGTGATATCTTAGGAATTACAATTTCAATTTCTAGTCAAGAAAACATTGGAACAACACTAGAATTAAGCATTCCCTAATATAATTTTAAGAGTATCTTAAATGTTTTAAGCTTTTCAAATTCTAATTTTGACCCAGATAAAGAATAAAAAATGTTAGAAAAAATAATCGCCTTTAGTTTAAAAAATAAGTTAATTGTTTTATTGTTCACCACAGGAATTTTTGGGTTTGGAGTGTTCTCCATTTTTCAAATTTCAATCGGAGCTGTTCCAGATGTTACCAATAATCAAGTTCAAGTAATTACCACATCCCGAAATCTTTCCACTCAAGATATAGAGCAATTTATTACCTATCCGGTTGAAATCGAAATGGCCAATTTACCTGGCGTAAAAGAAATTCGTTCCATTTCTAAATTCGGATTGTCCGTTGTAACCATCGTTTTTGAAGACGACATGGGTGCCTATCTTCCAAGACAATTAATTGCAGAAAAAATAAAATCGGCTTCCGAAAAAATACCACAGGGCTTTGGTACCCCAGAAATGGGTCCGATTACCACAGGTTTGGGAGAAATTTATCAGTATGTATTGGATGTAAAACCTGAATACAAAAACGAATATTCAGTCACCGATTTACGAACCATTCAGGATTGGGTAGTAAAACGACAATTATCTGGAATAAAAGGTGTTGTCGAAATCAATACTTGGGGCGGTTACCTCAAACAATATGAAGTTGCCATCAATTCGGCTAAATTGAAAGGCATGAACATCACAACTTCGGATGTGTTTACTGCTTTAGAGAAAAACAATAGTATTGCAGGTGGTGCTTACATTGAAAAAACGAATCAAAGTTATTTTATTCGCGGTGAAGGAAAAGTGAAGTCACTTGCCGATATTGAAAATACTGTAGTAAAAAATGTTAGTGGAATTCCGATTTATGTAAAAGATGTAGCTCAAGTTCGTTTTGGTAGTGCCAATCGTTTTGGAGCTATTACAGGAAATGGTCAGGGCGAAAAAGTGTTAGGTCAAGTCATGATGCTTAAAGGCGCTAATTCTAAACAAGTTATTAACGATGTTAAAACTCGTGTGGCGGCAATTCAAAAAACATTACCGAAAGGGGTTTACATCAATGCTTTTTTAGAGCGTAGCGAATTGGTAGGAAAAACCACATTTACGGTAGCAGAAAACCTTATTTTAGGCTGTTTGATTGTAATTTTTGTAGTGGTTTTGCTATTGGGAAATTGGCGCTCTGGTTTGGTTGTTGCTTCAGTAATTCCATTATGTTTACTATTTGCAATTTCATTTATGAACATTTTCGGAATTGACGCCAACTTAATGAGTTTAGGTGCCATCGATTTCGGAATTATAATAGACGGAGCCGTAATTATAGTTGAGTTTATTGCATTTCAAATTGCCAATAAATCCAAGCATTTAAGTCATTTATCGAATGAGGACAAACAAATCCAAATTGACGAAATCACCTATAAAAGTGCTTCCAAAATGATGAATTCAGCTGTTTTCGGACAGTTAATCATACTCATCGTATTCATTCCAATATTATCGCTTTCTGGAGTAGAAGGGAAGATGTTCAAACCCATGGCTATGACCTTTAGTTTTGCTTTGTTGGGCGCTATGCTATTTTGTTTTACCTATGTTCCAGTAGTATCTTCGTTGTTTTTAAAACCAAAAGAAGAAAATCCTAGATCGTTATCAAATCGTTTAATAGGTAAATTAAATGCTCTATATCTACCCATAATCAATTGGGCTTTGAATAACACCAAAAAAGTAATTTATGGTGCAGGTTCATTATTAGTGATGTCAATAATTTTATTCATGACCATGGGAGGTGAATTTATTCCAACCCTAGACGAAGGTGATTTTGTCATTCAACCGGTTTTAAAAACAGGAACATCGTTAACTAAAACCATTGCTACCACAACAAAAATTGAAAAAATTATCCTGAAAAATTTCCCAGAAGTACAACAAGTGGTGAGTAGAATTGGTGCTGCCGAAGTGCCAACCGATCCTATGAGTATGGAAGAAACGGATATTATTGTCAAATTAAAACCTAAAGGCGAATGGGTTTCAGCCACAAGCAAAGACGAATTGGCGGATAAAATTAAATTGGCTATAGAAAAACAAATTCCCAATATGGAAATTGAGTTTACGCAACCCATTGAAATGCGTTTTAACGAATTGATTTCAGGAACCAGAAGTGATGTTGCCATTAAAATATTTGGAGATGATTTGAATGTTTTGGCTAAAAGAGCGCAACAAATTAAATATGCTATTGCCAATGTAAAAGGCGCTTCCGATGTAATTATTGAAAAAACAGAAGGTTTACCGCAAATGAGTGTGGTGTACAATCGTTCTAAAATTGCGAGATACGGATTGAATATAACCGATTTGAACGATATGATTGCCCTTAGTTTTGCAGGAAAAACAGTTGGAAATGTTTTTGAAGGTGAAAAACGTTTTGATATGGTGATTCGTTTAGATTCGTCCAATCGTGTTGATATTGATGACTTACGAAATTTGTATGTTTCAACACCACAAGGACAACAAATTCCGCTTCAAGAATTGGCTAAAATCGAATATACAGAAGGTCCAGCTAAGATTTCTAGAGATAATACGCATCGCAGAATTGTAGTTGGAATAAACGTTAGAAACCGTGATTTGCAAAGTGTGGTTGACGATGTACAAAAAATTGTAAACAAAAAAATTAAATTACCTCAAGGATATTATGTCACTTATGGTGGGCAATTTGAAAACCTTCAAAGTGCCAAAGCGCGATTGATGATTGCGGTACCAATAGCACTTTTCTTAATTTTCATTTTGTTGTACTTTGCATTTGGTTCGGTAAAAGAAGCCTTGATGGTGTATTCAGCTATTCCGCTTTCGGCTGTGGGAGGAATTTTATTCTTATGGATTCGTGATTTGCCTTTCAGTATTTCGGCTGGTGTTGGATTTATTGCACTATTCGGAATCGCCGTGCTCAACGGAATCGTGCTTATCGAGCATTTTAAAGAACTCAAACACCAAGGTATGAAAGACATTAATGAATTGATTTTGAAAGGTACTACCGATAGATTACGACCTGTTTTACTTACAGCCGCCGCAGCCGCTTTAGGATTTTTACCGATGGCTATTTCATCATCAGCTGGAGCAGAGGTGCAACGTCCATTGGCAACTGTTGTAATTGGAGGTTTGTTTACAGCCACTTTATTAACCATGATTGTGTTACCCATTCTATATAAAATTTTAGATAAAGAAGAAGGTAAAAAAGCAAAGTTCAAAATTCATAATGCCACCACGATTGTAATTTTGTTGTTGACTTCAACTCTTTCGTTTTCTCAAAATAAGAATCCAGAGTTGGAAGGTTTGATAACAAAAGCTTTAGAAAACAACACCTCGATCAAAGCAGGTCAGCTTCAAGTTGACAAAACCAAAGCGAATATCAAATCGGCTTATTCATTTGATAAAACCAATTTGTATTACAATTACGATCAGAACAATTTAGCGTTGAATAATTTGCCACTAAAGGTATTTGGAGTACAACAGAAATTTAGTTTTCCAACTTTTTATGGAGCTCAAAAAAATCTCTTGAATACCGAATATGAAAAGGAAAAAGCTTTTTTTGAAATTTCCAAAAACAAATTGTCTAATCAGGTGGCGCAAGTTTATAACCGAATTGTGTACTATCAGAATCAAGAAAAATTGTTTCATTATTTAGACAGTTTATATCAAAATTTTTCCAATGCAAGCAACCGACGTTTTGAGTTGGGTGAAACCAATTACTTAGAAAAAATTACTGCTGAAAGTAAGTTTCGTCAAATAAGAACGCGTTTAAGTCAGATTCAAAAAGATAAATTAACCAGTTATGAAATGCTACAATCGTTGTTGCAATCGGAAGAAAAAGCGACTATAAAAAATGATAAATTGCTTCCGAACTTGACATTGAATCCTAATTCAAATAAAGACATTTATACTGCTTATTTTGAAACTATTACAAAAAATTATCAATCGAATATAAAGTGGCAAAAACAACATTATTTACCCGATATTAACCTAGAGTATTTTCAAGGAAAAAATAACGGATTGTCACAATCATTGTATGGATTTCAAGTAGGAGTTTCGGTTCCCATATTGTTTACAGGAATTAAAGCCAAAAACAATGTGGCTAAACTCGAATTACAAAGTTGGGAGCAACAAAAACAAAACGAACAAACCAAAATAGAGCAATTCATTAAAGAAAAGAAAAATGAATTGACCAAGCATGAAGAAGGAATTCTATACTACAACCAATACGGCGAAAAATTGGCAAAAGAAATCATTAAAGTCGCGGATATGAGTTATAAACATGGCGAAATTGACTTCTTTCAATACATTACTTCGTTAGAGAATGCAACCACCATTCAGGTAGATTATCTTGAAAACGTATTGCAATACAACAAAACATTATTTGACTTACAATATTTAAATTACTAAAAATGAAAAAAAGTATAAGCCTATTCACACTAGTATTACTAATGGTTTCTTGTAAAGAGGCCAAAAAAGAAGTGGCACCCAAAGATGATGGATTAGTTACCGTGTCTTCCGAACAATTCCAAACCATGAATATGGAAATTGGAACGCCAGTGAATCAAGACTTTGATGTAACAGTGAAAGCCTCTGGACGAATTGATGTTCCGCCACAAAACAGAGCCAAAGTGTCTACTTTTATAGCGGGTTATGTTAAGGCTACCAAATTACTTCCTGGTGATAAAGTTACCAAAGGTCAGGCATTAGTTACTTTGGAAAGTACCGAATTTATTGATATTCAGAAAGATTTCTTAGAAGTTGCCGAACAAATTAATTATTTAAAATCGGAATTTGAAAGGCAAAAGACATTGTACAATGAAAAAATTACGTCGCAAAAAAATTACCTAAAAGCAGAAAGTGATTACCGCAGTGCCTTAGGAAAATACCAAACCTTGCGTCAAAAATTAATTCTTTTGAATATCAATCCAGCTCAAGTACAACAAGGAAAAATTGCTACTACAATCACGTTATATGCGCCAATTTCGGGTGATGTAACTGTTGTTAATGCGAATGTTGGCATGCTAATGGCACCTTCTGAAACCATTATTGAAATTGTAAATAATTCGGATTTGCATTTGGAATTGAGTGTTTTTGAAAAAGACATTTTGAAGATAAAAGAAAACCAAATAATTAAGTTTACAGTGCCAGAAGCTAGTAAAGAAGTTTTTAAAGGTACGACTCATTTAATTGGAAAATCAGTCGAAAATACCGACAGGACAATCAATGTTCACGGACATTTGGACGATAGTGTCAAACAAAAATTACTAACCGGTATGTTTGTAGAAGCTGCCATTGTAATCAATACCAAAAAAGGTTTTGCGATTCCAAAAGAAGCTTTAATCTCTGAAAATCAAAAATATTTTGTACTTTTATTAAAGAATCAAGATAAAAACGGTTATCATTTTGAACGCGTTTCAGTAGAAAAAGGGACTGATTCTGAGAATTTTGTAGAAATTATTCCAAACGAACAAGTAAATGCTTCTTCAAAGTTATTAACGAAAGGCGTTTTTGACATTATCAATTAATATGGATGTAAACAAATTAAAAAGTCAGATTCAAACTGAAGTCGATACTGCTTTTTTGTACAAAAGTATTGCTGCCATTCAGCAGGATGAAAATTTGAATAGAGTCTTATTAGCCTTAGCTCAAATAGAAGACGGTCATGCGGCACACATGTTGGCAACAATTCGCGAAGTTGACTCTAGTTTTAACGCACCCAATCCTTCCTCAAGAGCCAAAATGCAATTGAAACTCGGAAAGATTTTTGGATACAGTTCCATTATCAGTAATTTGGCTGGAGTGGAAAAACAATTTGCCATCAATACGGTTAAAGATAAAATGAAATCGGGTGAGAAATTATCGGGTTTTGAACACAATCATCTCAAAATTATAGAAGCAGTTAATAGTAATTCGGCATTGAATGTTTCGGGTGGATTTTTATCTAAATTTGAAAGTCGACACAAATCAGTTGGCGGAAATGCATTGCGCGCTGCGGTTTTAGGAGCTAACGACGGATTGGTTTCCAACATGAGTTTGGTGATGGGAGTAGCTGGTGCAGCGGCCAATAATAATACCATTTTATTGACAGGTATTGCAGGTTTGTTGGCTGGGGCAATTTCGATGGCATTGGGTGAATGGTTGTCGGTACAAAGTTCTCGTGAATTGCATTTGCGTCAAATAGAACTCGAAACGGTCGAATTGGAAGCTTCGCCAGAAGAAGAAAAGAAAGAATTAATTTTATTGTATCAAGCCAAAGGAATGTCGGAAGAAGAAGCTAAAAAGTTGGCCGAAAAAGCCTTCGAAACCAAAGAATCAGCTATCGACACTTTAATTACTGAAGAACTCGGAATCAATAAAGAAGAGTTGGGAGGTTCAGCATGGGAAGCAGCAATTACGTCATTTTTGTTGTTTGCTATCGGAGCCATCATTCCGTTATTTCCATTCTTTTTTCTAAATGGTTATCACGCTGTATTGGTAAGTATTGGTGCTAGTGTAGTTGGGTTGTTTGGAATTGGTGCATCAATCACTTTATTTACAGGTAAATCGGTTTGGTTTTCAGGCTTCCGTCAAATACTCTTCGGATTGGCTGCTGCAGCTGTTACCTATGGAATTGGAACCTTAATTGGTGTGTCGTTAGCAGGATAATCTTAAAAATAATTGCATATTTTTACTATATTTGAAGTCCTTTACCTTTTTGAGGTTTAGGACTTTTTTTATTAAACAAACTAAATTCAAATTATATATGATTCCATTTAAAAAGTGTGTTGCCTTATCCATTTTGGCGCTGTCAATTGTAAGTTGTACCAAAAAAGAAGCGCCATTTGTAGATCCATTATTGACCAATCGTGATACTACAGTAAATCCATCCGAAGATTTTTTTAGCTATGCTAACGGTTGTTGGTTTAAAAAGCATCCTATTCCTTCTTCCGAAAAAAGTAATGGTATTTTTAGAACGATTCAAGATACCATCAACAATCAAATAAAATCAATTTGTGTAAAATCGGCAGAAGCCAACGCAGACAAAGGAAGTAACAAGCAAAAAATTGGTGATTTTTATGCGTCAGGAATGGATTCTATTTCCATAAATAAAACAGGAGTATCACCTTTAAAAAATGAATTAGACAAAATCAATTCTGTAAAAGATTTTCCAAGTTTATTGCAAATGGTAGCCTATTTACATACCATCGAAGCTTCCCCAGCATTTGGATTTTATGTAGGTCAAGACGACAAAATCAGTTCTAAAAACGCTTTGTTTTTATCGCAAGGTGGATTAGGTTTAGGGCAACGCGATTATTATTTTGAAAACGATGATAATACTAAAAAAATCAGAACGGAATATCCCAAACACGTAGCAAGAATTTTTGAATTAACAGGTGAAAGTAAGGATAAATCATCTCTCAATGCCACTTTAATTCTAAAAATGGAAACGGAACTCGCTAAAAATTCTAGAAAATTAGAAGCTTTACGTGATCCTATTAAAAATTACAACAAAATGTCGGTTGCCGAGTTGAATAAAATAACACCAAATATCGATTGGAAAACCATGTTTGTGAGTTTGAACATTAAAAATGCAGATACCGTTATTGTTGGGCAACCCGAATTTTTTAAAGCTTTGAATACGACGTTGAAAAACTATTCTATTGAAGATTGGAAAACGTATTTAAAATGGGATTTATTAAATACGTATGCGAATTATTTAAACAAAGACATTGAAAACCAAAATTTTTATTTCTTTAGTACAGTGATGAACGGAATTAAAGAACAAAAACCACGCTGGAAAAGGGTTGTTGAACAAACAGATAATTCCTTAGGGGAATTAATAGGTCAGGTGTATGTTGACGAATACCTTCCAAAAGGAACTAAAGAGAAACTTTTAGAAATTGGAAATAATATTCGTGATGTCTATGCGGAACGCATCAAGAAACTGGATTGGATGAGTGCTGAAACCAAAGTAAAAGCGCTAAATAAATTGAGTAAAATTGTAATGAAAGTGGGATATCCAGACAAATGGAAGGATATGAGTACCGTTACAATTGACAAAAAATCATACTGCAAAAATGTGATGGAAGTGAATAAATGGCATTACAATTATATGATTAACAAATTTGGAAAGCCTGTTGATAGAACCGAATGGGGCATGTATCCACAAACGTATAATGCGTATTACAATCCGAGCAACAACGAAATTTGTGTTCCTGCGTGTAATATTATTGTTCCGGGTTTTGAAGGTAGAATGCCCGACGATGCTATTTTGTATGGAATTATTGGTGGATCAACCTTTGGACACGAAATCACACACGGATTTGACGATCAAGGAAGTCAGTACGACGACAAAGGAAACTTAAATAATTGGTGGACTAAAGAGGATTATGCCAAATTTAAAGCTAAAACCAAGTTGATTGTGAATCAATTTAGCCAATATAAAATTGGCAATAAAAACATCAATGGCGATGCTACTCAAGGCGAAAACATTGCCGATTTGGGTGGAGTTGTTATGGGATTTGAAGCCTTCAAGAAAACTAAACAATTTAAAAACAAGGAAGTTATTAGCGGATTAACACCTGAAAAACGTTATTTCTTAGCATATGGTTATGCTTGGATGGTCAATGCTACCGAAAAATCGTTATTGCAACAAGTGATGATGGATGTGCATTCGCCAGCTAAATTCAGAATTAATGGGCCTCTAGCAAATGTACCAGAATTTCATAAAGCGTTTAATATTAAGCCCGGAAGCCCAATGTATCAGCCTGATTCGTTGCGAGTGGTGATTTGGTAAGGAAATACAATGTAAAAGTAATGCCGTCAAATAGTTTAAAACTTTTGACGGCATTTTTATTTAGATTAAGTATTTAAAGAATTTTTAGAAAATTATTATAATGAGGAAATAAATTCAGAAAGTTGGTAATCTAAACCTGTTATTTCATTTTTATCATGTGTAAATAATGAAATTTCTAATTGAAATGCTTTATGAATTTTACAATCAGGATGATGGTTGATTTTATCAGCCTAAACCGCTATTTTCAGAAGAAATTCTGCTAAATCTGTTTGTGATATAAATTTAAAATTCTTCGTTAGTTTACCATCAATTATTTCCCATTTCATATTAATAGTTTCCATTTAATAATTCACCGCCAATAGCCGATTTAGCTTCAATTCCCAATTTTTTCATCATTTCATAAGTCGTACAAACGGCTGCTGATGTAACCGGAATGCCACATTCAGCCTGAATTAAATCAATCGCTTCCAACGATGGCATTTGAACACAAGCCGAGGCTACTAAAACATCTACATCAGTCAAATCTAGTTGTTTGTATATTTCCAATAAATTCATTGGATTTTGTGCCGCGACTTCTAAGTTATCTGGAATTTCTAAAGCGATACTTTGTTTTACTTTAATACCTTGATGTTCGATATAATCAACCACCATATCCGTAAGCGGACGCATGTATGGTGTGATTATCGAAATTTGTTTGGCTCCTAAAACTTTCAAACCATTAATCAACGCTCCAGCCGAGGTCACAATTGGAGTAGGGAAGTCGTTGGCTACTGTTTCTTGATGCAAATTAACCTCTGAAACACAATGATAACCGCGTCCCATACTCATAATCGCTACCAAACACGCATAACCCATAACATCTACATGAGCATCGGATAATTCTTGAGCGCATTTCAAACTCATCGCATCCATCGCTTCGAGTTCTTCCTTGGTGACTTTTTTCATGCGCATTCTACTGCTGTGAAACGTAAAACGCTCCGGTAAAATAGTTTCTCTAGCTCTAAAAATGGCTGGTATTTCGGTTTCCATCGTCACGTTGGATGAGGGAACTATTTGTCCTATTCTGTATTTCATATCTTTATAGTTAACCGCAAAGACGCTAAGGTTTTCGCAAAGTTTGCCAAGTTTTTTTATTTAAATCTCTTTAACCGTATTTACAATCGTACCAATGCCTTCTACAGTAGCTTCAATTATATCACCATCATATAGCCATTCTTGAGGATTTCGACCAGCACCAACGCCTGCAGGTGTTCCTGTAGCAATAATATCGCCTGGTTCTAGTGTGAATACGATACTTAAGTCTTCAATCAAATCGTTGATGTTAAACAATAGAAATTTGGTGTTTGAATTTTGTTTTTCAACACCATTTACCGTCAAAGATAAATTCAAATGATGTGGATTTTCAATTTCGTCTTTGGTAACTAAAATCGGGCCCATAGGTGCAAACGTGTCTTGTCCTTTAGAAACAATCCATTGTCCTTCTCTTCGGCAATCCCGAGCTGAAATATCGTTAATTACAGTATAGCCAAATACATAATCTAATGCTGCTTCTTTAGGAACGTATTTCCCTTTTTTTCCTATCACCACAGCCAATTCTACTTCCCAATCCAGTTGTTCGGTTAGTTTGGTGTTTTTGATGATTTCAGTATTAGTTGCAGTTACCGTTGTGGGTGGTTTAGAAAAGATGATGGGTTTTTGAGGCAATTTTCCTGTAGTGTCCAATGTTCGAGCACTTTCGGCAACATGTTCGGTATAGTTTAATCCAATTCCGATGATGTTTTTTCTTGGTTTTTCAATAGGAGCAAGGATAGTAACATCATCCAAATTATACGAAATATCGTCAAAGAAATTCTCAGGAGTTTCTGCAACCATTTCGGTAATTTCAGCAATAATTTCGAATCCCATGTCAATCAAATCCAACATATCGTTTGGTAACGGAAAGTTCGATATTTCTCCAAAATCTTCCATGTCGATTACTTGATTGTTATGGATGAATCCCAAACGAGGCTCCGTATCTTGTGTTTTGTAGGTAAGTAATTTCATTTTTTATATTTAAACGCAATGAGCGCAAAGATTTACGCAAAGTTCGCAATGTTTTTTAGTTAATGTTCTGATTTATGACAAAGTTAAAATCTTTATTCTTTTTCTTTATTCTATTTTCTGATATCCATCATTCTCATCCAATGCTCTTCCTTGATACAATCCTAAGCCTTCAATTACAGGTAAATCATTAAAATTGAATAGACAAGCATCTTCAGTTTCAGATAGGTTATGATGTTCGTGCCAAGCCCAAGAGGGTACACAAAAGATATCGCGTTCCTTCCAATCAAATCGTTTTCCGTTAACAATCGAATATCCTTTTCCTTTAGCACATTGGTACACGAAAGATCCCGTGTGTTTGTGTGCTTTTCCTTTAAATCCGGCTGGTAATAATTGCATTGATGCACCCATGGTTTGCATTACATGACCGCCAGTTAATGGATTAGAATAGTGCATTAATATTCCGTCAAAAGGATTGAGTTCATTGACTTTTGCTACTTCCAATAAAGTAGGATATACTTTTGTCCAAGAATATTTAAACAAAGGAGAATAGGGTTTATCCCAAGTTTTGTCTGCTGGTATTAAACCTGCGCCACCATACGTCATTGGTGAATGATTAATTGGTGAAATTAACGGTTGTTTGCCGTCGTAAACGGCATAATCATTGGCTTCCAAAGCATTCACTAACGGAATGTCTAACCCATCTTGCCAAATGCACGTTTCTCCATCAGTTTCCACACCGTGTTCGTGCCAAGCCGAATTAGGAGTAATCACAAAATCATTGATTTCCAACATGATTTTATGACCATCTACCACAGTATACCCATTTTTACCTTCCATGATGAATCGCAACGCAGAAGCACGATGACGGTGTGCCGAAGTGCTTTCTCCAGGTCGTGTGACTTGAATTCCGGTATACAACCAACCCACAGCCGCCGAAACATCTTTTCGTTTGTCATTTACTAAATAGACCACGCGACGACCCGCTTGTTCGGGTGTAACCAATTCGGATGATTTTAAAACTAAGGCACGTAAATCGTCGTATTTCCATAACATCGGAATCGATGTCGAACGTGGTTCCCATGGTTCAATATCATTGGCAACGGTCCACAATGCACCAGCACCAAGAGTTTCTAATTCTTTATAATAGGCTTTCAGTTCGGGTGAATCTTGAACTCGAGCTCTTCCGTAAATGTCGTCTGAATGTTGTTCTTCCATATTCTTTATTATTAACCCTCGAAAGGTTTTAAACCCTTCGAGGGTTGATTTTAAAATCTATTTTTTATTAAACTCGTCGTGGTTATCAATAAAAGTAATCTTTCTTGTTGGTGCAGTATTCACTCTTAAATCAAAAATATCAAATCGATTGTAATGCCCCAATATGTCGTGCATTTGTTTGGGTTGGATGCATTTTGCTAAATCGATATCAGCATATACCATTCCTTCATCATCGATTAATGGTGTGCCAATTACAGCGCCATTCGGACCAATAAATCCGGAGAAAGCGGAGTTTTTTCGAGTCAATAATTCATCCACATTGGGAACGTCATTTCGCAAAGCATCTTTAATTTCTTGGGAAATGGTGGAGCAGGAAACAATGGTAAACAATTTGCCTTCAAACGAATGGGCCGCTGCGCGAATTTTAATCGCTTCAGCCATATCATAATCGGGTGGTGCTACAGGCAATGAAATATAGTTGGCAATATGAATCAATTCGCCTTGCGATAATAAGGTGAAACGCGCCAAGGTATTGGTGTTTTCGCCACAAGCCAAAGTTCCAATAGGCCCGATTTCAGTATCGTAAACCTTTAAAGATGAACCATCGCCACTAGTCCATGTGAGCTTTTCTGCCCAAGTTGGGACTAACTTTCGGTGTTTACCAATTAGATTTCCGTTGTTATCGATGATTACATTGGTGTTGTAAATTTCGCCATAACTTGCGCCACGTTCGTTAATTCCGATTACGATATGCATGTTATGGTCTTTTGCCGCTTGAAATAACGGTTTCATGGCATCGTCAGTAACAGCAACCGAATTTTTGTATAATTCTTCATACCATTTGCTGCCTTGAACTGGCGTCATGATCCAATTCCAATAGGGATAACCCGCTACAAAGACTTCAGGGAAAGCAATTAATTGTGCTCCGTTATGACTCGCTTCTTTAATGAAAGAAATCGCTTTTTCAATTGTTTTCTCTACATTTAAAAAAACAGGTGAGGTTTGAACGGTAGCAGCTTTGAATTTTTTAAACTCCATTGTTTTTATTTTGAATGATGCATTTTAAATTATAAATGAGGTTATTTTAGTTTTCATTTCTTCGTTAAAAGACGCAGCTTTTATGCTTTGTCTATCTTCTTGAATAACCACATTGACCAAAGTTACTTCTCCAACTAAAACGGTTTGCTCGTTTTGATTTACAAATTGAAATCCGCATACTACAGAAGAAGTTTTTAATTCGTTTACCCAAAGTTTTTTAGTTAGAACTTCTCCTATACGAGCAGCATTTTTGAATTGCACTTTCAAATCAACGGTTGGAATTCCGTTGGTTTCGTGCATTTTAGAGAAAGGTCTCTCTAAAGCTTCTTCAAACCAATCTTCAACCAAATCGTTGAGCATTTCTAAGAATCGCGGATAGAAAACAATACCAGCATAATCGATGTGTTTAAAACGGATTTTTTCTTGTTTGATAAAAGGTTGGTTCATTGGTTTATTTTTAACACAAATTATACAAATTTTCACAAATTATTCTGCTCGACTATATCATTACCGATAAGTTTAGCCCCGATAGCAGCGGCATCCTTTTGTGGCGTTGTTCGCCATAAAAGATAGAGCGAATAGCGGGATTAGCTTCTAAAATTTTTCTACCGTTGCACGTTTCCAAGCTTTAAAAAGTTCGTTTGGCACTGTACTGCCGTCTAGTAAAGAACCTGTTTTTATTTCGGGATAGGTTTCCTCAAAAGTTTGAGTTTTACCTAAATTTACACGAGTACTTACAACAGATCGATCTACTTTATCAGGATGATCAATTCCGGCTGAAGCCATTAAATCCATCGCACTTTTAACTGTTTCTTTTTGAAAACGAGCTACACGAACACTTTTTTCTTCGGGAACCAAGCCTTTCATTAAGTTTGGGTCTTGAGTGGCAACTCCAGTTGGACACGTATTGGCGTGACATTCGAGTGCTTGAATGCAACCCAAAGCAAACATCATTCCGCGAGCTGAATTACACAAATCGGCACCCAACGAAAGATTTCTGATGATATCAAAACCCGAAACGACTTTACCACTAGCAATGATTTTGATTTGGTCTTTAATTCCGAAACCGTTTAAAGCATCATATACAAAAGCCAAAGCATCGCGCAGTGGCATTCCCACATGATCGGAATATTCTTGAGGCGCGGCACCCGTTCCGCCTTCGCCACCATCAACGGTGATGAAATCGAGATAGGTTTGGGTTGCCACCATTGCTTTACAGATGGATAAAAATTCCGATTTATTTCCGATGCATATTTTCATTCCAATGGGTTTTCCACCAGAACCTTTTCGTAATAATTTTACAAAATCCATCAATTCTAATGGCGTTGTAAAAGCTGAATGCGTAGGAGGAGAGACGATATCATTTCCTTTGGAAACCAATCGAATGGCAGCAATTTCATCGGTTACTTTCTCTTTAGGAAGAATTCCACCATGACCCGGTTTGGCACCTTGAGAGAATTTGATTTCGATCATTTTTACGTTATCCAAAGTGGCTCTTTTAGTAAATTCATCGTAATTGAATTTACCATCTTCAGTACGGCAACTGAAATAACCCGTTCCGATGTTCCAAACCACATCACCACCTTGTAAATGGTAAGGCGATAAGCCACCTTCACCTGTATTGTGGTAAAATTCGCCTTGTTTGGCACCGTTATTTAAGGCTAAAATAGCGTTCTTACTCAACGAACCAAAACTCATGGCGCTGATATTAAACAAACTGGCCTCATACGGTTTTTCGCATTGTGACGAACCAATTCGTACTCTCGGATTTTCATCCACATTAGTAAAAGAAATGGCTCTGATGCTGTGGTTGATCCATTCATAGCCATCTTTATAGACGTCCAATTGGGTTCCGAATGGCATCGAATCGGCTTCTTTTTTACTGCGTTGGTACACCAAACTTCGCTGCAAACGATTAAACGGTTTACCATCCAAATCGGTTTCTATGAAATACTGACGCATTTCAGGTCCGATACTTTCTAACAAATACCGCATTCTTCCCAATAGCGGAAAGTTTCTGCGAATGGTTTTTTTAGATTGGTACATATCGTACAATCCCATTAAAATTAACGGTATGAAAATCAGTAATAAAAAACTGAATTTTAAGTTGACGAATATTAATATTCCAGATAAGGAAAGAATGGTGATGCTTACTACTAAAAATGCTTTTCTCATGGTTTATTCTTTTTAAACACAGATGTCACAAATTTACACAAATCAATTAGTAAAAATTTGTAAAATCTATGTTTTATTTCAATTTGAATCGTTGGATTTTACCTGTTTCTGTTTTGGGTAATGCATCAATGAAATGAATGACTCTTGGATATTTATAAGGCGCTGCTACTTCTTTGAACCAATGCTGAATACGGTTTTTCATTGCGTCTGTTGCTTTAGACTGATCTTTAAGAACAATATGAGCACAAACCAGCATTCCTCGTTCGTCATCGGGTACACCAACCACGGCACATTCTAGAATGTCTTCGTGGGTTAAAAGTACGCTTTCTACTTCAATAGCACCAATATTATAGCCTGAAGAAATAATCATATCGTCGCCGCGTGCTACAAACCAAAGATAACCTTCTTCGTCTTTTCGAAAAATATCACCAGTGATGTTCCAGCCATTTTCTACATATTCGCGTTGTTTTTCTTCGCGATTTAGGTACTTGCAACCCGTAATTCCTCTCACGGCTAATCGTCCGGGTTCGTTAGTAGGTACTTCATTTCCGTCGCTATCTATAATCTTTGCTTCATAACCCGTAACTGGAACTCCGGTTGCGCCAGGCTTCATGTTGTCTTCGTTGGACGATATGAAAATATGGAGTATTTCGGTAGAGCCAATTCCATCAATAATTTTTAATCCAGTAGCATCAAACCAATCTTGCCAAACTTTTAAAGGCAAAGTTTCTCCTGCTGAGACACATTTGCGTAAGCTAGATATATCAAAATCTTTTACTTTAGTAGTAATGACGCGCCATGCGGTTGGTGCTGTAAAGCAAATGGTAATTTTGAATTCTTGAATGGCTTTGAGTAACAAATCGGGACTTGGTTTTTCGATTAAGAAAGTAGAAGCCCCAAAATACATTGGGAATAATACTAATCCACCTAAACCAAAGGTGAATCCTAGTGGTGGACTTCCTGTAAAAATATCGTTTTCAGTAGGTTGCAACGAATAGGGCGGAAAACATTCGCAGATATTTAAAATGTCTTTGTGATAATGCGAGGTCATTTTGGGCAAGCCAGTAGTGCCAGAAGTAAATCCTATTAAAGCTAAACTATCGGACTTACTGTGGTAATTACTAAAGGTTTTAGGTTTGGATTGCATTAATTCTTCCAGTTGAGAATTACCAAAAAAACACGTGTGTTTTAGAAAATCTGATTGCACCAAATGCATTTCTTCTTCGAGTTCTTTGTCACAAAAGCAATGAGAAATCTCAGCACAATCGATTATGGTAGTCAATTCTTTAGAACGTAATAAAGGCATCGTAGCGACTACAATTCCACCTGCTTTTAAAACAGCAAACCAGCACGCCACCATAATTGGATTATTGGCTGAACGAATCAATACGCGATTACCCGATTTTAAACCCAAATCATCTATTAATACATGCGCAATTTGATTCGCTTTTTCATATAAGTCTTGGTAGGTCCAAGTGGTTTCAAAGGTGCGAATACAGATGTTATTTCCGCGACCTTCTGCAATGTGAAAGTCTAATAAGCGTTCTACACAATTGAGCATTTCAGGATGTTGAAATTGTGGTAAGTTGGTAAAACTATACTCTGGCATTACATTGAAACTTGGTAAGCTGTTATGCGCAAAATTATCTTCGTAGTGTTTCATAGTACATTAGCTCTCGCAAAGATTTATTGGTCTTTCAAAAATTGATTAATTGATCTTAAATAGTTTTCTTTAGCATCTAACCACCCATAATGCCCACAATTGTCTAATAAAATTAGTTTCGAATTAGGAAAAGCTTTGGCAATTTCTTGAGCGGTTTCGGTTGTAATGATGTCATTTTTCCCTTGTAAAACAAGTACCGGTTTTTTAAAATTTTTAAATGAATTAGCGCAATCAAAATTGATTTTTCTCAAATCTTGAAAGACTAATCTATTAATTTCAAATTTAATTTGGGTCAATCGTTCTGCAATTATTGGGGCTTTAGATTTATCAAATACATAAGCATTAGCAAGATATTTAGCTCTTTGCTTCAACGTTTCAACAGAAGTGTCACCATCATCTAACTTTTTTTGAAAAAAGCTCAAACTATCTTTTTGACTTTTCGTTAAATTGTTGTTCAAACGTTCTTGAACGTAGGAGGTGAACTTCATATTGACACCACCCGAAGAAGAAAAGACTAGTTTTTCAATGGTTTCTGGATGTTTGGTAGCATAGTAAGCGGCCATAATTCCTCCAAATGAATGTCCAAAAATGCTCCATTGTTTAATTTTTAGATGTTTTCTAAGGTTTTCTATGTCTTGCACCATTAAATCCATAGTAATACTCTCGGAATTGACTTTTTCAACAGTTGATTTTCCAGTGCCTCGTTGATCGTAAATGATAGTTTGATACTCCATTTTAGCCAACTCTTGAGCAATGCCACCAAATCCTTCACAATTCATTCCAGGACCACCATTTATTATGAGTATGGGTTTACCGCTACCAAAGGTTTTATAATGCAATTTGGAGTTGCCACTCATAATCGTTTCTTCCGTTTGAGAAAAACAGAAAAAAGAAGTTAAAAAGAGTATACAGCAATATTTGACCATTTTATTTCTTATTACTTTTTGGTTTCAATGCTTTTTTCATGCCTTCTACTTGCTTTCTTTCTGAGGCTTTTAATGGATATAGATGTGACATTCCGGCTTTGTATGGATTCGGAATGTCTGTTGGTTCGAATTGTTCGTAGGCCTGAGCATTTCTAACAAAATTAGCCTCTAACAATAATGGTCTTCCCAATGCTACTAAATCGGCTCTTCCGTTTAAAATAATGGTATTAATTTGATCGATATCTTGTATATAACCTGCTGTGATTGTTGGCACATGAACGGTATTTCGTACCGCATCAGAGAAAGGAGTTTGCCACATTCTGCCGGTAACAGGTTTTTGATGAGCCACTGTATTTCCTGTAGACACATTGATGATGTCGGCACCTGCCTTTTTAAAAGCGCTTGCGATGGTAAGAACCTCTTCTTCCGTTATTCCTTTTGCGGCCCAATCGGAAGCGGATATTCTTACTGACATAGGTTTTTCTTTTGGAAATACTGCTCGCATTTCGTTGAATACCCGTAGCGGAAATTTCAATCGGTTTTCAATGCTTCCGCCAAATTCATCGGTTCTAGTGTTAGTTAATGGCGATAGGAACGATGCCAATAAAAATCCGTGATGTGCTTGCAATTCGATTAAATCAAATCCTGCTTCGTTGGCATTTTTAGTCGCTTGAACGAATTGTGAAGTAATTAAATCCATATCGGCAACTGTCATTGCTTTTGGAGTAACTGAATTTTCATTAAAAGGAATGGCTGATGCTGAAAGTAATTCCCAAGATGTCCCGTTAAAAGTGTCTTCCCAAGGTTTCTTTGTAGCGCCTTTTCTTCCGGAATGTCCTAATTGAATTCCGATTTTGGTTTGCGTATTATTATGAATAAAATCATTAATTCGTTTCCATGCAACTACTTGTTCTTTAGAATATATGCCAGTACAACCTAAAGTAATACGTGCTGTTTCTGAAATAGCAGTTAGTTCGGTTATTATCAATCCCAAACCACCCACAGCTCGCGAGGTATAATGTTGAAAATGCCAATCGTTTACCATACCATTTTCTGCCGAATATTGTCCCATAGGCGCCATTACCATTCGGTTTTGCAGTTCTAAATCGCGTAATTTGAATTTAGAGAAGGCAGCAGGTTGATTGTTAGTATTGTTATTAAATTCTTCTAATACTTTGTCGGTAAATGATTTATCACGTAATCGTAAGTTTTCAAATGTTACTTTTTTAGAACGCGTCATGCAACCAAAAGCAAATTGGTAGAACGGATGTTGGTTGTTGCGATTCATGTTTTCAAACCAATCTAACGACACCAATGCGGCATATTGAATCATTTCTACCGGATTTCGGCGCGTTTTTTCGTATTGTTGAAAAGCCGCTTGAGCATCATTCGGATTAGCGATTACCGCATCGGATAAACCGATAGCACAATCCATAGCTAATTTAGTTCCCGACCCAATAGAGTAGTGGGCTGTAGCTTTGGCGTCACCCAATAAAACGATGTTGTTGTGGTACCATTTTTCATTGGTTACATGCGGAAATTGACGCCAATGTGATTTGTTTGAAATTAAAGGATGTCCGTCCAATTCATCTTTAAAAATTTCACTTATCTTGGCTATGGTATCTTCTTCATTAGTGACTTCAAAATTGAATTTTTGCCACGTTTCATCAGAGCATTCAAAGATCCAAGTGCTCATACCTTCTTCATACTGGTAGGAGTGTGCTACTATAGTTCCGTGAGGCGTTGTTCTGAAAAAATAGGTAAAAGCATCTAAAGGTTTGGTTGAACCTAACCAAACAAAACGGTTTTTCTTTAGAGAAATTTGGGTACCAAACTCTTTTTCATATTTCGTTCTGATACTGCTTCCAATTCCATCAGCAGCCAGAATTATATCAGCATCGTTGTATTGACTTACATCCTCTATACTTTGTTCAAAATGTAAATTTATGCCTTCTTCGCGACAGCGTTGTTGTAATAGTTGTAAAAGTGTTTTACGAGAACAGCCACAAAAACCATTTCCAGCAATGCTTACTTGTTGGCCATCACGGGCTACTACAATATCATCCCAATAGGCAAATTTAGAACGAATCAATTCATACGATTCCATGTCGCGTTTTAAGAATTCGCCTAAGGTTTCATCTGAAAAAACAACACCAAATCCGAAGCTATCATCGGGTTTGTTACGTTCGTAAATATCTATTTGGCAATGAGGCATTGCTTTTTTGGTTAAAATTGAAAAGTACAATCCACCTGGACCACCACCTATAACTGCTATTTTCATAATTTATTTGATAATTAACAATAGATAATTGATTTATTTATTGTCTTTTGATGGAGAACATTTCTCCTATTTTATTGTAATTGGAGCCTGCTAACCTTGAAACTGGTTTGTAGGTTTCCATATTGATTTTATAATTATCTGATACTACACTTTCGTCAAAATGCATCATTACAATACGTCCAATCATGATGCATGCGCCGCCTTGTTTGTGATTTTCTAAGAAATAATGATGCACCAATTCACACTCAAATTGAATCGGACTTTCTAGAACACGCATCGGTTTTATTTTGGTTGATGGAACAGGAGTGACCCCAACCAATTGAAATTCGTCGACTTCGGAAGGAACCATTTGAGCGGTAGCATTCATTTGTTCAACAAGTTCTTCAGTAACCATATTTACTACAAATTGCTTAGTAGTAAGTACATTGTTAAGAGTATCTTTATTGGTGTTATTATCTCTTCGAGTAGAGAACATTACATGTGGTGGGTCATCACCAATCATGTTAAAATAGGAAAAAGGAGCGAGGTTGTTGATGCCCTTTTCGTCTACGGTTGAAACCCAACCGATGGGTCTTGGTATGATTGAACCTGTAAGTAATTTATAGATTGCCGACGCTTCGAGTGTATCGGGATTGAATTCCATACTTTAATTGTGTTTGTACAAATTAAAGCTATTTTTTTGAAATTTTTTATTCGATTTGTAATTTTATGCAGTAAAAAATAAGAATTATACAGATAAAATGGTTGTAATGTAATGAGTGGTTCGTTTTGTGAATCAATTTTATCATTTAAACTCTCAACAAACCTCTAAATCCTCTCGCGGCATAATAAGATGACGCACCATTATGATAAATGAATACGGTATCATAGCGGTAATCCGCAAAAATAGCGCCACCAAGTTTTCTAATGCTATCAGGCGTTTTTATCCAACTGGAAGTTTTGGTGTCAAATTTCCCAAATTGCTGTAATCTTCTATATTGTTCCTCATTTAGTAATTCAATTCCCATTTCGGCAGCACAATCTATAACAGAATTTTCGGGTTTGAATTCTTTTCTAGAATCTAAAGCTTCTCGATCATAGCAAAGACTTCGTCTGTCTTTTGGACTTTCAGCAGCACAATCAAAAAACAAATATTCGTTGGTTTCATTATCAAAACCAATAACATCGGGTTCGCCACCGGTTGCTTCCATTTTGAGTAATGAAAGTAACTTTTGAGGATTGGCTTCTAGTTTCGTTTCAACGCTAGACCATTTGATACCTTCGTGACGGTTTTTGAATTTTTCAAAACGCAATTTTAACGTTTGCATTAAGTTGTTTTGATCCATTTTATCTAATTTGGAATATATATTCATTTTCAACTATTTTCATCAATTGATTTCATCATTTTTGCTGGAATTCCACCAACTATGGTATTATCAGCAACATCTTTATGTACAACAGCACCAGCGGCTACAATGGCATTTTTACCAATTGTGACTCCAGGCAATATTGTAGCTCCTGCTCCAATCCAAGCATTTTTTTTAATTACTATAGCATCTAATATTAGGGACTTTCTATCGGATGGATGTACAAGATGATTTTCGGTTACTAAATTAACTCGTGGTCCAATTAATACATTGTCTTCAATAGTTATACCACCTAAATCTAAAAAACTACAGGCATGATTAATAAAAACGTTTTTACCTAATGTAATGTGTTTTCCAAAATTAGTATGAAAAGGAATAAAAATGGTAGTGCTTTCAGCAATAGGTTTTTCAATAATACCGCTTAAATGCTGCCTTATTTCCTCAATACTAGTTGAGTTATTCAATTCAGATGAACGTTTGATTGTTGTAGCAACAGCTTCCCAAAGAGCATTAATTTCGGGATCAGTTGGTTTGATGATGTCACCATTGAGCATTCTATTAAAAAGGGTGAGTTCTTTTTTTATCATAAAATTAGTTCAATTTATTGGTTTAAAGAAAAATGTTATTTTTAGCTAAAAGTAAATTACAAATTACGCAGAACAATACGCTTTCCAGGCGAGTTTGTTCATTCGTAAATTCTCGGTGGTCGCTGATAAAATATTGTCTTCAATTTTTATTTCAAGATTATTTATGGTAACCAATTCATATGTTCCGTTATCGTTTATAGAGCAACAAGCTTCTTCGTTCCAAGTTTCTTTCCAAATTTCTGATAGAAGAAAATGGGCTACAATTCCTTTGTTTTTATCTTCTAAAACTTGAACCAATTCACATGTTGCGGATTTTCCAATTTCGATAATTTGTTTTGTAACTTCACCTTTGGTTCTTGGCGAGGTTGATTTAGTCATTACAATATAAGCATCCGAATTGTCTATTTTCTGAATGAGTGAATCCAATTCTTTATTTTGAGCATTACTTATTGAAAAACTGAAAGCGATTATAACAAAAAGATGAATTTTTTTTAGGTTTTTCATTTTTGACTTTAATGGAGTTAGGATTAGAATTTATGATAGATTCAAATATACTTATTACTTTGAGATTATTGCATAAATAGCTTGTTTTTATAATTAATTGCTTCAAATAGTATGTCAATAACAATGTCAATAAGAATGAAATGGTTAACATTTAATAAAGAAAACTTTACTTTACATTTGTTTTAAACAAGTTTATCACAGCATGAAAGAAATACAACCGCCAATAGCCAAAATTATTCCACACGAATTAGAGAAACACAATCATGTTCGCATTGATAATTACTATTGGTTGAATGACAGAGAAAATCCAGAAGTAATTGATTATCTGAATAAAGAAAATGACTATTACGAAAAATCGACAGCACATACTAAAGCATTTCAAAAAGAATTATTTGAAGAAATGAAAGCCCGAATTAAGGAAGACGATCAATCGGTTCCTTATTTTTATAACGGCTATTATTACATTACGCGATTTGAAAAAGGACAAGATTATCCAATTTATTCTCGTAAAAAAAATTCGCTTGATGCGCCAGAAGAAATCATGTTCAATTGCAATGATATGGCGAAAGGACATAGCTATTTTAATTTAACTGGGATTAGTATAAGTGAAGACAATAAATGGGTTTCTTTTGGAGTTGATACCGTTTCTAGACGACAATATACGATTCAAATTAAGAATTTAGAAACTAACGAGATTTTACCTTTAAAAATAGAAAACACTACTGGTGGTGCTACTTGGGCAAGCGATAACTCAACGCTTTTTTATTCTAGAAAAGATGAAGTTACTTTACGACCAGACCGTATTTTTAAACACAAATTAGGTTCAAATCCAAATGACGATGTGGTTGTTTATTTTGAAAAAGACGATACCTTTAATGTTTCTGTGTATAAATCGAAATCCAAAAAATATTTAATTATTACTTCTGAAAGTACGTTGACTTCAGAATGTCAGATTTTATTATCGGCTACACCCGATGAAAAATTTAAACTGTTTCAAAAGCGCACCCGAGAATTAGAATATTCGATTTCGCATTATGAAGATAGTTTTTACATCGTAACTAATAAAGATGATGCTACCAATTTCAAAATAATGAAAACGCCAGAAGCAAAAACTTCTAAAGAACATTGGGTTGATTTGATTCCGCATCGCGAAGATGTATTAATTGAAGGTATTGATATTTTTAAAGATTATTTGGTGGTTTCGGAGCGCTTTGATGGCTTGAACAAAATCAGAATCATGCCGTGGAGTGGAGCAGGTGAATATTATTTACCATTTGAATTAGAAACCTACACAGCCTATACTACAACGAACATCGATTTTGATACCGAAATTTTGCGTTATGGTTATCAATCGATGGCTATTCCGTCATCGGTAATCGATTTTAATATGCGAACCCAAGAAAAAACTATTCTCAAAGAGCAAGAAGTTTTAGGAGGAACTTTTGA
Organism: Flavobacterium sp. FG139; assembly: GCF_057809695.1. NCBI lineage: Bacteria > Pseudomonadati > Bacteroidota > Flavobacteriia > Flavobacteriales > Flavobacteriaceae > Flavobacterium > Flavobacterium sp. FG139. The sequence continues at coordinate 206,122 of NZ_JBMDKL010000001.1, forward strand.
CAAAAATAATTATGTAGAAGAGCGAATTTGGGCTATAGCAACCGATGGAACCAAAGTGCCTATATCTATGGTTTATAGAAAAGGGATTCAATTGAATGGTGAAAATCCCTTCTTGTTGTATGCTTATGGGTCTTACGGAATGACGATGGAACCTTATTTTTCTACAACGCGCTTGAGTTTGTTAGACAGAGGTTTTATTTATGCCATTGCGCACATTAGAGGCGGTGAAGATTTAGGAAGACAGTGGTATGAAGACGGTAAATTATTGAAAAAGAAAAATACATTTACTGATTTTATTGATTGTTCCAAACATGTTATTGAAGCAAAATATACGTCGCCTAAACATTTATATGCTGAAGGTGGTTCGGCTGGCGGATTGCTTATGGGTGCTATTGTTAATATGAATCCAGAATTGTATAACGGTGTAATTGCACAAGTGCCTTTTGTGGATGTGGTTACAACTATGTTGGACGAAACCATTCCGCTAACAACTGGCGAATATGATGAGTGGGGTAATCCCAATCAAAAGAAATATTACGATTATATGTTATCGTATTCGCCCTATGATAATGTTACAGCGCAAGAATACCCAAATATGTACATCTCAACAGGCTTACATGATTCACAAGTACAATATTGGGAGCCTGCAAAATGGGTGGCTAAGCTAAGGGTTTTCAAAACTAATTCTAATCAATTATATCTAGATACTAATATGGAAGCAGGACATGGAGGAGCGTCTGGACGTTTTGAAGCGCTCAAAGAAGTGGCCAAAGAATTTAGTTTTTTGTTAGATTTGGAAAAAATTGAAAGATAGTTTAAAATAATTTATTAAATTTGCAAGGTTTTGTGGCATCATTATTTACAATCTTTGCCTCGACACTAATTTTTTATTTATGAAAGAAGAAATAAAAGCCTACAATAACGTTTTGGAATTAATAGGAAATACACCTCTTATTAAGCTGAATAGAATCACCGAAAACTTAGAAGGAAACTTTTATGCTAAGGTAGAGGCATTCAATCCAGGACATTCCTCAAAAGACAGAATTGCGTTATACATAATTGAAGAAGCCGAAAGACAAGGAATTTTGACTCCAGGTGATACCATTATTGAAACTACTTCAGGTAATACTGGGTTTAGTTTGGCTATGGTAAGCATCATTAAAGGATACAATTGTATCTTGGCTGTTAGTTCTAAATCGTCTAAGGATAAGATTGATATGTTGCGCAGTTTAGGAGCTAAGGTTTATGTGTGCCCAGCCCATGTTTCTGCAGATGATGAACGTTCGTATTATAATGTAGCAAAGCGTTTACATGAAGAAACTAAAGGTTCTGTATACATCAATCAGTATTTTAATCAACTCAATATTGATGCGCATTATTTAACAACGGGCCCTGAAATATGGGAACAGACCTCAGGAAAAATTACACACCTTGTTGCTTGTAGCGGAACAGGAGGAACCATTTCTGGAATTGCTAAATTCCTTAAAGAAAAAAATTCTAACATTCGTGTTCTTGGTGTTGATGCTTTTGGTTCGGTATTGAAAAAATACCATGAAACAAAAGAGTTTGATAGCAATGAAATTTATCCCTACCGAATTGAAGGATTAGGTAAAAATCTTATTCCAACAGCAACCGACTTCGAATCGATTGATAAATTCATGAAGGTTACCGATGAGGAAAGTGCCCATACTGCTAGAGAAATAGCGAAAACGGAAGGCTTATTTGTGGGGTATACTTCGGGTGCTGCTTTACAAGCGGTGAAGCAATTTGCAGAAGAAGGAGAATTCACTTCAGATAGTAATGTAGTTATTATTTTTCCAGATCATGGTTCGCGTTACATGAGTAAAGTATTTAGTGATGATTGGATGAATGAGCAAGGCTTTTTTGATAGTGTTAATGCTGAAGAAGCTCAAAAAATTGAATTTATAAAATAGTATTTTATACTTTTAGATAAAAAAAACTCCGAAGTACTTCGGAGTTTTTTTATAAACAATTATTTTTTCTTTCTAATAATATCTTCTAAAACTGCTTTACTTGGATAATTGATAACACGTAAAGTAATCGTGTCTTTTTTGGTAGTTTGTCCTTCAATAATGTATAATTTACCTTTTTGGTAACTAATATTACTTTTGTCAAAATCTACATCACCATAAGTTAAAGTATTTTTAATATCAATGGTATCAATCCAATCTTCGGCTAATTTTCTAGAAGCTTCAATACTATAATTGAATGGTTTGTTTCGTAAATCATTCAATACTCTTGCATTTGGAAAATAATTGCATCGGGTATCTTTACCACTTAGAACTAAGGCGACGAAAAACATTCCAATTACAAATCCAACTAGATAATATGCAAAACGCTGATAAAATTTCATTTAAATTTTTTTTGCAAATGTAAACTAAAGAACCGAAAATTCACAAATATGAAGATTTAAAAAACAATTAAATTTATATCACTATCGGGTAAGTTAAACCAATCCCCAATGGCTTTATTGGTTAAAATTCCGTGGTATAGATACACGCCATTTTTTAATCCTTTATGACATCGTAAGGCACTTTCCAATCCACCATCTTCCGCAATTTGTAATAAATAAGGAGTTATAATATTACTGATGGATAATGAAGCTGTTTTGGAATAACGAGATGGAATATTAGGCACACAATAATGAATTACGTTATTTTTAATAAAAGTCGGTTTTTCATGTGTTGTGATTTCAGAAGATTCAAAGCAACCACCAGTATCTATGCTAACATCAACTATAACAGCACCTTTTTTCATATGTTCTACCATAGTTTCTGTAACTACCACAGGACAACGTTCTTTTCCTCTCATAGCTCCAATAGCTACATCACATCGGCGCAACGCTTTCAATAACGATTTAGGTTGGATAGTAGAAGTAAAAACACGCTGACTCAAATTATTCTGTAAACGACGTAATTTGGTGATTGAATTGTCGAATACTTTTACATTAGCACCAAGTCCGAGTGCCGTTTTAGCAGCAAATTCGCCAACTGTTCCAGCACCTATAATGACTACATCAGTAGGAGGAACGCCTGTAATATTTCCAAACAATAATCCTTTACCAAATTGGTTGTTAATCATTAATTCGGCAGCTATTAGTATGGAAGCTGTTCCTGCAATTTCACTTAATGATTTTACAGCAGGGTAGGAACCGTCTTCATCTTTAATGTATTCAAAAGCTAGCGCTGTAATTTTCTTTTTGGTAAGCGCTTCAAAATATTCCTTTTTTCGGGTCTTTAGTTGAATGGCCGAAATAATAACCGAGTTCGGATTCATCATCTCAATTTCGGTCATCGTAGGAGGTTCTACCTTTAAGAGCATTGGGCAAGACAATACTTTTTGTGTGTCATTTGTAATTTCTGCACCGGCATCGCTATATTCTTTATCAGTATAACTTGAACTTTCTCCAGCACCAGTTTCCATCAGAATTCGGTGACCGTGAGCCGTTAGAGAATGTACTGCATCAGGTGTAAGGCAAATACGTCGCTCTTGATAACTAGTTTCTTTGGGAATTCCGATGAAAAGTTCGCTCTTGTAGCGTCCGATTTCTAATTTTTCTTCTTGTGGAAGTAGTTGTTGTTTTGTAAAAGGTGTAAGTGACATAGTTACAAATGAATTATCGCACAAGTTACAAAAAAAGAATGTCAATATCAATTTCAAAAATCAATTTCAAACGTTCTAAATAAACTGTCATCACTTCGACTAGTTTTTTGAAAGTTGCGATAAGTTATTTTTAAAAAATAACCCTTTTTTAATTTAGAATTAAATGTCGATTTCCATCTGGTAAAGCAACAATTTTAATTATTGAATGTTCCTCGGGGATTAAATTCGGAATATTTTCTGCCCACTCTATAAAACACCAATTTCCTGAGTATAAATAATCGTCAATACCCATGTCTAATGCTTCTATTTCCGATTTTAATCGATACACATCAAAGTGATAAAGGTATTGATTTTCAATTATTTGATATTCATTAACTAAAGAAAAAGTGGGACTACTTGTAGCATCATTTACACCAAGTTGTTTTGCTAATGCTTTAATTAGGGTGGTTTTACCAACGCCCATATTTCCATAAAAAAGAATTACTTTTTTTGGGTTTTCAGTGATAATTTTTTGTGCGACTTGCTCAATTTCGTTTAATGAGAAAATAACTTCCATAGTAGATTATCTTGGATTAAAAACTAAAAAGGGTACGATCATTTCTTCTAATGAAATTCCGCCATGTTGGTACGTATTTCTATAATAACTCACATAATGATTGTAATTGTTTACGTAGGCTAAGAAATAATCATTCTTGGCAAAAATATAAGAACTACTCATATTTATGGTAGGCAAACCTATTTTTTTTGGTTCTTTAACGGCATAAACTTCTTTGTCTTCATAGGTTAGGCTACGGCCCGTTTTGTATCTAAGATTTAAACTGGTGTTTTTATCACCTATAACTTTTGAGGGATTTTTTACGTTAATGGTGCCATGATCGGTTGTTATTATTAGCTTAAAACCTAACTTTTGTCCTTGTTGAATAATATCCAATAACGGTGAATTTTTAAACCAACTCAAGGTTAACGAACGGTAGGCTTTATCATCAGAAGCCAACTCTTTAACCACATCCATCTCGGTTTTAGCATGTGAAAGCATGTCTACAAAATTGTATACCACCGTTACTAAATTATTATCTTTTAATGCTTTGAAGTTTTCTGCTAATTTTTTACCACCAGCCAGATTGGTGATTTTAAAGTAATCTTGTTTAATGTTTAAACCCAAACGTTTTAAATGTGCGGTTAAAAATTCGGACTCATATAAGTTTTTACCTCCGTCATCAACATCATTTTTCCAATATTGTGGAAATTGTTTTTCCATTTCTAAAGGAGTCAAACCCGAGAAAATAGAGTTTCTAGCATATTGTGTGGCAGTTGGCAAGCTAGCGTAATACGGAATTTCTTTTTCGAGTTTATAATAATTGTTAACCGTGCCTTCTATCGCTTTCCATTGATCGTAGCGCAAATTATCGATAACAACAAATAGAATGGGTTTGTCTTTTTTAACAAGTTCAGGTACGACTAATTCTCTAAAAAGCGTATGTGATTGTATTGGCTTGTGAGCCTTTGGTTCAAACCAATCTTCATAATTGCGTTCAATAAACTTTCCAAATTGTGAATTGGCTTCTACTTTTTGAGATTCTAAAATGTCAATCAAATTGGTATCCTCAATGTTTTCCAATTCTAGTTCCCAAAAAATAAGTTTTTTATACAATTCAACCCAATCTTCAAAAGAATTCACCATAGCCAATTCCATGGCAATTTTTCGAAATTCTTTTTGATAATCTAAAGTTGTTTTTTCAGAAACCAATCTGGAGTGGTCTAAATTTTTCTTTAAACTCAACAAAATTTGATTCGGATTAACCGGTTTGATAAGGTAATCGGCAATTTTTGAACCTATAGCTTCTTCCATGATATATTCTTCTTCACTCTTAGTAATCATTATTACAGGAGTAGAAGATTTCTTTTCTTTAATTTCGGCAAGGGTTTCTAAACCACTCATTCCAGGCATATTTTCATCTAGAAAAACAATATCAAAATTATTTTCTGAAAACACATCAACAGCATCACGACCATTGTTGCATGTTGTTACCTCATAGTTTTTCTTTTCTAGAAAAATGATGTGTGGTTTTAATAAATCAATCTCGTCGTCAACCCAAAGTATTTTTATTTTATTCATGAGGTACTTATTTTGTTGCAATTTACTATTTGTATAACGATATATATATTAAAAATTGTATAAAATTATTTAAAGTATACAGAAACAAACAAATTTTTAGATAGCAGTTTTTAATTATCTGGAAATGTGAAGTTTTAGATGAAAAATGCGGATTATTAAATTTTAACATATTATTGCTGTTGAATATTAAGATATTCTTAAGAAAAAAATATATAAATTTGTAAATCATTAAAATAACAAACATTGTAAATTCTGTATGAAAAATATTTTTTTAAAGAAAATTCCTCTTTTTTATGTTGCTGTGGTTCTTGCTTTTACAATACTAATAACAGGTTTTGCTACATCTGAAATCACAAAAAAAATATCAGCTGATACTGATTCTTCGACATCAGATCAATCTGTGTGTGCATATAAAGTGAAGAGGTTAACAGGATTTAGTTATGTTAAACCTTTATTATTTGTAGACAATGAATGTGAATCTGAAAATCTATCTTCAGTCAAGCAATCAGTGTATCAATTGATTGAAAATTATAAAAAAAATAAGGTTATTACTTCGGCCTCAGTATATTTGAAAGCCTATAGTACAAATGATTGGACTTCAATTAATCCGGATGAAAAATTCAAACCAGGTTCGTTATTAAAAGTACCAGAGCTAATTACTTTTTTGAGAATGAATGAAATTAAACCTGGGATTTTGGATAAAGTTATCCTTTTTGATAAACCATTCGATTCCGCAAAAAAACCTGAGTTTGTATCGAAATCAATTCAATTAGGTCAAAAATATACCGTTAGGGAATTGTTGACTTACATGATTGCTTATTCTGATAATAATGCTACTTATATTCTAAATACGCTCATTGATGTTGATGTGTTTAAAAAAGTTTTTACTGATTTAGATCTACCAGCACCCGATTGGAATGCGAGTGATTATCCATTGACGGCAAGTGATTTTTCATTGTTTATGAGAGCCTTATTTAATGCCTCGTATCTTACCATTGAGGATTCTGAATTTGCCACTAAACTTCTTAGTAAATCGGATTTTAAAGAGGGTATATTAAAAAGTTTGCCACCATCTATTAAGGCAATTCATAAGTTTGGAGAAGCTGGAGATTTAGTAGAAAAACAATTGCATGAATCTGCTGTGATTTATTTGGATAATAGTCCCTACCTTGTTACTATTATGACTAAAGGAAACGATATGAAAAAATTACCCGAAGTAATCAGTCAGATTTCAAGCCTTATTTATCAAAATATGAATACATCGTCTAAAAATATGTAATCAATTACACCTTTTTATACTAATTTAAAAAGTAGAAATTATGAATGACGCGCATTTACACATGGTGGTGAACCATTTCCCAATAATAGGAACTATTTTTGGGTTTGGTATTTTGATTGTAGGAATGATATTGAAAAATAAGACGATAAGAAATGTTTCTTATTGTTTGTTTGTAATTGCTGCTCTTTTTGCTGCAGTGAGTATGGCTACTGGTGATGGAGCAGAGGAGATGGTTGAAGAAATGCCTAACATTGGACGTCAAATTATTCATGAACATGAAGAAATGGCCGAAAAATTAGCGCTTGTATTGTATCTTTTAGGAGTAGTGTCGTTAGTGGGATTATTCTTTAACATGAAAAATAATGCCAAAGAAAAAATATTTTCTTTTATTGGAGTAACTATAGCTGCGGTAGCTATTTTTTTGGCACAACAAACCGGTACTACAGGCGGTGAGATTAGACATACTGAGATTAGAGCAAATGCTGCAACGACCTCAGTTGAAAAAACGTCGATTGAAAACAACAGTGATCGCGATTAAAAACGTGTAAATTAGGCAACAGTTTTATCAAGCAAAAGTACTTGACTCTTCAATCTTTCAATAAGCATATTCATCATACGCTTGTTAAGGTTTGAAGAGTTTTTTATGTATTCGGTATATTCACTTATAGTGAATAATGCTATCACCATCCCTTTAAGAGAGTTTCTAAACTTAATGTCGCGCTGAATTACATTTTCAATGTAGGCCATTTTTTTATCGGGAGATAAGCTAAAAAAAACATTCTTTTGTTTAATCGCATAGTTTAAAAAAACCTCAATAAACAAATCGTTCTGTAGTTTTAAAATAGGACGTAGGGTTTTATTTTGAAATAATTCTTCTGGTGAAGACTGATTTGATATTGTACCAATGGTTTCACCACGCAATTCTAACAATGTTGTATCTCTTGCTTCCATTTTTTATTTAAAGTTATAAAAAAACCTCTGTCGCTAAACAGAGGTTTTTTTTATTTATTAAGAACTAATTGTTAATTATTCTTTGATTTTGAAAGTAACTCTTCGTACTAATTTTCTAGCACCATCAGAATCAACTGCTACAGATGCATCTTCACCAGCTGAAATAACGTTCAATCTATTGGCATCGATACCTGCTTTGATTAAGATAGCTTTTACAGCTTCTGCACGACCTTTAGATAATGCATCGTTTTTAGCACTTGTACCAATCTCGTCAGCGTGACCATAAATATCAATAGAAGCGTTTGGATTGTTTTTCAAGTAAGTTCTAATAAAGTCAATACCTTCAGTAGAAACATTAGTAGGATTTACTTTTCCTGTATCAAAGTAAGTTGTAACATAACCTTCGTTTACTAAACGTTTAATCATGTCAGAATTTGATTTTTCAGACGTTTCTTTAGTAGTTTTATCAACATATCTTTCCAATTCGTCTGGAACACCATTTCTGTTCATATCAACCATTTTACCTCTAGTATCAACAGCAACACCTGCAACGGAGTTGTTTTCTTGATCTAAATAATCTGGCACGCCATCTTTATCAGTGTCATTCATAAGGGTTTCCATATCACCAACTCGTTTATCAAGAGCATCAATTTTATCAAGATTTTTATCTCTGATAGTTGCCCAATCGCCATGAATTTCATTTGGACCAAATGAATAGGTAAGACCTAATGAAGTAGTGATTAATTGACCATTTAAGTTGTTGATGTTGTCTGAATAACTTCCATCCCAATTAAAATGCTGTCTGTAATTGTTTTGAATAGAAATGTCAAGAAGAACAGCCATTTTTTTAGAAACTCTGAATTGAGGAGTAACCCCCATAACAAGTCCACCATTAAATTCAGAAACACCATTGTTATGATCGTGTTCAATAACATTGGCAGTTTTGGATGTCATTCGATCGATTCTTAATCCACCGTGAAATAACAAACCAAATCGTTTGATAGATTCTTCAATACCAAACAATCTACTAACATTTACGACACCTTCTAAGGAAAGTCCTATTTGTTGCATTTCAAATGGAATACTTCCATTGTTTTTAGTATTCTTTAAATCATTGTAATGTAATGCTGTTTTAAAACCAAATTTAGGGCTAATCATATATCTAGCACCCAAGCTAAAACTATTGGCTTGAGGCTTTCCTAGAAAAGTATTTGGGTTGCTTGAAAAATATCCAACATCATAGGGTTTTACACCTTTACCTTGACCTACGGTGGCTTCTATTGTCCATTTGTTGAATTCAGATTTTGCGGAGTCTTTCTGTACTTTGTTTTCTTGGGCTGTAACAGAAGCTGCCGAAACTAACAATAAAGACAATACTGTAATTTTTTTCATTTTATAATAAATAGGTTAAATTCTTTATAATTATTTGCAAATATAATAGTTTACAATAAATTACCAACTTTTTAAGACATAAAAACCATAATTTTGTTATCAAATACTTAAAAGTTTAAATATTGTGAGGATTTCGAAAATATTTGTCACTGTTGATGTTGTTTTATTCAAATTATCGGCTAATTACTTGGAATTATTATTAATAAAACGCAAAAACGATCCCTACAAAAATTGTTGGGCTTTACCGGGTGGTTTTGTCGATTCTAATGAAGATTTGGAAGATGCTGCTAAAAGAGAATTATTGGAAGAGACCACTATTGAAATAGATAGTTTAGAACAACTTAAAGCATTTGGAAAACCTTTCCGAGACCCGAGATCTCATGTAGTTTCAATTGCTTACATGGGTTATGCAAACGAAAACACTATTGCCATTGCTAATGATGATGCCAAAGAAGCGAAATGGTTTTCGGTTAATGATTTGCCAAAATTAGCTTTCGACCACGATGAAATCATTAAATTTGCTTTATCAAAAATAGCCTTAAAATGAGATTTCATACTAGAAAATGGGTAAAACCAGAAGACTTAAATCCGAATAGCACTTTATTTGGAGGACGATTATTAGCATGGATTGACGAAGAAATAGCCCTTTATGCCATAATTCAACTGGAAAGCCCAAGAATTGTAACCAAACACATGTCGGAAATTAATTTTAGAAGTTCGGCCAAGCAAGGTGATATTGTTGAAATTGGAATTGATGTCATCAAATTTGGAACTACCTCATTAACCTTGATGTGTGAAGTGAGAAACATGATGACTAAAGAAACCATAATCACAATAGATACCATAACGATGGTTAGTGTTGGTTTGGATGGAAAACCACAAGCACATGGCAAAACCAAAATAGAGTTTGTAGAAGATCGTTTGAAAAAATAATTAAACTACAAAATTACTTTTGTCTGAAGGCATTTCATAAATTTCCAAATCAAAATATACAATTGAAGCAATAATATGGTCAAAAATATCGGCCATAATGTATTCGTATTGTTCAAATCTCTGATCTTTTGAAAAAGTGTAAATTTCTAATGGAATTCCTTGTGCAGTAGGTTGTAATTGCCTGCAAAGTAAAATCATATTTTTATTCAATCCTGGGTAATGTTCTAAATAATTGGTGATGTATTTTCTAAACAAACCAAAATTAGTCATATTTCGACCATTGATAGACAGTGATTTGTCCACATTATAGGTCTTGTTGTATTTGCTAATTTCCGTTTGACGAACGTCGATATAATTAGAAATCAATTGGATTCGTTTCATTTTATCCAATTCTTCATCGGTCAAAAAACGAATGCTTTTGGCTTTGACTAAAATATGTCTTTTAATTCTTCGCCCATCTGAATCCAGCATACCACGCCAGTTTCTAAAAGAATCTGAGATCAAACTGTAGGTTGGAATGGTTGTAGTAGTATTGTCAAAATTTCTAACTTTTACCGTTGCTAAGTTAATTTCAATAACATCACCATCGGCGCCATACTTGTCAAAAGTTATCCAATCGCCAATACGAACCATATCGTTTAAGGAAACTTGAACACTGGCTACAAAGCCTAATATAGTATCTCTAAAAATTAAAATTACAATTGCCGAAATGGCTCCTAAAGTTCCTAATAGTGTTGTTTTATCAACTTCAAATAATTTAGAAATAATCACCCCAACGCCGTATATCCAAAGTACAATCATAATTACTTGAATGTAGCTGTCAATGGGTTTATCGCTAAATCTGGGTTGGTCTTTCAAATAATCTTTTATAGCGTTAAGTACACTTCGAATGATCCATAAGGACAAAAGAATGATGTAAATCCCAACCAACTTTCCAAACATAGATTCCCAATACACATAATGTTCTAAAATTACGGGAACCGATTTGTAAATAAATACAAACGGAATTAAATGGGCAATGTATTTTGCGGTCTGATTTGAAACGAGTAAATCGTCAAATTTGGTTTTAGTTTTCTTGGCTACTATTGCCAATATGGTCACTAATACTAATCTGAAAACCACATAAATAAAATAGGCTAAAAAGCACAATATTATGATGTTAAGAATCAAACTAACATAGGACGATAGCGTGTCTCCGAGATGCATTTTACGCAACAAAGGATACAACCAACCAAATAAATGTTCTAAAAAATTATGCATTTTTTAAATATTTTCTTTCAATAAAAAAAGCACCAAACGGAATTAACGATCCTAAAATAACAATTAACAATTCTTTGGTATTCCAATTTTGTTTTTCTTTAATCATATAGGCCAAATAAAGGTAGGCAATAAATAGAATTCCGTGTGTCATTCCGATTGGAAAAAGTAGTGTTTTGTACAAAACCAAATCATTCGGTTTGATAAGCAACATATTCGCTAACAAAATTAAATAAGAGAATCCTTCTAGAATGGCTGTAAATTTAAAAATCTTTGTCATTGTAATTATTTTGGTCTACAAAATTAAGTAATAAGGTTAATAATAAACCTAAAAAGTGCGTTACTTTTGTAATAATTTAGTATTTCTATGAGTAAAAGAGATTTAAAAAAGTATTTGTCCGAATTGGATAAAAACCAACTGGAAGAGCAATTGATAGCGTTGTACGACAAGTTTAAAGATGTTAAAGTCTATTATGATTTTGTTTTCAATCCAAACGAACGCAATTTAGTTCGAGAGGCCAAACTTAAAATTTCAAATGAATATTTTCCCATTCGAGGTAAGAGGCCTAAAATGCGACGTTCTGTAGCTCAGAAATTCATCAAACATTTTATCACCTTAGGTGTTGATTCCTATATCGTTACAGATGTAATGCTTTATGCTGTTGAAATTGCTCAAGCATTGTCTTCCGAGAAACAAATAAACAGTGAAGCATTCTATAAAAGCATGCTCAATTCCTACCAACAAGCCATTAGTTTCATTATCGAAAAAGGGATTTTAGAAGATTTCAAAAGTAGAGTAGTGGCTATAAAAGAGGAAACTATCAAGCAAAATTGGATGAATAAATTCGAATTTGATGCCATTGTAGAACGATTTGATTATTAAATAATTATTATTTTTTAAAATAATGCCATGAAACTCTTTTTTAAGTGTATTTTTGCAAAATTGTAAAATTCGCTATGCCAAAAAAGGATATACTTGCCGAAATTGAAGATAAAAAGGAGCTGTACGGCTACCAAAAAGGAGATATTGACAAAATTTTTGAACGATTAGACAATGCACCTCACAATTACCATCTTTTATATCAATTGCCAACAGGTGGTGGAAAAACTGTAATTTTTTCAGAAATTACCCGACGTTATTTAGAACAACACAATAAAAAAGTGGTGGTTTTAACGCATCGAATTGAACTTTGTAAGCAAACTTCTAAAATGCTTAAAACGTTCGATGTTAAGAACAAAATCATCAACAGCGCTATTAAAGAACTTCCAGATCAAGATGAATATTCTTGTTTTGTAGCGATGATTGAAACCTTGAAAAACCGTCTTAATGACGAAAAATTAGAAATACAAGATATTGGTTTAGTGATTATTGACGAAGCTCACTTCAATTCGTTTAGAAAGTTATTTAGCACCTTTGAAAATGCTTTTATTCTTGGAGTTACGGCAACGCCTTTAAGTTCGAACATCAAGTTGCCGATGTATGAAAATTACAACGAGTTGATTGTAGGCGACACCATTCAAAATCTTATCGATAAAGGATTTTTAGCCAAAGCAACAACTTACAGTTATGATGTAGGATTAACGTCGTTAAAGGTTGGAATAAACGGCGATTATACAGTGAAATCCTCCGACGATTTGTACAGCAATATGGTGATGCAAGAGAAATTGTTGCACGCATACACCGAAAAATCATTAGGTAAAAAGACCTTAATTTTTAACAACGGAATTAATACTTCATTACATGTTTATGAAAGCTTTAGACATGCAGGTTATAATATTAGACATTTAGACAATACAACTTCTACAGAAGATCGAAAAGATATTTTGCATTGGTTTAAAAAAACACCCGATGCAATTTTAACGTCTGTCGGTATTTTAACAACCGGTTTTGATGAACCTACAGTGGAAAGTATTATTTTAAACCGCGCTACCAAATCGTTAACGCTTTATTTTCAGATGATTGGACGAGGTTCAAGACGATTGCCCAATAAGGATAATTTTACGGTTATTGATTTAGGGAACAACGCTTTACGCTTTGGTTTATGGAACAATCCGATGGATTGGCAGCACATCTTTAAATCACCAGAATATTATTTAGAAAGTCTTCGTGATGATGCCGAAATTGAAAGCAATTTTAAATATGTAATGCCAGATGAATTGCGTAAAAAATTCAAGAATTCCATAGATATTTCTATGGACATTCATGAAGAATTCAAATACACCGTTAAAAACAATCTGAAAGCCAAAACGATTATTGAAAAATCACTAGAACAACATGCAACGATGTGTGTTGAAAATACTGATGATTTATCGGAAGCTCGTAAACTTTCAAAAGAATTAAACGATGATATCGAATACCGAATCAAACAATATTGTATTTGTTTAGGTAATGTTACCAAAAATTATAGAAGTTGGCTTATTGAAGATTATACCTTAAAATTAACCATTGCTATTGGTAGAATTTACCGCATCAAGATCATGAATGAGCTTTAAATAAGTAGTTTTTTTGTTTATTTCAAAAAATATATATTTGCACTATAATTTATATTATGTAAAATAGAATTTTTAAAAATTGTACCTTGTTAAGATTTTAATAATCTAATTAACATCAGATATAATACCTACTACTATCTTTAACTTTATTAGTTTTGTATTTTAAAGCTTTTTTTATATTTTTATAAAATTAACACCAATTATGAGTAACGCAATTTCACAACGTGTAGCCGATTTTTTAAAAGAATACGAACCTTTTAATTATCTTCCTTACGAGGATTTAATTAAGATTGCAAACACAATTCGTGTAATTAATTTAGAAAAACACAAATCGCTATTTCAAATTAATGATGTATTGCACGATTCTTTTTATGTGGTGGCTTCTGGTGTAATTCATTTGACCGTAATTTCTGATGCTGAAGAAACGCTTTTAAATAAATGTTACACTGGAGATATTTTTGGCTTGCGTCCGTTTTTTGCCAAAAACAATTACCAAATGACAGCTAAAGCTCGTGAAGAAACCATTGTATATGCAATTCCGATTGCAACTTTCAAACCTTTTGTAGCTCAAAATTCGGATGTTTTGAACTTCTTGTTAGAGAGTTTTGCAGCCAATACTAAAAGTGGCTCGTTAGACTCCAATCATGGTTTGCTTTCAGACAATATTTCCTATTCTGATAATCAATCAGATATGCTTTATTTTCAGTCACTTACCTACAATAAATCACCTTTAAAAATTGGTATTGAAACCATGATTAAAGATGCGGCTCAATTGGTAACCGATAATATGTTAGACAGCGCACTGATTACAGAAGAAGGTTATCCTGTTGGAATTGTAACGGATAAAGATTTTCGATCTAAAGTTGCTACGGGTCGAATTGCATACACGAACACCATTAGTAAAATAATGGCCTCACCTGTGATTACTGTTTCCGAAAATATTTCAGTCGCTGAAGCACAGTTGGTTATGTTAAAATATGGTGTAACCCACTTATGTGTAACTCATGATGGCACTGACAAATCAGATATTAAAGGCATTATTTCGGAACATGATTTGGTGGTGGCACAAGCCAATAATCCTGGTGTTCTTCTAAAAGAAATTAAACGTTCTCAAACGGCTAAAGAACTAAAATTAGTTCGCGACAAACTCAATGAAATCATCCAATCATCATTAAATAAAAACATTCCATTAACTCATATTAATAGTATTGCAGGCGAAATCACTTTAGCTATAGTAAAACGTGCTGTTGAACAAGCTATTTTAGATTTAGGCTCACCTCCTGCTCGATTTGCGTGGTTATGCATTGGTAGTCAAGGGCGTAAAGAGCAATTGTTACTTACCGACCAAGATAGTGTTTTGGTTTTTGAAGATGTTTCCGCCGAGAAATACCGTGATGTAAAGGATTATTTTTTAAAATTGGCTAAAAAAACGACTGCAACTCTAGAAAAAGTGGGCTTTTCAATTTGTCCACAAGGCCACATGGCGAGCAACATGTTGTGGTGTAAATCATTGACAGACTGGACAAAACAATATAGTAACTGGATGAATACTCCAGGTGAAAAATCCAATGAAATAAGTAGTGTCTTTTTTGATTATGAAATTGCATTTGGAGAACAAAAAATTGAAGATGCAATTACAGATGCCATCTTTAAAAATGCCAAAAACAACGTATTATTTTTTGATTATTTAGGAAATGATGCCCTCAAAAAGCCAGCGCCACTTAACTTCTTTAAAAAATTCAATTTAGAAGAAGAAGGCGAGCACAAAGGAAAATTTGATATTAAAACACGAGCCTTAATGCCTTTAATTGATGGCGCTAGATTGTTAGTGTTGAATAATAATATTAAAGGAATTAATAGCACGTATTTGAGATACAAGCAATTAGCAATGATTGATCCTAAGTTTTCTGAAGTCTATCTTAATTGTGCTGATGCCTTTTTAGTACTTTCTAAGTTCAGAGTGCTAGAAGGTTTGAAGAATGATAGCTCAGGGCAATATATCAACTTGGAGGAACTGAATAAGGTAGACAAAGAAAAGCTCAAAAATGCGCTTGCTCCTATGAAAGAATTGGAAGAATTAATTAAAGATCGATTTCAACTGACTCAATTTTCGTAATTATGCTGGACTGGTTAAAAAACATCAATAAAGAACATCCCGAATTTTGGAAAACTTATGTGTCAAAATTTGAAAAAAAAGGAAACAGATATGTAGCGTTAAGTATTGATTCTACAGGTTTGAATCCAAAAAAAGATGTGATTCTATCTTTTGGTGCAATCGGAATTGTAAACGATAATATTCTTATTGGTGATGTTTTTGAAGTAACCATTCCACAATATAAATTTCTTCATGATAATGGTTTATCAAATGATTTTTTATTAGAATCGGAACAACCCAAACTTTCGGAAGTACATGCTTTGGAAAAATTTATTGAATATATTGGAAATGCAACATTAGTAGGGCATCGCATTAATTTTGATATTGAAATGATTAACGAATCTCTAGAGAAATTAGCTTGCGGTAGACTGAAAAACGAAGCATTGGATATTGAAGTGATGTACAAAAAATTACACGACATAAACGATAAAAACTTTTCATTAGACGAATTGAGTTCGCAGTATAAAATATCCACAACAGAACGAATTTCAACAACAGATGATGCATTTACAATTGCGTTACTATTCCTAAAAATGAAATCTCGTTTGGGTTTCAAGTAATGGTTATTACTCTTTCAAACATTCCGTGATGGGTTATCGATAATGGTCTCAGCAATAAATTTTGATCTAAATAATTCGGAACTCCATTATGTTTGTAAATTTTTAATGGTTTCAAAATGGGTTTTATCTTGTCAAAATCATTAAAATTGACAACTGCTTCGGAATAAATAAACCCAGAACTGATTTGGGTTCGGGTATAATATTGCAAATCGTCAAAAACCACTTTTTCCGCTTCCAAATTAAAACATTCATAGTGTATCGGATTGAATTTTCTAATGCCACTTTGTCTATTGTAGATTTTGTATGCAGCTTCTTTCCTACTCCAAAGACTCCAAACTATTAAGTCGGGTGTTTTTGAAGAACGAATTTGATACTGTTCTTGAGGTGTAAAAATTTTATCTAAAAATCGCTTACGTTGCCAGTTACTCTCTTTGTAAGCTAATGTCAAATCTACAATGTCGTTTCCTATCACTTTTCTGCTAATTTAGTATTAATAATTTCTATAGCCGCTTTAATAGTAAGCATCTTTTCCATAGAAGCATTGTCGATTTCTATATCAAAAACTTCTTCGGTATCTAAAACAATATCGACTAAATTGGCAGAATTAATATTCAAATCATTAATAAAATCAGTCTCTTCAGACAAATTATTAAAAGCTTCTTCGTTTTTTACAAAGGGCTTCACAATTGTTTTCAACTTTTCTAATAGTTCTTGTTGGTTCATAGTTTATAGGTATTTTTTAAAGATAACACAGCCATTAACATCCCCAAAACCAAAACTGGCTTTGGCTACTGTAGTAATGTCTTTTTCAATTATTTTTTGTGGAATTTTCGATTCATTGATTAATGACGTGATTTCTGGATTTAAATCTTCAGAGTTTATATTTGGAAAAACAAATCCGTGATGAATTTGCAATACAGAAGCGACACTTTCAACACTTCCGGCTGCCGATAAACAATGACCAACCATTGATTTTAATGAATTTATATACGGAAAATCTGTGCCATTTCTTTGTAATGCTTCTGTCCAATTTTTAATCTCCAAACTGTCTTTGGTAGTAGCCGTTAAATGTCCGTTTAGGGTATCAATATCATGTGCTGAAATACCTGCATTTGCAATAGCATCCACAATACATTTTTGTACCGCAACTGAGTTGGGAGCTGTCATTGTGCCTTCTCCACGCTGACCGCCAGAATTTAGATTTCCACCCAAAACTTCAGCATAAATTTTGGCACCACGACTGATAGCGGTTTCTAAATCTTCTAGAATTAAAGCTCCTGCTCCACTTCCAGGAACAAAACCAGAAGCTGTTTCGCTCATTGGCCTAGACCCCTTTTCAGGAACATCATTATGTTTGAAGGTACAAACCCGCATGGCATCAAATCCGCCCCAAATATAAGGTCCAGAATCACTGGTACTGCCTGCAATAATGCGCTTGGCTTGTCCCGATTTGATACGTTCATACGCCATCAAAATACTTTCGGTTCCTGTTGTGCAAGCAGACGAATTAGTAGTGACTTGATTGCCTAATCCCAACTTTCCGCCAATGTATGCACTTACACCCGAATTCATAGTTTGTGCCACCGCAGTACTTCCTAATTTTCGAGTTTGAAAATCGTCAATTTTGTAGATACTTTCTCTAAATTTATCAATTCCGGATGTTCCTGTTCCAAAAATTGCTCCCGAATCCCAATCGGGTTTTTCGTTATGTTCAATTGATAATCCTGAATCGTTCCACGCATCCAAGGCAGCAATTACCCCATAAAGTATTCCTGTTGAATTGAAATTTCGCAATTCCAATTCGGTAAAATAGTGTAAAGCCAACTCGGTTGAAATTTCCGGCTTGCCAGATATTTGACAAGAAAATTGCAATCGTTCTAGTTCCGCATCGTGTTTTATTCCGGATATTCCATTTTTTATAGCATGAGTAAACGCGTCTAGTCCTACTCCATTTGGAGCCACAATTCCT
This sequence comes from Flavobacterium sp. FG139, assembly GCF_057809695.1. Classification (NCBI taxonomy): domain Bacteria; kingdom Pseudomonadati; phylum Bacteroidota; class Flavobacteriia; order Flavobacteriales; family Flavobacteriaceae; genus Flavobacterium; species Flavobacterium sp. FG139. The sequence goes on from NZ_JBMDKL010000001.1 coordinate 224,851, forward strand.
AAACCGGTTATGACAACTCTTTTTTTCATAACATCATTCCTGCAATAGTACCGTTACATACTTCAATTCCTAGTTGATTGATCATTTTTACGTTACATTTTAGTTTTCCAAATCGGAAGTATATTTTTTTTGAAATTACAGTAACTTTTTCATTCGGAAAAACAGGTTTTAAAAATTCTATTTCATTGGATGTTAATACTATTGAAGTGTTTTTATTGACTGATTCATTTAACAAATAAATTCCCAAACATACTACTCCAATTTGCGCCATTACTTCGGTTAAAATTACACCAGGTGTCACCGGATTATTTATGAAATGCCCTTTGTAAAAATCTAAATCCTCTTTAAAGGTAAAATTACCTTCTACTCCATTTTCATCAATAGCGGTGATTTCATCCACAAACAAAAAAGGTTTGGAATACGGTAATTTTGATATAATTTCTGCTGCATTCATTTTTAAAACTCTAATAAAATCCGTTGGGCTGAAAATCCTGGACCAAAACTTAACATCAATCCTTTTTCGCCTTTTTGTGGTTTTGCATCCATAATTCGCTCTAAAACATAAAGCACTGTGGCGCTCGACATATTGCCATACAATCGTAATACTTCTTTGGTATCGTTAATATTTTTGCCTAAATTAGAAAATAAATCTTCTACTGTAGTGACAATTTTCTTTCCACCTGGATGAAAAATTAAATGATCAATGGCTTCAATCTGTAATTTATTTTTTTCTAAAAAGGGATGAATGATATTGGGAAAATGTGAAGCAATCGTATCAGGAACTTCAATATCTAAAACCATTTGCAAACCCGAATTGGTCAATTTAAATCCCATCATGTGAATGTTGTCGAAAAAGTGGTACATTTCTTCAGCAATAATTTCTGGACCTTCATCATCTTCATTTGACGAAAGTAAAACACAAGCTGCACCATCACCAAAAATAGCTGCACTAACAATATTTGCCATCGAAAAATCATCAAGTTGAAAAGTGGCTGTTGGACTTTCTACAGCTATAACTGCGGCTCGTTTTCCGGGATTGGCTTTCAAGAAATTCTTCGCATATATTATACCTGATATCCCTGCAGCACAACCCATTTCGGTGACAGGCAACCGCACAATATCTTGACGTAATTGCAATGAATTGATTAAATAGGCATCCAGTGACGGAATCATAATTCCGGTGCAACTCACAGTGATGATAAAATCTAAATCGGTTGATTTCCAATGCGCTTTATCCAGTGCTTTTTGCAAGACTTTTTCGCCCAAATCAATCACTTCTCTAATGTAAATATCATTGCGTTCTTCAAAAGAAGTTTTGGTAAAAACCTCAATTGGATCCATAATGGAGTAACGCTTGTCTACCATGGCGCCCTCAAAAATTTTTTTTACTTTTCTGATAAAACGAGGCTCTTGATTAATCAACCAAGTATCGAGAAATGGCAAAATTTCTTCGGTTGTTCTAGAATATTTTGGCAATTGCTTGGCAACAGTAACTATTTTTACACTCATTTTCAATGACAATTTCAATTTCAAAAATCAATTTCAAATAAATCTTGATTTTAAACTATTTAGCCTTTAATTTTTTTAAACTTTTTCAATTATCCATTGGTAACGAAAGGCCCACTTCCAATGAATATTGTATTTTTTGAAACCCAATTTAGTGGAATATTGTTTCAATTCCTCTTTTTTAAAGCCTCTTAAAATGGAAGTTAAACCATCTTCTCTCGACATATCATTCAATCGAAATACAAAGCATAATACTTGAAACAATCGATAAGCTACAGCACTTCTTTGTAAATCATTAATAACTATTCCGATAGTAGCATTTTTATAAAACCTCGAAAGTAATTCGCAAATTTCGTCGTCTTTAAAATGATGTAAGGTCAAGGTGCATAAGGCAATGTCATATTGCAATTTATTAAAATTATCGTCAAAAATATCTTCACATAAATAACTGATATTGGGAAAATGCTTCGATAAACTTTTGGCATGATTAATAGTAAATGAATTGGCATCGATACCTATTAATTTAAAATTCAATTCATTTTCATCTGCGTATTCGGCTAATGTTCTCAACATATCGCCATTTCCACAACCAACATCAACAATAGTAATAACTTTATCAGAATTGATTTTGGTTAGTAATTGTAATACGCCTTGTAAAGTTAGCTTGTTTCCGCCTAACAACTGGTTAATTTTGGCAATTTTATCTAAGGCATCACGCAAAACTTCACCTTCTAACGTAAAATCGTCCATGATTTCAGCAGCATTCGTTCTAATTTTAGTATTAATTTTCATCTATAGGTATTGGTTTTCCATGGGTTTTTGAAATTATGGTATTCAGTAAAAATGGGAACATTATTAGTATACGCAGTAGCGCTTTAGAAAGTTTTGGACGTAATAACACTTTAGATAAAACCCGTCCGAATTGAAGTCGAGAAGCAAAAAGGGATTGCCATTTTTCTTCATATTTTTTTTCTACATCCGTTCGAGTTCGAATTTCATAGGTGTTGTATGCGATAAGTAATTCCGATACTATTTTGGCACTGTGAATCGCCATAGCCATTCCGTTTCCGCACAACGGATGAATTAGTCCAGCAGTATCACCAATCATCAACATATGATGTTCTACTTGCTTTTTTTCTGCAAATGAAATCTGACTTATGGTTAATGGTTTCTCAAAAAGTAATGTGGTAGATTCAAAAATTTCATGCAAATTATGATTTTGTCTTACTACCAAATTTTGAAAATCATTGATGTTTTTATATTTTTTAAACGAACTGTATTTAGCTAAATAACAAATGTTTATATTGTTGTTTTCGACTTTTGAAACACCACAATAGCCTCCATGAAAGTTATGCAATCCTACCAAATCATTAGGAAAATTCCCTGAATAATGTGCTTTTACAGCCAACCAAGGTGATTTTTGTTTAATGAATTTTCTGTTTAACTTCAAATCGATATTGGATCGTTTACCAAAAGCTCCAATCACAAAATCAGCAGATAAAATTGTATGGCTAGTTGTTGTAACTGTAAATGTACTTTTATCAAAAATAACGTCTTCTACCTCTTCTTTAAGAATTTTACACCCATTAGAAATTGCTTTTTTATACAAATAAAAATCCAATTCATAACGACTAATTCCAAATCCACCCAAGGGTAATTTGGTTTTAATTGAAGTTCCCTTTACTGTCGAAAATTCAAGTGTATCAATACTTGTAGGGTTTAAATCAGAAATATTTAAGTCCAACCATTTTAAATAAGGAAGAACTTCGTTTGAAATGTATTCACCACAAACTTTATGTTTTGGATATTCATTTTTTTCAATTAGGGTTACCGAAATACCTTTCTTAGAAAGATGTATCCCGGCTGTTAATCCAGCCAAACCTCCTCCAATAATAATTATTTCAGAATTTCTCATACCTAAGTAAATTTAGTGAATTGATTTGAGAAAACTATTGTAGAATGGTGTTAAAATATTATAAGTTTTTGGGTTTTAAAACGAATAATCATTTTGATTTTTTTAAAAAACTAAAACGTTATCGTTTCTGTAATAGGACTATTTTTCAACATAACCTTTGTTATTGTTTTTTTTATTTTAAATTTATTTTTTTTACAGTAACATAACATTTATTATGACTATTTACTCATCTATTAAAAATTACTTTTATCTATTTTCAGCCATGTGTTTTTTTGTTGGGTATGCTCAAAACAGCAATTCATATTCGGAACTCTACCGACCACAATTTCACTTCACTCCTACTGCAAAATGGATGAACGACCCTAACGGATTGATTTATTTGAATGGAAAATACCATCTATTTTATCAGTATTATCCCGACGGTACTGTTTGGGGACCGATGCATTGGGGACATGCTGTAAGTACCGATTTATTGCACTGGGAACATTTGCCTATTGCTTTGTATCCCGATCAATTGGGATGGATATTCTCTGGAAGTGCTGTTGTAGATGCTAATAATTCTGCAGGATTTGGAAAAAATGCTTTGGTAGCAATTTTTACGTATCACAACGATGAAATTTGGAAATCGGGTAAAAAAAATCCAGAAAGTCAAGGCATTGCCTACAGTTTAGATGAAGGATTAACTTGGACAAAATATAAAGAAAATCCGGTTTTAAACAATTCTGGTGAACAAGATTTTCGAGATCCCAAAGTGTTTTGGAATGAAGCTATCTCCAAGTGGAATATGGTATTGGCTGTGGGTGATAAGATTAAAATTTGGTCTTCCAGTAATTTAAAACAATGGCAATTTGAAAGTGATTTCAAACCAGAAAATGACATCAAAGAATTAGGTGTTTGGGAATGTCCCGATTTGTTTAAAATGAAAACTGCTTCAGGTGAAAATAAATGGGTAATGATTGTTAATCACGGTGACAAAGGTCCGAATGGCGGTTCGGGAACACGCTATTTTGTTGGCGATTTTAATGGAAAGACTTTCACCGCAAGCCAAAAATCAGTATGGATGGATTATGGAACCGACTTTTATGCGGCTGTAACTTTTTCAAATGTTCCGGAAAACAAACGCATTTTATTGGGTTGGATGAGCAATTGGCAATATGCTACTAAAGTCCCTACAGAGGCTTGGAGAAGCGCTATGACCTTGCCTAGAGAGTTAGCATTAATGAAAAATAAAAATGGGTTTTATTTGAATCAAAAAATAGTTAATCAATACAATACTATTACTAAAACGGTATTTGAAGAAAACAAAACCACTACTCCATTTGAAAAATTAAATGTCGATTTGTCTCAAACGGAACTTTCGTTCAATCTTGAAAAGCCAACTAATGTTATCATTACGTTATCCAATTCAAAAGGTGAAGTATATACGATTACAGCCTTCGGAAACCAATTAATTACCGATAGAACGAATGCTGGAAAAAAAGAGTTTAGCGACACTTTTGCTACAAAACCTCAAGTGATTGTGGTAGATGAAAGCATCACTTCATTTCAACTTATTTTAGACAAATCATCGGTAGAAATACTATTGAATGGAGGAAAATACTCCATGACCAACTTGTTTTTTCCAACTGAAGATTATTCTAATTTGAGTATCATCACTAAAAATAATATTCCATTAACCAACCTAAAAATTAAATCTATTTCCAGAGTTTGGAAGTAAAAAATATCAAATTATGAATAACAAAAAAATATTTTATTGGTCAATTGTAGTGGCTTTGGCCGGATTTTTATTTGGTTTTGATACCGTTGTAATTTCGGGTGCCGATAAGCAATTGCAGACATTGTGGAACAGTTCCGACTTATATCATGGCCTAGTAGTCATGTCGTCTGCACTTTGGGGAACCGTTATCGGAGCTATATTTGGTGCCGTTCCAACCAACAAACTAGGAAGAAAAAAGACTTTAATTATCATAGGAATTTTGTTCTTTGTATCGGCAGTTGGAACTTCTTTAGCGCAAGACTCACTGGTTTTTGCCTTTTTTAGATTTATTGGTGGATTAGGGATTGGGGCTTCCACTATTGCAGCTCCGACTTATGTTTCTGAAATTGCACCAGCCAAAGACCGCGGGAAATTAGTGGCGTTGTACCAATTTAATATTGTATTCGGAATCTTGATTGCCTTTACTTCAAACTATTTTTTACAAGATATTGGTGAAAACTCTTGGCGTTGGATGTTGGGAATTCAAGCTGTTCCTTCATTAATCTATACGGTTTTGGTTTTTGGTGTTCCAGAAAGTCCGAGATGGATTTTAGAATATTTAAACGATAAAGATCGTGCCGCTGCTATTTTGAAAGAAATCAATCCAGATGCAAATATAAATGAAGAAATTGCAGCAATAGAAACGGAAAAATCCAACGAGACTATTGCCGAAACTATATTCATGAAAAAATACAGAAAACCACTTTTATTGGCGTTTTTTATTGCTTTTTTCAACCAACTTTCGGGTATAAATGCATTTTTATATTATGCGCCTCGAATTTTTGAATTGGCAGGTTTAGCTAAATCGGCGTCATTCTTAAGCAGTATCGGAATCGGAATTATTAATCTATTATTCACATTAATAGGGATTACTTTGATTGATAAATACGGCAGAAAAACCCTGATGTATTTAGGTTCTGTTGGTTATATTATTTCTTTAGGATTAGTTTCTACCGCCTTTATTTTAGAATGGAAAGGCATGATGGTGCCGTTATTTTTCTTTTTGTTTATCGCTTCTCATGCCATTGGACAAGGTGCTGTTATTTGGGTATTCATTTCCGAATTATTTCCAAATAAATTAAGAGCCGCAGGTCAAGCCTTTGGTTGTTCAGTGCATTGGGTGTTGGCCGCATTAATTCCATCGTTCATTCCTTTTTTGTTCAAAACCATTGGAACATCAACCGTTTTTGTGATTTTTTGTTTGATGATGGTACTCCAATTACTTTGGGTATATTTTAAAATGCCCGAAACCAAAGGCCAAACCTTAGAAGAATTATCCGAAAGTTTATCTAATAAAAATTAATATGTCTAAAAAAATAGTTTGCTTTGGAGAAGTTTTATGGGATGTCCTGCCTTCAGAAAGTATTGCTGGAGGTGCTCCTATGAATGTTTCCATACGATTGCAATCGCTAGGTATTGCTACTAAAATGATTTCCAAAATTGGTAACGACAAGTTAGGTTCTGAACTTCTAGAAATCATTAAAAGTAAAAATGTAGATACGTCATTAATTCAAATAGACCACACTCATGCTACTGGAGAAGTATTGGTTAAACTGGATGAAAAAGGCAGTGCAACCTACACTATTGTGTATCCAACGGCATGGGACAATATTCTCTTAAATAAAGAAAATATTAAGGCCGTAAAAGAAGCTGATGCATTGGTTTATGGGTCATTGGCTTGCCGAGACATTATTTCTAGAAATACCTTACTAACACTTTTAAAAGAAGCCAAATACAAAGTTTTTGATGTTAATATTCGACCGCCATTTTATTCATTTGAATTTTTGAAAGAAATGATGATGTTAGCCGATTTTGTAAAATTAAACGACGAAGAATTATTTGAAATTGCACATGCTTTTGGTTTTGAAAGTACTGATATAAACGCTACAATCTTATTTTTATCTAACCTTACCAATACCAAAACGATTTGCGTTACTAAAGGTAAAGACGGTGCCGTTTTATACATTGACAATCAGTTTTATACTAATGAAGGCTTTGAAGTTGCTGTAGTGGATACTATTGGTGCTGGTGACAGCTTTTTAGCGGCATTATTGTCTAAAGTATTGTATACTGATGATTATCATAAAGCAGTCGAATTTGGTTGTGCCGTTGGTGCTTTGGTAGCATCAAACAAAGGCGCAAATCCGGTAATAACTGATGCAGAAATTGAAGCTTTTTTGAATTTAAAAAAGAATTAGAAGCAAAATTTATTTAACTTTATAAATTATTAAATATTGCATTATGAATCGAAAAATGGTCTTGTTTTTAGTTTTATTTCCATTCTATATGAACTCTCAAAACGATGTTATGAAAAAGGATTGGCCTAATTTAAATAAGTATGCCACAGAAAATGCTACGCTAACGATACCTAAGGGTAGCGTTGTTTTTATGGGAGATTCCATTACCGAATTTTGGAAAGTTAACGATGGTAATTTTTTTAGTGCTAATCCGTACTACGATAGAGGAATTAGTGGGCAAACTACGCCACAAATGTTATTGCGTTTCCGACAAGATGTAATTGATTTAAAACCTAGTGCGGTCGTGATTTTGGCAGGAATAAATGATATTGCTGAAAATACCGGACCTATAACCATTGAACAAATTATGGGAAATATCATTTCCATGGTAGAATTAGCCAATGCTAACAACATTAAAGTGGTGCTTTGCTCTGTCTTACCTGCCAACCAGTTTAATTGGAATCCTAAAATAAAACCTGCTGAAAAAGTAATTGCTTTGAATGTTCTGATTCAGAAATATGCAACCAAAAATAACATCACTTATGTAGATTATTACACCGCAATGGTTGACGACCAAAAAGGCTTACAAAAAAATTATGGTGATGATGGAGTTCATCCTAATTTAGAAGGTTATAAAGTAATGGAAACTATTTTAAGTAAATCGTTAGAGCAATTGTTTAAAAATTAAATTGTATTTTGAATTATCTATTTTCTGTTTCTAAAATCTCTTTTTGGGTGGGTTTGCTATTTTTTCTTCGTTTATAAAACCCATCCGCAAATACGGCATGACCAAATCCACATCCAAAGTTTAAATCATTTTGTTCTTGAGTCACTGTTACACCTGATTTTGAGAATTGAAGCGTAATCACACAAGACGCATCACTTTCACATTGATTTTTATAAATCGCAATGTTATTTTTGTAGTAAAGTGTATCCACCATTATACCCGAATTGTAACTAGGTGCTCCAATAGACACCTCTAAACTTACCAAAAGATGTTCTGAGTCTATAGTTACTACTTTTAATTCTCCTGAATTTCCAAAGGTTTCTCCATCTTTTAGTATTGTTTTACTTTCTAAAATATACAATCCGGCGGGTGTTATTTGTTTGTTTTGAGCCCACAAAATGGGGGTTAATAAGAAGAAAAATGATATCGAGCAATATTTAATTTGTCCCATTATCATCTTTTGAGAAAAGATAGCATTGCTGAGATTTAAAATAATAAAAACTGCTATTTTTTTCATATTACGGAATTAAAAAACGACTGGTAAGTTAGTCTTGATGTAACAAATATATTCATTTTTTCAATCGAATATAAATAAAAAACTGCTCCATTTCTAGAGCAGTTCTTACTAAAAATCTAAATAAATCTATAAAACTATAAAACTATAATTTCCCATTTTTGATTTCTTCCACAATTTCAGGATTTAAAAGTGTTGAAGTATCTCCAAAATTAGAAAAGTCGCCTTCGGCAATTTTTCGTAATATTCTACGCATAATTTTCCCCGAACGTGTTTTAGGCAAGCCGTTTACAAATTGTATTTTATCCAATTTAGCAATAGGTCCGATTTGGTCTGAAATCAATTGATTGATCTCTTTTGCCAAGTTTTCTTGATTACGAGATTCGCCAACTTCTTTCAAAATCACAAATCCGTAAAGCGCATTTCCTTTAATATCATGTGGGAAACCAACAATAGCACTTTCAGCAACTGCTGGGTGTTCGTTGATGGCATCTTCTATAGGAGCGGTGCCTAAATTGTGTCCAGAAACAATAATAACATCATCTACCCTACCTGTAATTCGGTAATATCCTACTTCGTCTCGTAAGGCACCATCACCAGTGAAATATTTACCAGGAAATGCCGTAAAATAGGTTTCCTTATACCGTTGATGATCACCCCAAATGGTTCTTGCCATAGATGGCCATGGAAATTTGATACACAAACTACCAGTTACTTGATTGCCTTCAATTTCATTGCGCAATTCGTCCATTAATACCGGCTGAATTCCAGGTAAAGGTAATGATGCATATGTTGGTTTGGTTGGTGTTACAAAGGGAACTGGTGATATCATAATTCCGCCTGTTTCGGTTTGCCACCAAGTATCTACCAATGGGCAACGTTTGCCACCAACATGATCATTGTACCAGTGCCATGCCTCTTCATTGATAGGCTCACCAACCGAACCAATTACTTTTAACGAACTTAATGGAAAACGTTGTACATAGTCCAAACTTTCTTTTGCCAAAGCACGAATAGCTGTTGGTGCGGTATAAAATTGATTGACTTTATGTTTTTCAATTACTTCCCAGAAACGGCTAAAATCGGGATATGAAGGAACACCTTCAAATATTACAGTGGTAGCTCCGTTCAATAAGGGTCCGTAAAGAATATACGAATGTCCCGTAATCCAACCAATATCGGCGGTACACCAATACACATCGTTTTCTTCATAATTGAATATATTTTTAAAAGTATAAGCCGTATACACCATATAACCACCGGTTGTATGCACCATTCCTTTTGGTTTTCCGGTAGAACCAGAAGTATATAAAATAAACAATGGATCTTCAGAATCCATAATTTCAGCTACATTATTCGGAATTGCCGCATCCATTAAAGGCTGCAACCATTGATCACGACCTTCTTTCATGTTTACTGTTGTATGGGTTCTTTTAACCACTAAAACACTTTCTACACAAGGTGTTTTTTCTAAAGCTTCATCAACAATTCCTTTCAAATCGATGGCTTTGTTACCACGATAACTTCCATCAGAAGTAATTACCATTTTGCAATCACAGTCGTTAATTCGGGCGGCCACCGCAGATGATGAAAATCCAGCAAAAACCACTGAATGTATTGCCCCAATACGAGCGCAAGCTAAAACGGATACCGCTAATTCGGGAATCATAGGAAGATAAATACACACACGATCTCCTTTTTTAACACCTTGTTCTCTTAGAACATTTGCCATTTTGGCTACTCTGGCATACAGTTCATTATACGAAATGTGTTGTGCTTCTTCTTTAGGATCATTGGGTTCAAAAATGATGGCTGTTTTTTCACCTCTTTTGGCTAAATGTCTGTCGATACAATTCTTCGTAATGTTGACTTTGGCATCCACAAACCATTTAAATTGGGCTTCTTGCATGTCAAACTCCAATACTTTTTCCCATTTTTGGTACCAGGTAAAGTTTTCGTCGGCAATTCGGTCCCAAAATTTTCTAGGTTCCCGAACCGATTTTTTATACATTTTGAAGTAATGCTCTAAGTTGTGTATTTTATAGTAACTCATTTTTTTAAGTGATTAATGACTAGTAATTAGTCTTTTGGTTTTGTAAATATAAATATTCTATTTGTTTGAAAAAGATTTTTGTTGCTAAATAGGTATAGTTTATTTTGGAAAAGAATATAGAATATAGAAAATAGACTACTTTAGGAAAATCTTTACTCTATGATCTTTTATCTATTTTCTAAAGAAACCTATCCTCGCTTTTTCAAATTCTTGTTTAATTTCATCGATAATGGCTTCATCATCTATAGTAGAAGGAACTTGAAAATCGTCGCCATCGGCTATACTTCGCAATAATTTTCGTAAAATTTTACCCGAACGTGTTTTAGGCAATCGATCAATAACAACCACATCTCTCAACGAAGCGACTGCTCCAATTTGATCTCTAACCAAATGTACCACTTCATGTTGTAATTGAAAATGTTCAATAGCTTCACCCGATTTATTGACTACTAAAGCCAATGGTATTTGCCCTTTTAAATCGTCGTTAATGCCAATTACAGCACATTCTGCTACCGAATGATGGGATGATACAATTTCTTCCATTTCGGCTGTAGACAAGCGATGACCAGCTACATTAATAACATCATCAACACGACCTGTTATAAAAATATAATCATCAGCATCTTTATATCCACCATCTCCAGAAAAATAATAGCCTGGAAATTTATTAAGATATCCAGATTTGAAACGTTCGTTATCATTCCATAAATCAAGCATGGTTCCTGGTGGTAATGGTAATTTGATTACTACATAACCTTCTTCATTCGGACCTAATTCGGTACCATTTTCTCCTAATATTTTGATATCATAACCCGAAACGGCTTTACCCGCAGAACCTGGTTTTACAGGAAAGTACTCTACTCCCATCATATCTGCAATCATTGGCCAACCCGATTCAGTTTGCCACCAATGATCAATTGCTGGAACTGGAATGTGTTGGTTGTACCATTCTAAAGTGGCCACATCACAACGTTCACCGGCTAAAAATTGTGTTTTCAAACACGTTAAATCGTATTGTTTAATAAATTCACCATTTGGATCTTCTTTTTTAATAGCACGAATGGCGGTTGGTGCTGTAAACATGGCATTCACACGATGTTCGTCTATAACTCTCCAAAACGTACTTGCATTAGGTGTTTTAATGGGTTTACCTTCAAAAATGATAGTAGTGTTTCTATTGATTAATGGACCATAAACTATAAAACTGTGTCCAACCACCCATCCCACATCGGAGGCTGCCCAAAAAACTTCGTCTTGTTTGACTCCGTAAATGTATTGCATTGAAAATTTAAGTGCAACCGCATAACCTCCTGTATCTCTTACAATTCCTTTTGGTTTTCCAGTGGTTCCAGAAGTATATAAAACGTATAAAGGATGCGTTGAGTTTACTGGAATACATGGCGTTTCTTCTGAACCATACACCAAAGCGTCATAATCGACATCGTATTTTTTAAACGGAATTCTTGCTCCTAATTTTCTATTAAAAACAATCACTTTCTTAGGTTTGTGTTCTGCTAAATCAATAGCTTCATCGACTAAAGGTTTGTAAGCAATCAATCGGTCAATTTCAATTCCGGATGAGGCTGTTATGATCAATCTAGGTTTGTAATCGTCAATACGGATAGCGAGTTCGTGTGGAGCAAATCCACCAAAAACGACCGAATGCGTAACGCCTATTCGGGCACAAGCCAACATGGCGAAAGCCGCTTGTGGAATCATGGGCATGTATATTACAGCAGTATCGCCTTTTTTCAATCCTAAAGCCAACATTCCGCCTGCCAATTTTGCGACTTCGGTTTTCACTTCCGAATAAGAATAGCGTTTTACAGTTTGTGTAACAGGTGAATCATAGATGATTGCAGTTTGATCACCAAAACCGTCTTGAATGTGTTTGTCTAATGCTAAATAGCATGCATTTAGTTCGCCATCTTCAAACCAAAGTGGGTAATCATTTTTATCTTTAGAAAGTATAATGGAGGGTTTGTTATACCATTCTATTTGATTTGCTTGTGTTGCCCAAAAGTCTTCAGGAAATTGAATGCTTTTGTTGTAAAATTCTTCGTAATTCATTAGAAATGTTTAGTTTGTGGTTGTATTATTAGTAAAGTAAATGTAGCTATTTATACTTTACACTTCGAAATATTCTTGCTAAATAGGTATATACGAAATCGATTTCGCATTTAAGCAAAAAAAAGACCAAATAAGTATATTTGGTCATTCATTATATTCTAGAATATTTTAGTTACGAAAGCAATTCCATTACCTGATCAACTACTTTTTTAACAGAGAATGGTTTGGTTAAATAAGCATCTGCTCCTAAAGCCAATCCTTTTTCTATATCACTTTCTTTATTTTTAGCCGATAAGAAAATAACTTTAGTATGTTTTAGATTGTCGTCTTTTCGAATTTGTTCTAACGTTGCATATCCATCTACCATAGGCATCATAACATCCAAAATTATCACATCGGGAAAATTAGTTTTAACAATATCCAAGGCCTCTTGCCCATCTCGAGCAATAAAAACTTCGTAGTTGTTTTTCTTGAACGTGTACTCCAAGGCCATAACAATGTTGGGCTCATCATCAACTATTAAAATCTTTTTCATAATTATAAATTTTCAACATTTTTAGACTTTGGCAAAGTAAAGAAAATACAAGCACCTTTCAAACTAGATTGTGCCCATATTTTACCTTTATGATGTTCGATAATTTGTTTGCAAATGGCTAATCCTAATCCACTACCCACTGGTTTTTTGATATTCTGATTGGTAGATTGATAGAATTTGTCAAATATGGTTTCGTAATCATTAGGTGAAATTCCCTTTCCATTGTCTTGAACAGAAGTATAGATAAAATCGTCTTTAGAAGTGATTTGAAGGGTTATTAAACCATCTTGGTCTGGACAAAACTTGATGGCATTTGATAATAAATTGGTAACCACTTGAAAAATTCGATCTTCGTCATAATAGGCATAAATATGATCTTTACTTTCTACATGAATGGCAATATTTTTATTTTTAATCAACTGCTGTAAAGGCTCTATTGCTTTTTCAATAGTGTGCACTAAGTTATTTTTTTCGGGATGAATGGTTTGTTTTCCAGTTTCAAATTTCTCTAAATCCAAAATCTTATCAATCAATCGGTTTAGTCGATCGGATTCGGAAATGATGTTTTGCAAAAATTGTTTTTTCAACTCATCTGGAATTTCATCATCGTCATACAAAATCTCACTAGCTGCTCGAATAGCGGTAATTGGCGTACGAAGTTCGTGCGTTACCGTATCTAAAAACTCGTCTTTTTGTTTGTCTTTTACCATCAACGATTGGTTAGCATTTTGCAATTTAGCTGTGATTTCTTTTAATTCATTAGACGTTTCAGTCAATTTTTTATTGATGATGATATTTTCTTTTGATTCTTCTAGGATTTTTAACACTTCGGGTAAGGTAATTTTCTCTTCTTTCACCACACTGGCAATTAAGATTCGTGCTGATGCCGTTCCGATGTGGCCTGTTAATAAATTTTCAGAAAACTTAATCAATCGAGCATCGGCTAGTTCTTGATTTTTATCGACGTTGTATTTTACGTTAAAAATATTCATCGCTCGTTTGGTGCGATCTTCACCTAGAAAACGAATTAAGACTTTTTCAATATCATTTCTATAAGCAGTTCCTTTCCAAATGAACGCATTTTCGTGGTTGGTAATGTATTTGTTAATATCAACAAACATTTCGGCATAATTACGTTCACGATAATTGCCTTTAAAACTAACCGAAACGGAGAAATAGGTTATTACATTAAACAACAAACTCCAAAATAAAGCATGTGGAATGGGTTGCAAATAATCCAATCCGAACAATTGAAACGGTTTCAATAATGAAAACCCCATAAATCCTTCTGATATAAAAGTATTATTGCTGTTAGTCAATCCGATAGTATACGGAATCAACAAGGTATAGATGCAAATGATAAATCCAACCAAAATTCCATACACAGCTCCCAATCTAGAGCCTCGTCGCCAAAATAAAGCGCCAAAAAAAGCAGGTGCTAATTGAGAAATAATGACAAATGCCACCATCCCTATAGAAACCAAAGTGTAATTTAAGCCAAAGAAACGGTAAATAAAATACGAAAGTATAATTAGTGAAAAAATACTAATTTTTCTAGTATTTAAGATTTTTCTACTGCTGATGGTTTGTTCATTTCCTTTTAAATTTCCAATTAAGTTATACGGAATTAAAATGTTATTAGTCAGCATTGTAGATAACCCAATAGAAGAAACCACAATCATGGATATTGCTGCAGAAAACCCTCCTAAAAACACCATAACGGTTAACGTTTTATTATTAAAAAACTGGGGAATTAACAACGAATAGGTATCGGAATTCACCATTTGTCCGTCAAACAATATGTTGCCACCCCAAGCGATTGGATAGACAAATAAATTAAAAAGCAATAAGTATAAAGGAAATAACCAAACGGCAGTATTAATATGATTTTCACGATTGTTTTCAATGACCGAAACTTGAAATTGTCTAGGCAATAAGAATATGGCAAACATGGATAGTATACACAACAAAAACCAGTTAATCGCTTGCGGTAAACCACCAATAGTATTTTTTTCTCTAAAATGTTCTAGCAACGAAGCTTTTTGGTAAATGTCATCAAAACCATCAAAGACAAAAAAAGTAACATACACGCCAATGATCACAAAAAACACTAATTTTAAAACACTTTCCATGGCAACCGCAGTCACAATACCTTTTCGCTTTTCGGAGGCATCTACATAACGTGTTCCATAATATGAGGCAAACAAAGCAAGTGCAATGGCTACATAGGTTGTAGTATCACTGAAGATGAAAGAACTCATTTTGGTTTGCGCCACAATATGAAATGTTTCGGATATGGCTTTGAGTTGTAATGCGATGTACGGGATAATTCCAGTAAGGCAAATTACGGTTACTATTGCTCCTAAAAAACGACTGTTTCCATAGCGCAAGGATATAAAATCGGCAATACTAGAAATTTTATTGACTCTTGAAATGCGGATAATTTTTTTCAAAATCATAATCCATGCTGGAGCAATAATAATAGGGCCAAGATAAATGGGTAGATAGCTCAAGCCACTATCGGCGGCTACTCCAATACTACCATAATACGTCCAAGCCGTACAATACACTGCCAAAGAAAGCGTGTAGATATAAGGATTGTTAGTCCATTTGCTGTTTCCTTTTTTTTCTGCCCAATGCGCAATATAAAAAAGAACTGCCAAATAGATGGACAGAATTATTAAAAGTGCTACGCTATTCATTATATCGTTTTACAATTAAGAAAGAAGTTAGTATGGAAAACAACCACAACGAAAAAATATAAATGTAGATTATCGGAAAACCCAACAAATTTTGCGCCGAATCAAACAGCAATACAATAGGAAGGTTTAACCCTATTAACAAAAGCATGGATACAATTATAAATTTTTGTTGGTGTCTTTTTTTCATTTTATGCTGAATACATTTTAGTGTTATTTCGAAAGGAATCGATCAATTAGAGTGGCTTTTTAATTTTTAAAAATAGACAATTTCTTTTTAATAAAATTATTTTGCAAACGTAAATTACTATAAAAACCCAAAAGCCCTTATGTTACATAAGAGCTTTTAGGCTAACTAAATCTAATAGTTAATCTTCGTATTCATTGGTCATGGCATACCATCCAAAGATGGTTAAACCAGTCACCACTAAAGGAAGTAACACAAAGAAGATAATGATTCCGAATACTAAATCATCTTGTTTTCCAGAGGTTAATTTACTTCCAAAGATTCCGATGGAATAGTAGGCTACTGCTGCTGCTAATGCAATCCAAAGAATTCCTATATATTTTTTTATTGCGTTCATCATAATTTCTAGGTTTAGTCGTGAAGAGTATTAATTTTTTTGTCGATATATATCATTCCAATTACGAAACAAATCGCTGCAATGATAATTGGATACCACAATCCTTCTAAGTAAAACTCAGGATTCAATGGTTTTGTACCTGTACCTTTAGCTGTTGTTACTAAATAGGTTGAAATAGCCGGAAGCAATCCTCCAAAGATACCATTTCCAACATGATAAGGTAACGACATAGACGTATATCTAATTTTAACTGGGAACATTTCTACCAAGAAAGCCGCAATTGGACCGTATACCATTGTTACAAAAATTACTTGGATGAAAATCAATAAAATTAAAAACCATCTTACATCGTCAGTAATATTTTTAACAACGGCTATATTAGGTTTAATACTGTAACCGTCAATATGCGATTTATCTTTAGTTTCTCCACTAGTGAATGTTTTCAATGCTAATGTTTGAATCGTATCAATTTTCATTGGTTTCTCGTCTTTAGCCAAATCATTTTTAATTTTTACTACATTGTGAACTACTACACCAGCTTTGTCTTTAGAATCATATTTTAACCAAGTTTCATTTTTAGCTGCTGCTTTAGCATCAAAATCTAATTCTTTTGCTAAATATAAAGTATCTGTTTTAGTATAATGGAATTTAGCTCCATTAGAATACAAGGAATCGGTTTTAAAATCAATAAAAATTTTAGTATTTTTTACTGTTGGATCTTTTTTGTCCGGTTCTGTTTTAACTGTAGCAACATAAGAGCCAATGGCTTTACAACTATCTTTTACAATAGTAATGTTGTTTTTAACCATTTCTTTAGCATCTGTTAAATGATACATCTGACGGTAAATGGGACGGTATAAGAAAATAGCCAATAACATACCTGTCATCATGATTGTTTTTCTGCCAATTTTATCACTCAACCAACCAAAGAATACAAAGAAAGGCGTTCCGCATAATAAAGCAATTCCCAATAAAGTATCTACTTGCGACGAATCAATACTTTGCACCGTTTTCATAAAACTCATGGCATAAAACTGACCCGTATACCAAACCACACCTTGTCCCATAGTAGCTCCAAACAAAGCTAATAATACAAATTTCAAGTTTAATTTGTGTCCAAAACTTTCTTTTAGCGGATTAACACTGGTTTTACCTTCTGCTTTTGCTTTTGCAAATACAGGAGATTCATCCATGTTTTTACGAATTAGATACGAAACAAATACCATAATGATGGATACCCAAAACGGAACTCTCCATCCCCAAGCATCAAATTCTTCTTTAGACAATAGCCCTTTAGTGATTAAAATTACCATTAAAGAGATGAATAAACCTACTGTTGCCGTAGTTTGAATCCAGGATGTCCAATACCCTCTTTGTCCTCTTGGTGCATGTTCTGCAACATAAGTTGCTGCTCCACCATATTCACCACCCAAAGCTAAACCTTGAAGCAACCGAAGTAATAATACTAATAAGGGTGCCATAAAACCAATGGTTTCGTAGCTAGGAATGCATCCAATCATGAAAGTTGCGCCACCCATTAGTATTAACGTTACCATGAACGTATATTTTCGTCCAATTAAATCGCCTAATCTTCCGAAGAATAAGGCTCCAAACGGACGCACTACAAATCCAGCTGCAAAAGTAGCTAATGTAGATAAGAACGCGGCTGTAGGATTGTCAGATGGGAAGAATTTCGTAGATAAGACTACGGCTAAACTTCCAAAGATGTAAAAGTCATACCACTCAATCATCGTTCCTAACGACGATGCGGAAATTACTTTCCAAATTCCTTTTGTTGATTTATCGCTCATATTTTTATAGTTTTATTGGTTGTTGTAAATTAAAATGAATACGCACAAGAAATCATCGCTCTGAAGTTTCCAACGCTTTTAGTATTTAAATCGGCAGTTCCACTGGCGTTCGTGTTCAAATCTCCCCAAGTAGCAGCAGTATATTCAACTTCTGGAGTTACTCTAAATTTGTTTTGTTTAAAATCTACTCGTGCAGAGGCTCTCCAAACGTTGTCTACTACTCTACTTCCTGAAACTCCTCTCATGTAGTATTTAACTGATTCACCAGTAGCTAATCCATTTTTGTTGGTCCCACCATTGGCAGTGTATCCAAAGAAGAACCCAGGAGCTACTTTTTTACCATTACTGGCAACATCCAACCAAAACGAACTTGTTTTAGACCCTTCATATTTTTCGGCTTGACCAGCAGTTGAATAGCCTGCAAATCCGCCTAACATAACAAGATTGTACATGTTTTTACCAGTAATTCCGTAGGCTTTAATAGAAAATTTATCGTTAGAATATTTGAAGTATCCTACAAATGATGTACTGTTTACTTTTTCATTGGATACCGCTTTGGTACTTGAAGTTGGCGCATATTCAGTTAAAGGTTGTAATGATTTGTATTCGGCACCTAAACCAGCTATCCAATTCTTGTTTTTGAACTGAAATTGACCGTGAAATGTAGGTAATATTGAATTGATAGCCGCTGCATTTTGACTTGCTCCTGTAGCAGCAGCCGTAGTAAATTCTCTTTCTTTGTAAGCCGTAATGGCGAATGATAATTCTTTGGTTACGTTTTGTTTTAATTTTACCTGTGTTGCCCATCCAAAAGGATTAAATAAGATACCCGTGTTGAAGTTAGCTACACCTGGAAAAACCTCAGGAATAAACGTCGGGTACCATGTTTGTCCCATTGTCAAAGAGGTTTTAGACCAATCCATGTTTACATAGGCATGGCGTAATCTAAACAGTCCTATGGTAGATTCGGTATTTCCAAAAAAATCGCCTTCTAATGTACCATTCATTTTGGCACCCCAAACATTTGGACCTTTTACTTTAGCGCCTAATCTGGAAACAATCGATAAAAAATTGGATTGTCCTTTGGCGTTTAAATCGGAACCATTTACATCTAGAGCTTCATCTAATGGGTACAAGTTTAAATTGTTTTCTCTCACGGAAGCCGATTTTCGAGTATCGAAAATATAGTCAGTTCTAATGAATCCATACATACTCACATCCCATTCTTTTTCTGCTGGAGCTGGAGTTGTGGCTGGAGTAGTCGTTTGTGCATTTGTTATAAAGGAACAAGCCACAAAGGATAACATAATAATTTTTTTCATAAGGGTTTGAAATTTGGTTAGTAACATATTTTTGCATGACCAAATTCTAAAATTTTATGAATCAAAAAAAATTATGATATATATATATGTAAAGGGTATAGTTAATCTTTGAAACGTTCCCATTTTATTAGCATAAACTTATCCCCTAATTCGGTAATTATCATTCCAGCACCTTTTAATTGGTCTTTGTTTTTTAGGAATTCAACCAATTCTAAGTGGTTATATATCTTGTAAGTAGGATGATAATCGGTATGATTGGGTTTGGTTACTTTAAATTCCTTTACCCAATTGCTTACAGTAACATGGGAAACGCCTATAATACGCTCAATTTCTCTAAAACTTAATCCTTCCAAATACAATTGTAATGCTTTTGTTACGTAGTAACTATCAATCTTTTTCCCCATTTTATTAACCGTAAAATAGTAATTGCATTTTTTGCATAAATACCTTTGACGGTCTTTGATTACACCGCTTTTAACGATTGTGTCGCTTTGGCATTTTGGGCAGGCTAAAATATCCATATATATAAATTTTGCATAAATATACTAATTTAGCAATTATACAAAAACATTTTATGTATTTTTTTTAGCTTAAAATTATACACTCCTTAATTTTATTGATAAAAAAATGAATATATTTAATTTTTAGTAGGAATGTTTGACAAGTAGATTACTGAAACTATAGTTCGATATCGATATAGCACTAGATTTCGTAAAATTACTATAGTATTGGTACATAAAAGCGACATAGAAGTGCTTCTCAACCCAAAATAATTGTGTAAGTTTGAAAAAATAATTTTGAAACTATGGCCTCAAAAGAAATACCAATTACTTTAAAAGGAAATGCATCACCTATTTATGGTGATTTTGGTTACCGATTCGCTGCATTATTATTGGATTTTGTTATTATGTTACCTGTATCACTAGTAGTTCTTTATTTCAATTCGAAAGCCCTAAATAACTTTTATATTACTTTTCCGTGTACTATTGTTTTTACTTTATGGTATTATGTTTACTTACCTAAAAATTTTGGTGCAACTCCAGGAAAACGCATTGTAGGATTACAATTACTCAAAATAAACGGTGATGATGTAACTTATAAAAATACTTTTTTACGATACCTACCTTATTTTATTAATACAATAATTAGCGTGAGTTGTATGCTATTTTGTATTCGATTGGCAGATTCAAATGAGTTTGTTAATTTAGATTGGCAAGAACAATCTCGCTATTTGTCTTCATTTTTACCCTTTGGGATAATCATTCAGGGTACTTATTCTACAGTGCTAGTAGTTACCGATTTTATACTATATATGTCCAGCCAACGCAACCAAAGTTTTAAAGATGTGGTAGCAGGAACAGTTGTAGTTTTTAAACACATGGTGCCCGAAATTAAAGCGGAAATGGTTGCTAAAAATGAGGTGCCAATTGATACAATTTCATCATAACTAAAAAATACAAACATTATGAAAAGGTTTATTAGTACAATTTTGGTGCTCGTTTTATTTTCAAATTGTCACTCCATCCCTAAAAACAATACTAAAATGGAAGACCAAACAAAACCATCAACTACTACAGATGCAACTCCAAAAGTAACCGGAATTGGAGGTGTTTTCTTTTATTCAGACCATCCTAAAGAAACCAGGGATTGGTATGCAAAAAATTTAGGTCTTGAAATTAATGCTTGGGGTTCCTCAAGTTTTGAAACGAGAAATGTTAATAAACCTGAGGAAGTAAATTCGGTGCAATGGAAACCATTTAAAAAAGGTGATTCCTATTTTGAACCTTCCAAAAAAGAATTTATGATCAATTATCAAGTACAGAATATTGAAGGATTGGTAGTCAAACTCAAAGAAAATGGTGTAACTATTTTAGATACGATTGCTTCTTACGACTACGGTAAATTTGTTCATATTATGGATGCCGATGGTAACAAAATTGAACTTTGGGAACCAAAATAAGTAAGGGTATAATTTCTGGAAATCTCTAAAACTCTTCAGAATTTAAAACTTCATTTTTTCTAAAGCTTCCATTACATAGTTATGCATTACTTCTTTGTAATCAAGATGCGTCACTATTCGAAGTTTGCCATGCCCCATAGAGCTAATATGAATGCTTTTCTGTTTTAATTTTTCAATAACCCATTTATCTTCTAATGAGGGTCTAACCGAAAAAATTAGGATATTCGTTTCAACTGGTTCTACCTTATCCACCCATGATAACGTTTGTAGAAGTGTTCCTAATTCTTTAGCTCTGCGATGATCTTCTTCCAATCGCAAGATGTTATTTTGCAAGGCATACATTCCAGCTGCTGCTAAATACCCCGATTGACGCATTCCACCGCCAAAAATCTTTCGGATTCGCAAGGCACGTTTCATATCGTCTTTACTACCGATTAATAAGGAACCTACGGGTGCTCCTAATCCTTTCGATAAACAAACGGATATGGTATCAAACAATTCTCCAAATTGTTTAGGATGTTGTTTTTTAGCCACCATAGCATTCCACAATCGAGCACCATCCAAATGGTATTTCAAATGGTGTTCAACACAAACCTCTTTTATTTTTTTTAATTCAGAAATCTCATAACAAGCACCACCACCTTTGTTAGTTGTGTTTTCAATACTCACTAGCGACGTTAATGGTGCATGATAAAACTCAGGGTCATTTATAGCATTTTTAACCAAATCGGCAGTAATCATGCCTCGTTT
Source organism: Flavobacterium sp. FG139 (assembly GCF_057809695.1). Lineage (NCBI taxonomy): Bacteria > Pseudomonadati > Bacteroidota > Flavobacteriia > Flavobacteriales > Flavobacteriaceae > Flavobacterium > Flavobacterium sp. FG139. The sequence continues at coordinate 247,290 of NZ_JBMDKL010000001.1, forward strand.
TCCATCCACTAAACAACAAGAAACACCACTGTTAAATGAGGCACCTCCTCCTTCATAATGATAAATGTGTGAATACTTATCACAAATAACTTGCTCACCTGGATTGGTATGCAACTTTATTGCTGTTTGATTAGCCATTGTGCCACTCGGAAAAAACAAAGCCGCTTCTTTACCAAACAATTGAGCCACAGCAGTCTCTAACTCGTTTACCGTTGGGTCTTGTTTATATACATCGTCACCAACTTTAGCCTTAAACATAAATTGCAACATTTCATTGCTGGGCTTGGTTACGGTATCACTGATTAAATTTATTTCCATATAAAATTTGGATGCATTACATTTGCGATTACAAAATTACATTATTTATGACAAATACCGAACAAATTAAAGGTATTGTAGAACGTCTTGGTGCGTTGAGGAGGTATCTTTGACATTGATGCCAAACTAATCGAAATTTCTAACGAAGAAGAAAAGACGTACGCTCCAGATTTTTGGAACAATGCTAAAGAAGCAGAACTGATTGTGAAGAACCTTCGCTCTAAGAAAAAATGGGTAGAAGATTTTGAAAAAGCAAATGGTTTAGCAGAAGAGCTTCAAATCACCTATGAATTTTTTAAAGAAGGCGATGTCACAGAAGTCGAGTTGGATGATCAATTCAAACTCACGAACGATTTCATAGAAGATCTAGAGTTTAGAAACATGCTTTCTGATGAAGGTGATAGTTTTAGTGCCGTACTTCAAATTACCGCTGGCGCTGGTGGTACCGAAAGTTGCGACTGGGCTTCTATGCTGATGCGTATGTACATGATGTGGGCCGAAAATCAAAATTATAAAATTAAAGAATTGAACTTTCAAGAAGGTGAAGTTGCTGGAATTAAAACGGTAACGCTCGAAATTGAAGGTGATTTTGCTTTTGGTTATTTAAAAGGAGAAAATGGGGTACACCGATTGGTACGTATTTCACCCTTTGATAGTAATGCTAAACGTCATACTTCTTTTGCTTCGGTTTATGTTTATCCATTAGTAGATGACACTATTGAAATTGACATCAATCCAGCCGATATAGAAATTATAACCTCTCGTTCGAGTGGTGCTGGTGGTCAAAATGTGAATAAAGTGGAAACTAAAGTGCAATTATTTCACAAACCCACTGGAATCCAGATTCAGTGTTCCGAAACGCGATCACAGCAAGATAATAGACAACGTGCCATGCAAATGTTACGCTCGCAGTTATATGAAATTGAGCTTAAAAAACAAATGGCACAACGTGCTGATATTGAGGCAGGAAAAATGAAAATTGAATGGGGATCACAAATTAGAAACTACGTGATGCAGCCCTATAAACTGGTAAAAGATGTAAGAACCGGAAAAGAAACCAGTGATGTTGATGCCGTTATGAACGGAAATATCGATGTTTTTTTGAAAGCGTATTTAATGATGATGGGACAAAAAGAGGAATAGCAAAATTTATGAATTATAAAATAACTCGTAATTTATAATTTGTAATTCATAATTTAACCCTATATTTGCATCGAGGATTCCGAAAGGAAGTTACACCTCACCACAATAGCCGATCGCTCCAGATCGGCTTTTGTATTTTATACATGTAAGTTTTTTTTCTATATTTGGAATTCTAAACCATTAAAAAATAGAATATGAAAAAAATGATTGCCTGTTTATTACTTGTATCTGCTGCCTGTTTCAGCCAAAAGAATTTTTTAAAAGGATATTATATTGATAATTCTGGAAAAAAAATTGACTGTTTGATTAAGAATTCTGATTGGGAGTACAATCCCATTTTTTTTGAGGTAAAAAATAATTCTGATGAAGTTTCCAGAGAAGTTTCGATATCTGAAGCGAAAGAGTTTGCTATTGATGGCTATTCTAAATACGTAAAAGAAACTGTTGCAATTGATATTTCTAAAGGAGAACCTGATTATTCTATTGATAAAGAGCCAACTTTTACAACAGTTACAGTTTTTTTAAAAGTGTTGGTAGAAGGAACAAATAACCTATATCAATATGAAAATAATACCTTCCCAATTCGTTTTTTCTTTAAAAATAACACTCAAAATATCCAACAATTGATTTATAAAAAGTATTTTAAATCAAATGAAAACATGTCTAATTTGTATGCTAATGATTTTTATAAAAGACAATTATTAGCTGCTGTGAATTGTAACGATAGTGCTTTAAAAGTTGAAACGCTAGAATATTCTGACGATGATCTAAGAGATTATTTTAATTTGGTTAATAAATGTTCTGGAGATAGTTCAAGTAAAGAGGTGTCAAAAAGACAGAAGACAAAGTTGAATTACAAACTAGCTTTTAATACTAATTATTCCTATTTTGATTTAATTAGCAAAAATGGAATCCGAACCGTACCTTTTGATGGTTCTAATGAAACTGGAAAGAAAACATCCTTTTCGATTGGAGTTGAACTTGAAGCAGTGCTTCCATTCAACAATAGAAGTTGGGCTGTATTTACCGAACCTTCTTTCATTTCATATAAAGGTGACGGAGTTATGACAAGTACCTACTACATCAATCCAAATTATAATAATGGATACACCAATAATGATTATAAAATAAATTTTAAATTTAACAGTATTACTGTCCCATTTGGAATAAAACGCAATTTTAATTTTAATAAAAATTCGAAACTATATTTGGAAACTGCAATGAATATACAGTTTGTAAATAATTCAGATTTATTAATAACCAGAGATAATAATGGATATCCAACCTTTTTATACACCGAATTGAACGGAGTCAAATTCAACCTCCTTTTTGGAGTTGGTTTTCAATTCAAAAAATATGTAATTGCTTTTAGACAATATACTAATACTAATTTGAATCCTTATACCGATTCTAATGTATATGCTTTTAAGAACACTTCGTTGCTCCTAAAATATCAATTCAATTAAAAAAAACACCCCAAATACAACATTTGGGGTGTTTTTTTTATAATACACAATTATTAAACCAATACTTCCTTCAAAAATTGTAACAGGGCTTTCCAAGAACGATGGTCGGCTTTTTCATTATAAGCTGCACCTTTGCTGTTATCGGTACCTGCATTTTTATCGGTAAACGAATGAACTGCATTGGCATAATAGACCATTTCCCAGTCGGCTTTAGAAGTTCTCATTTCATTTTGAAATGCTTTGATTTCGGCTTCACTTTCATAAGGATCGTCAGCACCGTGCAGTACTAAAACTCGAGCTGAAATGGGTTCAATGGCTCTAGCTTCATCACGAGCCAAACCTCCATGAAACGAAACAATTCCTTTTACTTTCATATTGCTTCTAGCCGCTTCAATTGCACCAGTTCCTCCAAAACAATACCCCATAACCACAATTTCATCAGGATTAGCACCTTGTTTTATCAATTGTTCAAGAGCCAATTGAATGCGTTTTTGATATTCCTGAATATTTTTTTTGTAATAGCCTGCTTTTTGACCTGCTTCACTATAATTGCTGGGCTTATTACCTACTCCATAAATATCGGCTACAAAGGTGTAATACCCTAATTTAGATAACTCTTCAGCGCTTTCTTTGGCATGATCATCAATTCCCATCCAAGCAGGTAAAATCAGAACACCAGCTTTGTTTTTTAGGGCATTTGCAGGTTTGGAAATGAATCCACTTAACTTTTGAGCACCGTCTGTATAATCAACAGGTTTTAGTTGTGCTTGTGACATAAAAGCACTCATAATCATCACTAAAAATAATTTTGTCTTCATGATATATTTTTTTAATAAAAGTACATACTTATCTCAAAAACAATTGTTAAAATTAGACTAAAAAAAATCCGTTGCATTGTAATTAAGGCAACGGATTAAACAAAATAAATGAAATTTTAACTAACTCGATTTAGATGTGCTATTTTTATCAGTAGTTGAATCAACCTGTGAATCAGTCTCTTTTTTTCTAACCATTATTGGTTTTGGTAAATCGTTATCTCCAAGTAATAACGTAAAACCTGATTTAGAGTAATTCTCAATTGTTTCTCCTTTTACTTCAATTTTAAAAGGACCTCCTACATCAAGATTATCTAAACTAAATCTACCTTTTTTATCGGTTACAGTTTCGTAAACCGAATTTGTAGGCAAATAAATCAAAGTAACCGATGCATTTACAACAGGCATATCACCGTCTGTAACTTTTCCATTGATGGTAGAAGAAGTTATTTGTGCAGAAGCAATTCCTGCTGATAAAATAAATAGGACTGCTACTAATGATTTTAACTTTTTCATATGTTCTATTAATTTGATTAGAATGAATAACGAATTCCGAATTGTGCTTGAAATCTTGAAGCAAATTGATCTACAGTATATGGTGTAGAAGTTGGTGTTTTAAAGGTGTAAATTGGATCACCAGTGGCAACACCACCTAAATTACCAGTTTTAGTTAAACCAACACCAGCCGTTGAATTGTAGGTATTTGGAACAAAATAACTTCTTCCCCAATCTTTATTAATCATGTTTCCAACATTAATAATGCTGATAGAAAATTGAATAGTATGAATATTATCCTTACCATCTTTAATTCTAAATTCATCCATTATTCTCATGTCGGTTTGAATGTTCCATGGAGTAAAATCGCCATTTCTTTCTGTAAAAGTTCCTCTTCTACTTTTTAAATAACTGTTACCATTAATGAAGTTTTCATAATCAGCAACTTGTTGCACTGCTGTGGCAGTTGGTGCACCAGTAGCATCAACACCGATGTAACGTGCCGCTTCTGCAGCATCTTTAAAAATATAAGCTAAACCAGCTGATTGTCCTGTTCCAGCAATTGTTGAGTTGACAAATCCCCATGTAAATGGATTTCCAGATTGTGCATTGAAGAAAACATTTGCAGAAAGCGTATTGTTTTTGGTTATGTTAACCGCATATCCAACATTAGAAACAATTCTGTGTTTGATATTAAAGTTAGATGTAGCTAATTGCGGATTATTAGGCGTTAACGATTGATTCATTTGCCAGTTACTCTCCATTGAATTTCTAACACCGTTAGTGATATCTTTGGCATTACCATAGGTATAGGCTGCCATGAAATTGAATCCAAAGTTATACGATTTAGAAACCATACCTGTTAAGCTGTAACGGTATCCTTTGCTTGTATTTGAAAGCATATACGCATTTGAGAAAGCTGGATTTATATTGGTTGAATAAATTGGCATCTCATGATTTACATCGTAAGAATAGTAATAAGGGTTGTCTGTTTTATTCACTTGTTGGAATAATAAATCTCTAATTACTTTGGTGTAAATACCTTCAAAAGTAAATTTATATCCTTTTAAGGTATAATCTACTGCAAGTGAATTTCTTGAGATTTGTGGCATTTTAAACTTGTTATCAATTAAATCTGCCTGAACTTTTGGTGTAGCATCATGATAGTTGTTTATTCCACCTGTATTTTGGTTTAAAGGATCTCCTAAAGCTGTAGCTTGTGCAGCGGTTAAGTTATTTCTATCAAAACTTCCATATCCAACACCATCATTATAGTAGGCATATCCTAACCATGCAAAAGGAATTCTACCGGTGAATATCCCTGAACCACCACGAATTACTAATGATTTATCTTCAAAAACATTATAATTGAATCCGAAACGAGGAGACACTAATGCCGTTGTAAAGAAGTTATTTTTGATTTGATTTACCGGCGTGTAATTGTATGTTGTTCCGTAGTAAGGATCATTTGGTGAATTTTGAACCTGAGAACTCAAATTTGGTTTGTTAGGTAAATCGGTGTAATCAACTCTAATTCCTGGAGTGATTTTAAGTTTATCACCAATTTTGATTTCATCTTGTACATAAGCACTGTACATATTCACTTTAAACTTTGCATATGGATTGTTGAAAATATCATCTCTTGTAGATCCATCGAATGCATAAGTTCCTCTTACACGTGAAGGTGTTCCTGCATAAAAATCAGCTAATGTTTTATAAGAAACTCTACCGTTTAAAGCATTAACAAATCCGTAACTAATATCATAAAGTTCGTTATGTGTTCCAAACAACCACGTGTGATTTCCACTTTTGTACGTTAAGTTATCGGTAATTTCAGTGGTATTTTGTTTCATATTAAATACGGTAGCTTCTCTATCATTTCCTAAGAAGATTGTACCACCATTGTATCCAATTTCAACTTGTGGAAACATATAATTTCCTGAAGTTGGGTCGCGATAATCTTTAATACTAGAATAGCCAACCATAAATGAGTTAGACCATTTATTGCTAAAATGACTTTTAAATTCCAATACCGTACTGATTGATTTGTTGTATTGAATGAAGTCCATACTCGAAAATCTGAAGTTTGCAGCATCGCGTTCTAAGTTAGAAGCCTCAGAAAAAACAGTATTATTTCGAAGTGACAAAGAGTGTTTTTGGTTTATTTTCCAATCAATTTTATTGAAAAACTTTTTACTTTGCGAATGGTTATTGTATGCATTGAATGAACCAGCATCAAAACCATAATTTGTTTTTACAAAGTTTGAAATAGAAGTAGCTGTAGCATTGTCTACTAATGAAGCTACATTACCGTTTGCATCAACATCACCAGCATTGTAAAATAATGGATCTGTTCTTTTGGTATATTCCTCATTTGTAAAAAAGAATAATTTATCTTTAATAATTGGGAAACCCACTCTGAATCCTAATTGATAATCTTCAAATTCTTTAGGCATTTTAGAACCATCACCAACATTATTCGGACCTGTTAAAGCTGCATTTCTACCATACGTATAAACCGAACCCGATACTTTATTAGTACCACTTCTAGTTACGGCATTTACACTTCCTCCAAGAAAGTTTCCTAATTTAACATCGTAAGGAGCAATATATACTTGAACATCTTGAATGGCATCCAAACTAATAGAGTTGGTTCTGGTACTGCTTCCTGGCATCCCAGAAGTTCCAGATTGACCACCTAATGATGGGCTAAAACCAATCGCATCATTATTGATAGAACCATCAATAGTAACATTATTATATCTAAAATTGGTACCTGCAAATGAGTTATTGGCACTTTGAGGTACTAGTTTAGTAACATCTTGAATTCCTCTATTAATATTAGGTAATCCGTTGATCTGCGTTTGAGTAATGTTTGTACCGCCATTTCTTGCAGAGGTTTTTTTACCTGCTACAACAACTTCTTGCAATACATTATCGTTTTTCTGAACTTTAATTACTGGAATATCGTTATCTCCTAATGATAACTGAATTTGTGAAGTGGTATACTCTTTAGTATCCATACTTTTCACCGTTATTTTGTATGGACCACCCACATTCAAATTCTCTAAATTGTATCGACCTTGCTTGTCTGTGGTCGTTTCATAAGTAGAATTTGTTGGCAAGTGTGTTAACGTTATGGTAGCATCAAAAACTGGAGCAGTACCATCTGTAACTTTCCCTGAAACAGAAGAAGATGTAATTTGAGCCGATACGACACTGATTACAAACAGCATTACAATTGAGAAAAGTGATTTTAATTTAAACATAGTTGTGTTTTTTAATTTGATGCAAATTAACAGCGTCAAGTTAAAATTGAAGTTATTAACACTTTATCGTTATGTTTTTAAATTGTTTCTAAAATGTTAAGATGTTATCTAAATGTTAATTTTAAGAAACTAAATTGTGATACTATTTTTTTTAAAAAAAAGTTTCACAAAATGTAATTGTGAAACTTTAAAGGTTTTATTTGAAAAACAGAAATAAATGTTTAAATACCCATTTCGATTTGAAATCTTACATACCAATTGTTTTTTGAGGTTCCGTCATAATAATCTAATTTATCAAAACTAGCCTCCGCTTGTAGTTTAAATGCGTGTTCCCAAAGATATTTGTTAATGCCAAAACTAAACTCGTTAGTGTTAGGGTAATACTTAAAAACTTCATTATCAATTTTTTGTATAGAATAACGTGTTACAAATTCGTAATTAGATTTAAGTACATAACTTAACTGAAAATCAGTTCCGTACCCATTAAAAATAACTTTGGTTTGAGTAGCATCTAATGGATTAACGGTAACAGGGTCATTAGACATTCGATTCATATAAGTGGCCATAAATGCCCAACCATCATATTTCGCAATGGCATCTAAAAGTAACGACTTCATATCGTGAGCAGAATATAATAAATCACCAGTTTGTCCTAATGTTTTTCTAGCTTTTTGGTTGTATGAGTAAGCTCCAGAAATCATAACTTTTGGTTTTGGTTCTCTTAAAATATCTCCTTCAAAATATTGTCCGTCTTTTTTAAAAGTTCCTAATGGCAATAATTCTATTTTTCCAGTAAAGCACAATCCATTATTATCTTTAATTGGAGCATTGGGATTATTTGTTGTCCAATTTCTACCTTCTCCTAAAGTGATTGCGCCTTTAAAATCGTAAGAGAATTGATTTGGTTTTTCATGCAAATTAGCAAAATGAAAACCAAAATCACGATCAATTCCAAATTTGAAATTATTTATAGAACGGTCGGTAAATTGTATGGCTCCAGAGGAATTTACGGTTTGACGAGTACCAGGTAACTTGGTAACTCCAAATCCTAATTGCCATTTTTTATTTGGACGATAGTAAACCATCGCATCCCGAATTACATTAAGGTTCTCTCCAGTTTTTTCAACCCCAACATCTCCTGCACCAAATGAAAGTTGCATTACATATAAAAACTTTGGGTTCCCTACAAAACCATCAAATCGTAAACGAAGACGTCTTACTTGAGCTTCATAATAGGGATCATTTCCTTCATTATCATAATAAGACAATCTGTTTTGTATACGAAAACGAATGTTGAATTGGTACAAACTGTCTGGAGAAGTAATTCCAATTCCTTTTCCATAACTGAAATAGGGTAATGAATTTATTTTTAAATCATTATCGTGTTTCGATTTTTCATTATTTACTTGAGCATAAAATGAAATAGACACTAAAAGAGTCGTTAATAGAATAATTCTTTTCATTGTAAAATAGTTAGTTGTGTGTGTTTGTGTAGTTTAATTGATTTATTGTTTCTTTAAAGTTAGCTTATTCTTAAATTAAAATTACTAAAAGTAGTTTTTTTTAAAAATTGTTAACGTTATATTAACTTTTAAAAAAAGGTTGAAAAAAAACTGCCAATTAAGGCAGTCATAGTTATATAATGTTTTTTTTTATCTATAGAAATATCTTCAAGATAGAGTATATTAGAGCAGCTAACACAGCTGAAACTGGAATGGTTAAAATCCAGGCCCATAATAATTTAACAGTTACTCCCCAACGAACGGCTGAAACTCTTTTAGTAACCCCTACTCCAATGATGGAACCCGTAATAGTATGTGTAGTAGAAACAGGAATCTTAAAATGTTCTGTTGTAAATAAGGTTAAAGCACCAGCAGATTCTGCTACTACACCTTCAAAAGCGGTCACTTTAGTAATTTTTGAACCCATGGTTTTTACAATTTTCCATCCACCACTTAAAGTTCCTAAAGCAATAACAGTATAACAAGTTAATGGAATCCAACTCGGCATATTGGCTTTAATTCCTTTATCTTCGTCTGGTAAAATTACATTCAAATCCAACCATCCAGAAGACATATCAACATGTGGATTCATTCGTAAATAAACCGCAACAGCTGCAGCGATAATACCCATAACTTTTTGTGAATCGTTTCCTCCATGACCTAAACTAAATGCGGCTGATGATAACAATTGCATTTTTCTCAGTACTTTCTCAGCTTTTGAAGTTGAAAAGCTACTAAAGAATAAATTAAATATGGCTAAACTAAAGAAAATTAATCCGACTAAAGTCCATTTGATATTTCCTGGTTCACAAACGACACTCCAAAAATGGCTCTCAAATCTTGGCTTTTTAATGTCCGAATAAGAAACCATAACAGTTGACATAAACCAAACCACCAAAATCATTAATACTACTGTTACTATTTTTGGATAGATATTCTTTTTTGAGGAATACATTAACCATAAAGAAATGAAATACGAAATAATCATTCCTAATAATGGTGCAAAAACAATAAACAATATTACAATAAGTACACCAGAAGGCAATAATTCTCCTTCTTTTGCTGCTTTGAACCAGTTTACAATTTTAAAACCTGCATGTTCAGGATCAGTAACACTCGATAATCCATGAGCAATAGCAGCACCAGCAAATCCGCCTATAAGCGTGTGTGATGATGATGATGGAATTCCTTTCCACCACGTGATTAAGTTCCAAATAATAGCCGCAATAACTCCAGCTAAAATAGTTACCAAATCAATACTGCTTGAATGTGCCGTTTTTGCAACCGTATCAGCAACTCCAAATCCGAAAACCCAATAGGCCAGAAAATTAAAAAAAGCTGCCCAAACTACCGCTTGAAAAGGGGTTAAAACTTTGGTGGCTACGATGGTAGCTATCGAATTAGCCGCGTCGTGAAAACCATTGATATAGTCAAATATCAAAGCTAATACTATAATAACAATTAATAAAGTCATATTTTAATGTCTAGAGTATTCTTGTTATTAAGAATGTTTTACAGAAATTTGTTCCATTACGTTAGAAACACTTTTACATTTGTCTGAAGCTGATTCTAAAGCCGAAAGCACTTCTTTGTATTTTATAATGTTTTTAGCATCGCTTTCATTTTCAAAAATATCAGCTACAGCTTTGTCAAAAACAGCATCTGCCTTGCTTTCTAATTTATTGATTTTTTTACAAGTATCTTTAATAGCTTTATGATCATTCATGTCTTTCAATTCTTTGATTCCAATACCAATTAATTGACATGCTTCTAAATTAATTTCTGTTAATTTTCGAATGGATTTAGTTATTTTTTCTACCTGATACAAACGCATTTTACTCGCAGCACCGTGCATAAAATCGGCAACATTATCAATCGATTTAATCAAGGAATGAATGTCTTCTCTATCAAAAGGTGTAATAAAGTTTCTACTCAACTCTAAGTGCGTTTTATGTGTAATTTCCTCAATAACAGCCTCTAAATCTTCTATTTTTTTGTAATATTCTTCACGCTCAGACTTAGGTGCATTTACGGCTTCATGCAGAGTTTCTGCTAAAACAATTAAATTTGCAGATGCTTGCTCAAATAAAGGAAAGAACTTTTTATCTTTTGGCACCAAAAATTGGAAAATACTGTTTAATGACATTGTATCTATTTTTAAATTTTTGCAAATGTATTTATCTAATATTAAGAGAATGTTAAGAAATTAAAAAAAGCCCTATTTTACACTATTATTTTTTAGAATTCAAATTGATACTTTCTTTTTGAAAACGTTTTCGTATTTTAGCAAAGCAAAAATCAAGCATTACATCTATGGACTTAAACTTCAACAAAAACGAAGATCATAACAAACTTTTACTATCTGATTTAAAACAAAAATTCGCCAAAGTAAAGCTTGGTGGAGGCGAAAAACGCATCGAAAAATTGCACGCTGAAGGCAAAATGACCGCAAGAGAACGCATTGATTATCTGTTAGATGATAAAGCAAAATCTATCGAAATTGGCGCTTTTGTAGGTGACGGAATGTATGCTGAACACGGCGGCTGTCCGTCAGGTGGTGTTGTCGTTAAAATTGGTTATATCAAAGGAAAACAATGTATTGTTGTAGCTAATGACGCTACTGTAAAAGCCGGTGCTTGGTTTCCAATTACAGGCAAAAAGAACCTTCGTGCACAAGAAATAGCTATGGAAAACCGCTTGCCTATCATTTATTTGGTAGATTCTGCAGGAGTTTATCTGCCAATGCAAGACGAAATTTTTCCCGATAAAGAGCATTTCGGACGAATTTTCAGAAACAATGCCATCATGAGCAGCATGGGAATTACTCAAATTGCTGCCGTAATGGGAAGTTGTGTTGCTGGTGGTGCCTATCTTCCTATCATGAGTGATGAAGCCATGATAGTCGATAAAACAGGAAGTATTTTCTTGGCTGGAAGTTACTTAGTAAAAGCCGCTATCGGCGAAAATATAGACAACGAAACCTTGGGTGGCGCGACAACACATTGCGAAATTTCGGGTGTAACCGATTATAAAGCCAAAAACGATAAAGATGCTTTAGATCGAATTAAGAGTATCGTGGGTAAAATTGGGGATTATGATACAGCGGGATTTAACCGTGAAAAATCTCAAAAACCAGCATTAGAAGAACAAGATATTTATGGTATCATTCCGAAATCTCGTGCCGATCAATACGACATGATGGAAGTGATTAAACGATTGGTTGACAATTCGGAAATGGATATGTACAAACCCGATTATGGACAATCAATCATTACGTGCTATGCTCGAATTGACGGTTGGGCTGTCGGAATTGTGGCCAATCAGCGCATCGTTTCTAAAACTAAAAAAGGTGAAATTCAATTTGGTGGTGTAATTTATTCGGATTCGGCAGACAAAGCCACACGTTTTATTGCCAATTGCAACCAAAAGAAGATTCCATTAGTCTTTTTGCAAGACGTAACCGGATTTATGGTGGGTTCCAAATCGGAGCATGGCGGTATTATTAAAGATGGTGCCAAAATGGTGAATGCCGTTTCTAATTCGGTAGTGCCAAAATTTACTGTAGTAGTTGGAAATTCTTACGGAGCAGGCAATTATGCTATGTGCGGAAAAGCCTACGATCCAAGATTAATAGTTGCATGGCCAAGTGCCGAACTTGCCGTTATGGGTGGAACACAAGCCGCTAAAGTATTAGCACAAATAGAAGCTTCGTCTTTAAAAGCGAAAGGCGAAGTGGTAGATGAAGTAAAAGAAAAAGAATTGTTTGATAAAATCAAAGCACGTTATGATGCGCAAGTTTCGCCTTATTATGCTGCATCACGATTATGGACCGATGCTATTATTGATCCGTTAGAAACTAGAACCTGGATATCAATGGGAATAGAGGCTGCCAACCACGCTCCTATTGAAAAGAAATTCAATTTAGGCGTAATTCAGGTTTAATGCGTTAATTTGAATTTTCGCAATGAAAATAATACGGTAAAAGACAAATGAAGCGTAGTGTGTTCCAAAAATAAAATCGTCATAAAAATAGAATAGAAAAAAAATTTCACTAGATATTTCATAAAATGACTTTTAATTAATGCACTCAAATTTACAAAAAACAGGAACTTCAAATGATTTTGTTTTGTTCATCAAATTGTAAATTAAACATTAATAAATACTGTAATTAAAGGAATTGACTTAGTCTTTTTGTAATAGATATAATAATGCCATTACTCCATTTCCAGCCTTTTCAACACGATATTTCAGCAATTGCAATTCCTGAAAAATTTACTTTCCCATTTTATTACGAACCCCATGAATTGAGTATCATTGCTTCAAATGAATTGCAACAATACCTTCAAAATCAAACCGATTGGAAACATAACTTCGGATTAGATGAAAATCAAAACGGATTGGTTATAGGTAAAATGTTTGGTGTTTTAGTGGTTCAAAATCAACAAAAGGAATTAGGCTATTTATGGGCTTTTTCAGGAAAATTAGCGTCTCAAAATCATCATGAGTATTTTGTGCCTACCGTTTTTGATATGCTGCAAGAGGATGGTTTTTTCAAACAAGAAGAAGCGGTTTTAAATCAATACAATCGTAAAATTGAAGCATTAGAAGCTTCAGCTGACTATTTGAATTGTATTCAAAATTTTGAAAACACTAAAAATCAAGCGGAACTTGAATTGCAAGAACAAAAAAACCGCATAAAAATTTGCAAAAAACTTCGAGCAGAACAACGGGCTACTGCCGAAAGAGAACTGGACAACAATGCTTTTGAAACATACAAAAATCAATTGAATTCAGAAAGTCAAAAGGAAAGCATCACCCTTAAAAAAATGACGCAGTATTGGAATCATAAAATCGATTTTGCCTCTCAAGAATTAGCTGATTTTACTAATAAAATTGATTTGCTAAAAGAAGAACGTAGGCAAAAATCAAATGCCTTGCAACAACAATTGTTTTACAATTATGCATTTCTAAATCAATATGGTAACTCAAAAAGTTTAGGAGAACTATTTGATGGAAATCCGCCAGCTGGTGCTGGTGAATGTGCGGCACCAAAATTGTTGCATTATGCCTTTCAGCACCAACTCAAACCCATTGCTATGGCTGAGTTTTGGTGGGGACAATCGCCCAAATCAGAAGTTCGAAAGCACCAGCAGTTTTATCCGGCATGCACGGGTAAATGCCAACCCATTTTAGGGCACATGCTCGAAGGCATTGTGATGGATGAAAATCCGTTTAAAATGAATACCGCAATAGGAAAAGAGATTGCGATTGTTTACGAAGATGAATACTTAGTAGTAGTTAATAAACCAGCGGAATTTCTTTCGGTACCTGGGAAACAAGTTACGGATTCGGTATATTCTAGAATGAAACTTCGTTATCCAAGTGCCACGGGCCCCTTAGTGGTACATCGTTTGGACATGTCAACTTCGGGTTTGTTATTGGTCGCTAAATCGAGCGAAATTCATAAAAATTTACAATCCCAATTTATTAAACGTCAAATAAAAAAACGATACGTAGCTTTGTTAAACGGAATTATTACAGAAAATCACGGAGTAATCGATTTACCGTTGCGTGTCGATTTAGACAACCGTCCCAATCAATTGGTGTGTTACGATTATGGAAAACCCGCTCAAACTAAATGGGAAATTATAAAACAATTCGATGGTAAAACGTTAGTTTACTTCTATCCTATTACTGGTCGAGCCCATCAACTTCGCGTTCATGCCGCACATCCTTTAGGTTTGAATACCGCCATTGTTGGCGATGATTTGTACGGGACGAAAGCCAATCGTTTGCATTTGCATGCAGAAAGCATAACCTTTCAACATCCCATTACTAAAGAAATAATGACTGTTTCTGTAGAAGCAGATTTTTAGTAACAAATTGGTTATGTTTACTACTAACATATAAAATAGCTTTTTTTATGAAAAAAATACTTCTCATTGGTTTAACTCTCACTAGTTTTCAAGCGCTTTTTGCTCAAGAAACATTTACCCGAAAAGATTCGTTATTTGGTGGATTACGCCCAGAACGAACTTGTTTTGATGTGCAATATTATGATTTAAATATTAAAATCAATATTGATGACAAATCTATTGTAGGTTATAATGACATTTCGTTCAAAGTGGTTGAAAAAACAAAGAAAATTCAAATCGATTTGTTTCAAAATATGCAAGTCGATTCGATTGTTTATAACACTAAAAAGCTACAATACAATAGAGATTTCAATGCTGTCTTTATTGATTTTCCTACTGAATTGAAGGTAAATTCTAATGAAAAAATTCGTTTTTATTATTCTGGGAAACCTTTAATCGCCAAAAATGCTCCTTGGGATGGTGGATTTGTTTTCAAAAAAGACAAAGAAGGCAATCCATGGGTTGGTGTTGCTGTTCAAGGAACTGGTGCGAGTTTATGGTATCCTGTTAAAGATTCTCAAACTGATGAACCAGACAATGGTGCCACTATTAAAGTAGCTGTTCCAACAGGTTTAGCAGAAGTTTCTAATGGAAGATTATTAGGTAGTGAAGATCTAAAGAACGGCTATACGCGTTGGGATTGGGAAGTGAAAAATCCAATAAACACCTACGACATTACGGTTAATATTGCTAATTATGCACACATTCACGATAATTTAGACGGTTTAGATATTGATTATTATGTGCTAAATTATAATGAGGAACGCGCTAAAAAGCATTTTGATGCCGACGTTAAACCGATGTTGACTTGTTTTCAAAGTAAGTTTGGATCCTATCCATTTAAGGAAGATGGCTATAAATTAGTTGAAACTCCTTATTTAGGTATGGAACATCAAAGTGCTGTAGCTTATGGAAATAAGTACTTGAAAGGGTATTTAGGTTCCGATTTGTCGATGACTGGAATTGGATTGACCTTTGATTATATTATTGTTCACGAAAGCGGTCACGAGTGGTTTGGAAACAGTATTACGTCTAAAGACATAGCCGACATGTGGATTCACGAAGGGTTTACTCAATATACCGAAGTGGTTTTTATTGAATGTCAAAAGGGATATGAAAAAGCCATGAAATACTGTAAAGGTTTACAGCGTAATGTTCAGAATGATCGACCAATTATAGGAAATTATGGAGTAAGTAATGAAGGTTCGGGCGATATGTATCCTAAAGGTGCTTTGATGTTAAATACGTTGCGTCATGTTATAAATAATGACGAATTGTGGTGGAAACTTATTTTGAATTATTCTGAGAAATTCCGTCATAAAATTATCGATACCCAAACAGTAATTGATTTTTTTAATACCGAAAGTGGCATGAATCTAACTCCTATTTTCAACCAATACTTGCGTTATACTACAATTCCAGTACTGAATTTAAAAATTGAAAAAGACAAATTATACTGCAGTTGGACCGCTTCAGAACCAGGTTTTGCAATGCCCGTTGATATAAAAATTAACGATGAAGAAATCAGGCTAAATCCAACAAGCGAATGGTCTAAGACTAAAATTAAAGTCAAATCGTTAGACGATGTAGAAGTATTAACGAGTGAATTTTATGTAAAGGTTTCTAAATAAAAAAAGCGTCTCTTAATTGAGACGCTTTTTTTATTTATTTTAAACTTTCTTTTCGCAATACTTTACCATTTTCGGTTTCTTTAAACTTAGGCACAAATACGATTTCTTTTGGCCGTTCGTATTTATCCAATACCTCAAAAAGAGTAGGATCAACTTCAAACGAATCACTTTCAATGACTAAAACTACTTTTTCACCCAACTCTTTATCTTCTTTAGATGTAATAAAAAAGCGCTGTTTAATAGAACCGTCTAATTTATGTTCAACCTGTTCGGGCATAATTTTGACACCACCACTATTAATCACATTGTCAATTCGTCCTAGGAAAACAAACTGATTTTCATTGACCAATTCGACTAAATCATTGGTTACAATGGCATCTTCTGCAATAATATGGGGTGCATGAATTACTAAACAATTTCTGTCGTCATACGAGATTGTTACGTGTGGCAACACCGTAAAGGCCTTCTCGCCTACTCGTTTGGCAGCAATGTGTGTAATGGTTTCGGTCATGCCATAGGTTTCATAGACTTCGGTAGGCAATTTCATCAATTCTTTTTCTAACGAGGCACTAACACGTGCACCACCAACGATGAGTTTCTTTACCGATTTCAATTCGTTTAAAGAATTCTGGGCTTGCATCGGAACCATCGCTACAAAATCATACTTCAAATCATCTAAATCTTTCATAGGATGGGAACTCGGCGCTACATAATCCAAATCCAAACCAAGAATAATCGCACGAATCAACATCATTTTTCCAGCGACATACTTAACTGGAAGACATTGCAATGCTCTATTTCCAGAACGCAAATCGAAAAAATCTCCAGTAGCTACAGCCGAATTTACCATAGCTTGCTTATCAACACGAATGATTTTAGGAGTTCCTGTAGAACCCGATGTTTGCAATTCGATGTAAGATTTACTGTCAAACCAATCCAAAAGAAAATCCCCAACTGGTTTTTCAAAATCTTCTCCTTCTTTAATGAAACTATAGGCTACACGGCATAAATCTTCTTTATCTAGATGAAAACCATTTAATTTAAAATGATTGTGAACGTTTTCATAAGTAGGATTAATCATAATATTCTGCATTTAAATTAGTTGTTGTTTTGATGTCGCCTGTCAGTTTTTCTCTCCAATTATTCCAGTTGTATTTCTTACTAAAAACAAGTAATAACAATGGGAATATAACAAATACAGGTATGAAAATTTGGAATCCAGAAGACGGTTCTGAAACATCTCTAAAAATAGAGTTTGTTTGAAATGCCGTCCAATCAGAGGTTACCAATAAAGCAGTTACTAAATTATTAGCTGCATGAAAACCAAGAGCCAACTCCATTCCGTCATCCATTAAGGTTATGATGCCCAGAAACAAACCCGTTCCAATGTAATAAATTAAAATGCTATAGCCCATTTTGCTTACTTCTGGATTTAAGATATGCATTGAGCCAAAAATAATGGAAGTCATCATCAATGGAAACCATTTATTACGAGCTAGATTTGCAAAACCTTGCATTAGATAACCTCTAAAGACAAATTCTTCAACAGAAGTCTGTACAGGAATTAATACCGATGCAATTACAAATAAAATAGCAAATGGGATGGGCTTAAAATTCCAAATCATATCGTTAGGACTTGTATAATAAGCAATTAAAGTGGTGATAATTGTAAAAACTGCCCATAATCCAAAAGAAAAAAATACTCGCTTCCAATCAATTTTTTTTCTGGAAGTAGTAATTTCAAGTAACGTTTGTTGGTGAAAATATTTTACAACTAAAAGAATACCACCAAATGCCACTAGAAACGAAATCATAATTAAAAAAAGTGACCCATTAGAATCTAATGAATTTAAGGCGTCACTTGAATTTAAAATTATTTTTTTAGAGGAATATGCTTTCAGAGCAACTGCTATACCAAGCGGAATTTGCCCTATGGCAGCAGCAAAAATAATAACTACAGAACCCAGTAAATACTTCCAAAATTCATTTTCTTTTTTGACACCTTGTTCTAAAAACATAACTCAAATTAATTTGTACTAAAATAGTATAATTATTACAATTTTTATTTATTTTACGTAAAAAAAGATGATAACGATTTACCATAATCCTCGTTGCGGAAAATCAAGAGAATGTCTAACTTTTCTTGAAACCTCAAATCACAAAATAGAAGTGGTGAAATATTTAGAAAATCCATTATCCTATGAAGAATTGAAAAGCCTTCTAAATAAATTAGGCATTCCTCCAATGGAATTAATTCGAACCAAAGAATCGGTTTGGATTGCCAATTACAAAGGAAAAGAATTGTCGGATGAAGCTATTATTCAAGCGATGGTTGACTTTCCAATTTTGATGGAACGTCCTATAGTTGTATATGGCGAAAAAGCGGTAATAGCAAGGCCTTTAGAGAAAATCAAAACCATCCTTTAACGTTTTCTAACGTACTTTTAACAAACCTTTGTGATTTGATGGTTAAACGAATGTTTAGTTTTGCTGTCTTAAAGAAGCATGACAAAAAAACATCTTAACATGAAAAACCTTAAATTCTTTTTAACGCTAGCTTTATTATGGAGCACATTATTGAATTATTCTCAACAAAAACCCGACGTTAAAAAAGTAAAAGTAACTGGAAAAGTAATTGAAAAAGGAACCAATCAACCTTTAGAATACAGCACAATTTCATTAATTAATCCAACTACAAACAAAGTTGTTGCTGGAGGAATTACCGATGCTAAAGGTGATTTCAGCTTTGATGCTGTACCAGGAACTTACAATGTAAAAGTGGAATTTATTTCGTTTAAACCCACCGAATTAAAAGCCAAATCAATTAAAGAGAATACCAATTTGGGTACCATTTCACTAGAAGATGATGCTACACAATTGAAAGAAGTTATTGTTCGTTCAGAGAAAACAACGGTTGAAATTAAGTTAGATAAAAAAGTTTATAATGTAGGCCAAGATTTAATGGTTAAAGGCGGAACAGTAAGTGATGTTTTAGACAACATTCCTTCTGTTGCTGTTGATGTTGAAGGAAATATTAGTTTGAGAGGAAACGATAATGTGAAAATTTTAATTGATGGCAAACCTTCAAGTGCGATTAACATTAACGATGCTTTGCGTCAAATTCCTGCCGATGCTATTGATAAAGTTGAAGTAATTACCAATCCATCTGCTCGTTATGATGCAGAAGGAGGTGGTGGAATTATCAATATTTTAATCAAAAAAGGAAAAAATAAAGGATTGAATGGTAGTGTTATGGCAACTGGTGGATATCCCTCTAATCAAGGTCTAACGGCTAATATTAATTTTAAATCCGAAAATTTCAACATGTATTCTTCTCAAGGTTATAATTACAGAAGTAACCCGGGAACAATGATTAACAATACCAAATATTTAAATAGCACTAACGACGCAACTGGTTATATCAATGAAAATAGAGATAACTCTAGAATCAATAAAGGCTATAATGGAAACTTTGGTATTGATTGGTATTTAGACAAATCAACTACTTGGTCAAACATTGTAAACTACAGAAGAAATATAAGTAATAATGAGGAAAATGTTTTTTCAAACAATTACGATTCTAATTACAATTTTACCTATCTGAGAAATCGTGATAATCTTGACAATACCAAAAGTGAAAATATAGAATACAGTACAAATTTGACTAAAAACTTTAAAAAACAAGGTCATAAATTAACTTTTGACGGTGTTTTTTCATTGAATAATGACAAAGATTTGGCTGGAATTACAGATATTACGTCCAATTCTAGTACAGTGAATTTTGATGCCACTAAAAATAATCAAAAGCAAATACGTAACTTATTGCAAACGGATTACGTGTTACCAATTGGAAAAAACAGTCAATTTGAAGCAGGTTACAGAGGTAGTTTTACTTCACAAACAACCGACTATGCGGTTCAAAACAATGGCGTTGTTAATCCTTTTTTTACAAATGTTTTGGAGTATAAAGAAAAAATAAACGCTTTATACACTCAATTCGGAACTAAATTCAACAAGTTATCGATGCTTTACGGTATGCGTTATGAAGATTCTAACATCGATATCAATCAGCTTACTTCTGAAATTTATAAAAATAAAAAATACAACAACTTCTTTCCAAGCGCTTTTTTTACCTACGAAATCAATGATAAAACAAGTGTTTCATTAAATTATAGTAAAAGAATAAATCGACCAAGAGGTAGAGAAATTAATCCTTTTAGTAGTTATTCAAGTAGCATTAACATTTTTAGAGGAAACCCAGATTTAGATCCATCAAGAACAGATGCATTTGATTTTGGCTTCTTGAAACGTTGGAATAAACTAACCTTTAATACTTCTGCATATTACAACAAAACAAACAATACAACACAAATGGTTCGTTATATTGAAGGTTTGAATTCAAATGGAACTCCAATTACTACTTCCACATTCATTAATATTGCTAACGAATTTAGAACAGGATTCGAATTTACTTTAAACTATTCTCCATACAAATGGTGGAAATTGAATAGTAATTTTAATTTCTTTAGAAGTGAAATAAAAGGAGATTTTAATTACACTTACAGAGATGCTTCCAACAATTTATTAGCAGGGTATCAAAATCTAAACAATACTAATTATAGCTGGTTTACACGATTAACCTCTAAAGTTACTTTTCCAAATAAAATTGATTGGCAAACTAACTTAACCTACAACGGTCCTCAAACTTCTGCTCAAGGTAAAACGTTAGGAATTTTTGCAGCCAACCTTGGATTCAGTAAAGATGTGCTTAAAGATAAAGGAACAATTGCTTTGAATGTAAACGATGTTTTCAATTCTAGAAAAAGAAAAATGTATACCTATATTCCAGGTCAAATAGATTCCTATTCAGAAATGCAATGGAGAAAAAGACAAATCACACTTTCGTTTACTTATCGTTTTAACAAACAAAAAAATGAGAAAGAAAAACAACCTAAAAAAGATTCTGATGGTGGCGATGGTGGCGACTTTCCAGGATAAAGAAACTAATGAGTAATAAAAAAAGCCCCAATTTGGGGCTTTTTTATTGTAAAACAAAACTATATTAAGCTTGTTCTAATGCTCTTTTTTCTCTTCTCTCTTTTAACAACTCTCTAGTAGCACCAAATATCCAATAGAATACGAAGTGAATTAAGAAAATCATCAACCAAAAACCGATGGTTAAAATGGTCAAGAAAAGTAAGAAACCTAAATACTGTTGAAATTCAAACATGTTTTCCGGAATTATTTGTGAATTCGTTTCAAAGGTAATTCATATATTTTTATTGACCAATAAAACTGAAATAATTATTAACTACTTTTTTAACAATGCTAATACCATTTCTTTTTCTTGAAATAATAAATCATTCCAATTAGTAAAACTAACATGCAACCCATAACGGTAAAATATCCGTGTTCCCAATGCAATTCTGGCATATTGTCAAAATTCATACCATACACACCTACAATAAACGTTAGTGGCATGAAGAAAACAGAAACTACCGTTAAGGTTTTCATTACTTCGTTCATCTTGTGACTTTGCGTTGAAAAAAAGAAATTGGAAGCGCTTTCTAAAGTGGTTAAATCGTATTCAATTTGTTCTAAAAGTTCCAAACATTTTTGGTGCAATCGCTCAAAAAAAGTAAAGTTATTGGCTTCTATAGCATCAAAAACATTGTCGTCTTTGATGCTTTTAATCGAATACAAAGAATCCCGTAACGGAATGATCGCTCGTTTCAAAAAATTATAATTATCCCGATGCTTTTCTATTTGTTCTAATATGGCTAAATCGGTACTATGTTTAGATAAATTTATAAGTTCTTCCACTTTATCTTCTTCATTTTCAATGGTTATGTAAAAGTTTTCCATAATGGCATCCAACAATAGAAACAGTAAGTAATCGGCTTTTTTAGTTCTAACAATTCCCGAATGAGTTCGGATTCGTTCTCTAATATGCGTAAAAAAATCACTTCGCTTTTCTTGAAATGAAACCAGAATTCCGTTCTTCAATAAGAAACTGATTTGCTCCATTTTAATATCATTGGAATCTTCTTCGGGCAATAACGATTTGATATTAAAAAACAAGGTATCGTGATACTCGTCAAGTTTGGTGCGTTTGGTAGTATTTAAAATGTCGGAAAGCATAAAATTATCCACATTCAGATAATCGCCAATTCGCTTTATAAACTCAGGATCATTCAATCCGTGCACGTTCAACCAATTAATTTTAGTGTAATCTACATGTTTTTCGATCTCATTCACATCAAATTCATGGAATTCAGCCAAATCCAAATCGTCATACACAAACAACTGACTTTCGGTTTGTGTATATTTATGAACACCTGTATATTCTAGCATTGCCGGCTGAACCTTTTTTCCTTTTTTGTATTTTATTTTTCTCACAGAAACAAATTTTGTCTAAATTTAGAAATAATAATTTTTTAAAAAGTAATTTTACGAAAATTTAATGCATGACAACCTTAATTACTAACATACAAGAATTATTGCAAATTAGAGATTCCTCAATACGAAAGGTTTCAGGAGCTGAAATGGCAGTACTACCTTCTATAAAAAATGCCTTTTTACTGATTGAAAATGATTTGATTTCCGATTTTGGTACGATGGAAAATTGCCCTAAAAGTAGTGTTGATGCAACAATTGATGCTACAGGAAAAGTAGTACTTCCTACTTGGTGTGATAGTCATACTCATATAGTTTACGCTGGCAATCGTGTGCAAGAGTTTGTAGATCGTATTAACGGATTGAGTTATGAAGAAATCGCCAATCGCGGTGGTGGAATACTAAATTCGGCAAAAAAATTAAACGAAACTTCCGAAGAAGCACTGTACCAACAATCTAAACTTCGACTCGAGGAAGTGATGCAACAAGGAACTGGTGCTGTCGAAATTAAATCGGGATATGGATTGACAGTAGAAGGCGAACTCAAAATGCTTCGCGTAATTAAAAAACTTTCTAAAAATTATGATTTACCAATTAAAGCTACTTTTCTTGGTGCTCATGCCTTCCCTATCGAATTTAAAGAAAATCATTCGGGTTATATCGATTTAATTATCAACGAAATGCTTCCTAAAATTGCAGCTGAAAATCTTGCAGATTACATCGATGCTTTTTGTGAAACGGGTTATTTTTCAGTAGAAGAAACCGAACGCATTATGGAAGCTGGAAAAAAGTATGGGTTAATTCCTAAAATTCATGTCAATCAATTCAATGCTATAAACGGTATTAAGGCTTGTGTAAAACATAATGCTTTATCTGTTGATCATTTGGAAGTAGTTACTGATGAAGATATTGAAGCTTTGAAGAATACCGATACTATGCCTGTTGCACTTCCGTCGTGTTCCTATTTTATCAGTATTCCCTATACGCCTGCGAGAAAAATGATGAATGCTGGTTTGCCACTGGCTTTGGCAACCGATTTCAATCCAGGCACTACTCCATCAGGCAATATGAATTTTGTAGTGGCAACCGCTTGTATCAAAATGAAAATGACACCTGAAGAAGCTATAAATGCGGCTACTATTAATGCTGCATACGCTATGGGAATTTCAGAAAGTCATGGTAGTATTACTGTAGGTAAAAAAGCGAATCTAATTATTACTAAGAAAATTAGTTCTTTTTATCAATTGCCTTATGCTTTTGGTACCAACCTTATTGAGCAGGTTATTATTGCTGGTAAAACGATATAAAAAAAGGCACGAAATTCGTGCCTTTTCTATTCTTTATGAATTTGATTATTTCAAGGTAAAACTTGATTTAGAAACCAATTCCGATTTGTCAAATACATTTACGAAATACGTACCTTTTTCAAAGTTTTTACCCGGTAAATCTTGCGATACTTGAACGGTTTTATTTTCATATTTAACAGTAGTAGTAAAACTGTATGTTAGCGATTGACTTCCAAAGTTCATGGTAGCTTTATCTCCTAATACATTGCTCTTGCTGTCAATAACTTGTACATAATAGGTTTTATCACCCGATTTTGCAATACTATTTTCGGCAATTGTAAAACTAATTTTTAAAATATCAACTCTACTCGCTTTATCAGTTTCAATTTGTTTTCCAGAACTTCTCAATTTGTAAGCACCTGTTTTTAAATTTAACACCGATAATTTAGAACCTTTTTCAACTGTTTTAGACAATTCTTCATTTTGTCCAACCAACACTTGATTGTAATTTTTAGAATCAGCTAAAACCACTTTAGTACTATCTAAATTAGTTGTAAGCGTTTTATTTTCTTTTTTCAACACATCCACTTCTTGCATTAATGAGTTCATTTTAGTTTGAAGTGCTAAGAATTGTTGTTTGTATTTTGCCATTGAAGCGGCATCACCTTTTGATTTTTCTAATTGAGCCATCAAACCAACCACTTTTTCTCTTTCAGCAATTAATTCGTCAGACATTGAAGTGTTTTCTGCTATTGCTGCATCATAAGTAGCTTTAAGTTCTTGTAAATCTTTTAAAACATTTTCTTTTTCTGTTTTAGTGGAAGCTACTTCCGTTTGAAGTGTTTTAGTATCTGTCGTCAACTTAAAAATATAAAACAAACTCCCTAACAACAGTAGAGAAAGTACCATGATTATGGCTTTTAACGATGAATTGCTTTTTTGATTTTCCATTTGGGTCGAATTATTTATTTTAACAAATTTAATAAATTTTATTTGTATAACGTTAATTTATATAATTATATTATTTTTGAAGGCAAAGATTTACTCCATGGAAAAACTGATTCGCTTTACAAGTACCGATTTATCTAAGATTACCAACCACAGAAGTGGCGAAGTAAAGTTTGGAGAAAAAATGGTAACCATTCCCAAAGAACAAGAGGTTGTAGCATTTTTAACGAATTGTGAGCAAAAATTTGTTCTCTTCGGCATTCCTGAAGATATTGGTATTAGAGCTAATTACGGTCGTCCTGGAGCCGATTCGGCTTGGGATAGCGCTATAAAAAGTATTGCGAACATACAACATAATCGCTTTTGTAAAGGATCGCAACTAGTAGTTTTAGGACATTTAGATGTCGCCGAAGAAATGGAGTTGGTTAAAAATCTCGACTTTAATGTCACTGCTGATCGCAAAAAACTGAGCGAATTAGTAGTAAAAATTGATAAAGAAGTTTCTCATATTATTGCTAGCATTGTCAAAGCTGGAAAAATTCCAATTGTAATTGGTGGCGGTCACAACAATGCGTATGGGAATATTAAAGGAACCGCATTAGCCAAAGGAAAACCCATAAACGCGATTAATTTTGATGCCCATTCCGATTTTAGAATTTTGGAAGGTCGTCACAGCGGTAACGGATTTTCGTATGCTTTTGAAGAAGGTTTTCTTAAAAAATACTTCATTTTTGGATTACACCACAGTTATACGTCAAAAAGCGTTTTAGACAAACTCAAAACCTTGAAAGAGCGTGTTTTATACAATACGTATGACAGTATGAAAATCAAACGCACCAAAGATTTCAACATCGAAATGCAGTTTGCGTTAGACTTTATAAAAAATGATTACTACGGAATTGAAATCGACTTAGATTCAATACCTAATATTCCGTGTAGTGCTATGACTTTAAGCGGTTTCTCGGTCGAAGAATTACGTCAATTCATCTACTTCTTCGGAAAACATCAAAACGCCTCCTACATTCACATTTGCGAAGGCGCACCAAGTTTAGATCATGATAAAAACACCCATTTGGTTGGAAAATTAATTGGCTACTTGGTCACCGATTTCATCAAAGCAAAAACCGAAATTAGCATTGGTTAATCATTAGAAGCGAATGGTTTGGAATTTCTTGTAACCCTCATTCCTGCTATCCGCGTTACCTTACTTCGTTGGTAACTTGCTCCTATCAGGGCTAGTTAGTTTGTGTCTTTTGTAAAGGTCATAGATAATAGGAAATACATCTTTAACAATTTTATAACCGCTCTATTTAAGGCGTAAATCTTGGCTTTAATAAATATAACCTATCTTTGCAACCAAAACTTCAGAACACCAATTGTTTTAGAAGATAGTATATTATGACATTCAACGATTTAAATTTATTAAAAAACATACAACAGGCGCTAACCGAAGAAGGATATGAATCGCCTACTCCTATCCAACAGCAAGCCATTCCAATTATATTAGAAGGAACCGATTTAGTGGGTTGTGCGCAAACCGGTACCGGAAAAACGGCTGCTTTTGCGATTCCTATTATCAATTCATTACATCGAATTGTGGGTTCTTCTGCCAAAAGAAAATTGATTAGAACCTTAGTGGTTACTCCAACACGTGAACTAGCCATCCAAATTGATGAGAGTTTCAATACGTATGGTAAATACACCAACATTCGCTCGATGGTAATTTTTGGTGGCGTGAGTCAGGTGCCACAAGTGGATCAACTTAAAAAAGGCATCGATGTTCTTATTGCTACACCAGGTCGTTTATTAGACTTACACAAGCAAGGATTTATCGACTTAGACCATTTGCATTTCTTAGTGCTTGATGAAGCCGACCAAATGCTAGACATGGGTTTTATTAACGACGTCAAAAAAATTGTAAAATTAACGCCCGACAACCGACAAACGCTTTTATTTTCGGCAACTATGCCCATGGCAATTCGTGAATTGGCCGATACCTTTTTAACCAAACCTAAATATGTTTCGGTAGATCCAGTTTCGTCAACAGCTGAAAAAGTAAATCAGAAGGTTTATTTTGTTGGTAAAGAAGACAAACGAAAATTGTTATACCACATCATTAGAAATGATAAAATCGAAAACGTTTTGGTCTTCACTAGAACCAAGCATGGCGCCGATAATGTGGTAAAAGCCCTAAAGAAAAATGGAGTGACCGCCGAAGCCATTCACGGAGATAAATCGCAAAATGCAAGACAACGCGTTTTAGATGCTTTTAAAAATAAAGAAATTTCTGTTTTGGTCGCTACCGATATTGCAGCTCGAGGTATTGACATTGAAAGTTTACCCTATGTAATCAACTTTGATATTCCTAATATTTCGGAAACGTATGTGCACCGCATTGGAAGAACGGGCCGTGCTGGAAATTCAGGATTAGCAATTTCGTTTTGTGCTAAAGATGAACAACCGTATTGGAAAGATATTGAGAAGTTAATTCGAATGAATATAAAAGTCGTTTCGGATCATCCTTATCCGTATACTGATGAAGTTCCTAATCCGGATGCAAAACCTGATTTGAGGAATAAGAAAAAAGAAAATACTTCAAATTCTAGGAAGTCGGATGCTTCTAAAAAAAATAAAAAACGTTGGTATTAATCAACGTTTTTTTTATTGATAAGATTGTTTATCACTTGAAATAGTTTGGCTTGTTCGAATGGTTTAATAATAATATCATTCATGCCACAAGACAGCGCTTGTTCGGTAATTTCTTGTTTGTCAAAGGCTGTCAAAGCAATCACAGGAATCGTTATTCCTTTCTTCCTAATGAGTTTTGTAGTCTCAAATCCATTAATGATTGGCATGTTGATATCCATTAAAATTACGTCAAAGTTTTCCGAATCTAAAAGGTTAATTGCTGCATAACCATCTTCCATAATGGTACATTTGAAATTGTTAGTTTCTAATATTTTCTTGGTAACAATTTGATTGATTTTATTGTCTTCTACTACTAATATTTTATAGAAATGATTTGATGATAAATCGACTACTATATTATTGATAATTTCATTTTTTTTAGATTCATCGGCTTCAAAACCAATGGTAAAGGAAAATGTAGTTCCAACACCTTCTTGGCTTTTCAAATGAATTTCACTACCAAAAAGTTCCGTCAGTTTTTGAACAATTGACAACCCCAAACCAGTGCCTTGGTAGTCACCTTCTTTACGTTCAATTTGGACGAATTTTTCAAAAATCTTTTCTTGATCTTCTTTTGCGATTCCTACACCATTATCTTCAACTTTAAAGTGAATGTAATGCCGAGAACCTTCAATTTTTTCTTGTACAGCACTGACTTTAACTTCGCCGTCTTTTGTAAATTTCAAGGCATTACTTACTAAATTCATAAAAACTTGAGAAAGTCGAAGTTTGTCACCTATCAAAAACTCAGGAATGTTTGGATCAATTTCACAAATGAGTTTGTTGTTGTTTTTCACAGCAATAAATTCCAATGAATCTACTATAGTTTTGATTTCATCGGTAATGTTAAAAATCATGTTTTCAAGCGTAATTTTATTTTCTTCGATTTTGTTAATCTGAAGTAAATCATTTACCAATGATAATAAATAACGCGCTGAAAACTTTAAAGAATTTAAGTGCGGACTGTTGGAAAGTTCTTTATGCTCGTCGATGATGATATTGGTAATTCCTACTACTCCATATAAAGGCGTTCGCAATTCATGACTTATTGTGGACACGAACTGGGTTTTCAATTGAGAAGCTTCTTCGGCCTTTTCTTTAGCTATTTTTAACTCTTCGTTGGCTTGTTGTAATTCTTTATTGGATTGTTGTAATTCTTTATTGGATTGTTCTCTAAAATTGTTATTTTTATATAATGAATATAGTAATAGCAACAAAATGAATAGGATGATTACAAAAAGTAATACAATCAATTTTGATTCTTTTAAATCTTTAGATTGTTCGTGTTTTTCACCTTCAATTTTATTGATTTGTCTTTGATATTCATCAATTTCAATTTCGTTTCCTGCCAATTTTACTTTTTTGGTTCGCTCTTCATTGTAAACTTTTTCTTTTAAATCTTTATGAAGATTTAAGTAATATAAGGCTTTTTCGTAGTTTTTATTTTTTTTATAATAATTCGAAAAGTCGTTATAAACCTCACATAAATTAGAATCTAAAAGTTGCGCTTTATTTTGTTTCCCTAAATTAATTGCTTCATTAAAAAACAATTCCGCCTTTTGATTTTGATTGTAAAAGCTGTAATACGATCCGTACATGGTACACAAACTCATTTTAGCTTCCAACTCTTCACTTTTTAGAACATAATCTTTTACACTCTCTAAAAATGGAATTCCGTTTTTATAATCTTGTATAGCAAAATACGCTGAACAGATATTCAGCTTAGTGTACATTATTTCAACAGAATCTTTGATTTTTTCTGCAAAAAAAAGGCCTCTTTTATAATAAACAATACTTTGCTTAAAATTGTTTTTTCTATACGAATAATAGTTTCCAAAATTGTTATTCACCCAATCTTTAATAGAATCATTATTGGCTTTGTTGGCATGAAATAAAGCTTTTTTGTAATATAAAACTCCTTTCTCTGGATTGTAAAACTCTTCAAAATTTAAACCAATGATGTTGTATGCTTTCGCCATTAAAGCATCGTTTTTAATGATATAGGCATTGTTTAAGGCTAATTTGGAGAGTTTTAAAGATTTGTCAACATCTAAATCGGCAAAAGCAATTCCAGCTTCAGTAAGCATTTTCTCAATTTGTTTCTTTGCAGGCACCTGAGAATACACTAACTGGACAAAGGTTAGAATAAAGAAAAGGACTGTATTTTTATTAAATTTCAAAATTCACTAAATAGTTGATACTGTATGATTATTTAAAACTTCAAAAAAAATCCCAAACTTAATTGGGATATTTAAACAAATGTAATTAATTTCTAATTAACTTTTTATATTTAAGACGTTTCGGTGTTAAATCGCCTCCCAGTCGTTTTTTCTTGCCTTCTTCATATTCAGAGAAACTTCCTTCAAAGAAGTATACTTGAGAATCGCCTTCAAAAGCCAAAATGTGGGTACAAATTCTATCTAAAAACCATCTGTCGTGCGAAATTACTACAGCACAACCCGCAAAGTTTTCCAATCCTTCTTCTAAAGCTCTAAGAGTATTAATGTCCAAATCATTGGTTGGCTCATCTAATAACAATACATTTCCTTCTTCTTTCAAAGTCATGGCTAAATGCAAACGATTACGTTCACCACCCGATAAAGTCGCTACTTTTTTGTTTTGTTCGCTTCCACCAAAGTTGAAACGCGATAAATAGGCTCTTGAATTAACTTGTCGACCACCCATCATAATCAATTCTTGACCATCACAAAAGTTTTCCCAAATGGATTTATTAGGATCGATATTAGAGTGTGCTTGATCTACATAAGCAATTTTGACTGTCTCACCCACACTAAATACTCCACTATCTGTTTCTTGTTCACCCATAATCATTCTGAAAATAGTGGATTTACCAGCACCATTCGGACCGATAATTCCAACAATTCCAGCTTGTGGCAATGTAAAATTCAAATCATCATACAATAATTTATCTCCAAATGCTTTGGCAACATTTTTAGCTTCAATAACATTAGTTCCTAAACGAGGGCCGTTTGGAATGTAGATTTCTAATTTTTCATCCAATTCTTTTTGGTCTTCATTCAACAACTTATCATAGTTTTGAAGACGTGCTTTTTGTTTTGTCTGACGACCTTTGGCACCTTGTCGTACCCAGTCTAACTCACGCTCTAAGGTCTTTCTTCGTTTGGAAGCTGTTTTTTCTTCTTGCTCCATACGTTTCGATTTTTGATCTAACCAAGAAGAATAATTTCCTTTCCACGGAATACCTTCTCCTCGATCCAATTCTAAAATCCAACCCGCAACATTATCTAAAAAATATCTATCGTGCGTTACTGCAATGACAGTTCCAGCATATTGTGCTAAATGTTGTTCTAACCAAAGTACACTTTCTGCATCCAAGTGGTTGGTAGGTTCGTCAAGTAATAATACATCAGGTTGTTGCAATAACAAACGGCATAAAGCGACACGACGACGTTCTCCACCCGATAAGTTTTTAATTGGCGTATCGGCTTCTGGAGTGCGCAATGCATCCATAGCAATTTCTAATTTAGTATCCAATTCCCAGGCGCCCGAAGCATCAATTTTATCTTGCAAATCGGCTTGACGATCCATTAGTTTTTGCATCTTATCAGCATCTTCATAGACTTCTGGCAAGCCAAACATATCGTTAATTTTGTTGAATTCTTCAAGAATTGCAACGGTTTCCGCCACACCTTCTTTAACAATTTCAATAACGGTTTTATCATCATCCAATTGAGGCTCTTGCTCTAAATAACCAACCGTATATCCGGGTTGAAAAACCACATCACCTTGGTAATTTTTATCAACTCCAGCTATAATTTTTAATAACGATGATTTTCCAGAACCGTTTAGTCCTAGAATACCTATTTTGGCTCCATAAAAGAAACTCAAATAAATGTTTTTCAACACTTGTTTATCACTTCCTTGGTAGGATTTACTCAATTTTTGCATTGAGAATATTACTTTCTTATCGTCTGACATTGTATTTTATTTTTATTGAAAAATTAAACTCTTCCTTTTAACGCGCTGAAAACCCATGCATTGGCTAAAAAACCTACGCCAACAGCACTAAACCCCCAACCTGCTACATCGGCATAACGGTATACTCCCAATCCAATAAGGAGTAAACCCATAATGATCATTATCAATGTAGCCCAACCTAAAACGGTATTTTTATTCATTCCCATAATTACTATTTTAAATTCAAGGACGACAAATATCGTGAATATTGATGAATTTTTAAACTAATTTTTAATTTTGGTAAAGAGTAATGCAGTAACAAATAGAGTTGAGCCTATGAGGTTAATAATTACATCTTTACAATCTTCTTTTTTAAGCAAGAAAACTTCGGAATGCTGAAAATAATTCTGAAAATATTCATTACACAATCCGATACCATTAAAAATAATAAAAATTGCCAACAAATACCAGAATTTAGTTTTGAAATGAACATTCAAAATAGAAAGGTAAATGGTCAAAATCAAACATATAATTCCCGAGAAGAAAAGGTGTTCGAGACTGTTCAAATGATAATGAGTTGTTTCAGAAAATTCAAAAAGATTGGCTCTCACTAAAATAATAAAACTCAAAAAAGCAAGAAATAACCAGTTGTAGGTTTGGTAAAATACCATTTGAAGGTAGTTTTTATGCTGATTCAAATATTCAAATGACAAGTAAAACACTACTACGTAAATCAGGAGAATGTGAACTTTAATTACAAGTATGAGTCCGAATAAAATCAGAAAAAGAAATCTTTGAAAAGCCTTATTAGTATTGACTTTCATGAATCAACTGAAAATTTTAACCAGCATTTCTTTCAACAAATCGTGATTAGAAAGTGAATTGGCACCAACGCCTTTACTTTTTACATCAATATCCCGAAGTGCAGCCACGATAGCACTGACTTTTTTCATCGGATAATTGCGTAAGGCAACATCGTAATCTTTTAGAAAAAAGGGACTTATGCCTAATGCTGGAGCTACCGTTTTTGGGTTTTTATCTTTTAATCCGTGGTATTTTAAGATTTTTACAAAGAAATTAAATACCAAACTTGTGGTAACAACCATCGGATTGTCTTTGGGATTATCGGCAAAATATTGTGCAATTTGGAAGGCTTTTAATTGATTTTTGGAACCTAAGGCATTTTGCAATTCAAATACATTAAAGTCTTTGCTAAAGCCAATATTTTCCTCAATATCTTTTGGATTTATAGTATGCCCTTTAGGAAGTATAATTTGTAATTTATCCAATTCGTTACTAATTCGACTTAAGTCGTTTCCTAAAAATTCAACCAGCATGGCATTGGCCTTAGGTTCTATTCCGTAACCTCTGCCTTGCAACACACGTTGAATCCAAGTTCCTACTTGATTATCGTACATTTTTTTACTTTCAAAAAGAACACCGTGTTTGTCTATTAATTTGACTAACTTTTTTCTTTTATCAAGTGTTTTATATTTGTAAGCAATCACTAAAACGGTTGTAGGTTGCGGATTTTCAGCATAACTTTCCAATTTGTCAATGGTTCGAGACAATTCTTGTGCTTCTCGAACAACAACAACCTGTCGATCGGCCATCATCGGATAGCGTTTGGCATTAGAAACCACATCTTCAATAGTGGTATCGCGTCCGTAAATCACCATTTGATTGAATCCTTTTTCATCTTCAGAAAGCACATTTTTTTCAATATATTCGGTTAATTTATCAATATAATAAGGTTCTTCACCCATTAAAAAGTAAATAGGTTTGATGTTTCCTGCTTTAATATCGTTGATGATTTTTATGACTTCATCCATTTTGTTTATGCTCTTTTAAGTATTATCTAAAAGTCTTACTTTTGCTTCATGCAAAAACTCCAATTTCCTACCTATTCGTTTCGGTTCAAAAATAGTGAAAATAAAGTAGCTATCTTCGATGAAATTCGGAAAAAATTCATCATTCTAACACCAGAAGAATGGGTACGCCAGCATGTTGTTCAGTACTTGTTACAAGATAAAAAGTATCCTAAATCGTATGTAAATGTTGAAAAATTAATTAAAGTTAACGATTTAAGTAAACGATATGATATTATTGTATATCAACCTAATGGAGAAATTTATTTACTCATTGAATGCAAAGCACCTGAGATACCTATCACTCAGCATACTTTCGATCAAATTGCACGTTACAACTTAGTTTTAAAGGCAAAATACTTAATGGTAACCAACGGTCTAAATCATTACTTTTGCCAAATGGATTTTGAAAACGAAAAATATGTTTTCTTAAAAGAGCTTCCTCATTTTATATAATTCAATTGATGTCAGATAAAAAAATAGCAGTCGTAATTTTAAATTGGAATGGAGCTTCGTTATTAGAACAATTCTTGCCGTCAGTTATTGAATTTTCTAATGAAGCTGCAATTTATGTTGCAGATAATGCTTCTACGGATCATTCGATTCAAGTGGTTACGGAACAATTTCCATCGGTTAAAATCATTCACAATGAAGGTAATTTCGGATTTGCTAATGGGTATAACAACGCTTTACAGCATGTTGAAGAAGAGTATTATGCTTTAGTCAATTCGGATATAGAAGTGACCGAAAATTGGCTCACTCCTATTCTTTCCATTTTTGAAAATGAATCCAAAATTGGTATTATACAACCCAAAATTCTAGATTATAAAAACAAAGACTACTTTGAATATGCTGGAGCTGCCGGTGGATATATAGATCAATATGGTTTTCCTTTTTGTCGTGGACGAATTTTTGAAACGATAGAAAAAGATGTACACCAATATGATGATGAAATTGAAATTTTTTGGGCAACTGGCGCTTGCTTTTTTATTAGAAAAGAAGTCTATCGAACGCTAAAAGGTTTTGATGGCGATTTCTTTGCACATCAAGAAGAAATTGATTTGTGTTGGAGGGCTTTTAATTTGGGATACAAAATAAAATATACGCACAAATCGGTAGTATACCATGTAGGTGGCGCCACTTTAAACAAGTCAAATCCTAAGAAAACGTATTTGAATTTTAGGAATTCTTTATCGATGTTATTGAAAAATCTGCCTAAAAACAAGTTAATTACAATACTATTTATGCGACTTTGTTTGGATGGTTTGGCAGGAATTAAATTTATTTCGGAAGGAAATTTTAACCATTGCTTAGCCATTATTAAAGCGCATTTTGCTTTTTACGGTTTGATTTCCAAAAACTTAAAGAAAAGAGCTTCCATTCAGAATCCAAATTACTACCAAACTAAAAGCATCATCTACCGTTATTTTATCAAAGGTGGCAAGGTGTTTGAGTAAAAATGTTAACAATACTTTATAGTATTTATACGTTTAAACAAGTAAGAAATTGTAATTTTGTAAAAATTAAAAAAATCAGAAACTTATGAGAAAAGTAATTTTTATGTTTTCGTTGGCAGCACTAACATTAACATCGTGTGGTGCCAAAAAGAAAATTGCCGATTTAGAGCAGAAAAATAAAGAATGTCAGGATTTATTAAATTCGACTACTGTAAAGTTAAATATGTGTTTAACGGAAAAAGATGCTCTTAGCAAACAAATCGACTATCTTAAACAAAACAATTCTGATTTGATTAACAGTTCTAAAGAATTGACTGTTTTGACTACTAAAGGCGCTCAAAATCTAGAAAAATCACTAGAAAGTTTAAGAGAAAAAGATTTAAAAATTACCCGTTTACAAGATGCTTTAACGAAAAAAGACAGTGTTACATTGGCTTTAGTTACCAGTTTGAAAAGTTCGGTAGGCATTAGTGATCCAGACATTGAAGTGAATGTAGACAAAGGTGTGGTATTTATTTCAATTTCGGACAAGTTACTATTCAAAAGCGGAAGTTATGTGGTAAGCGACAAAGCAAAAGAAGTATTGGCTAAAGTTGCTAAAGTAATTAACGACAAACCTACTTTTGAGTGTATGGTGGAAGGTCACACGGATAATGTTCCATTTACTGGAAACGCTATTTTGATTGATAACTGGGATTTGAGTGTGAAACGTTCTACAGCGATTATTCGTGTGTTAACTAAAGATTTAGGCGTAAAACCATCCCAATTAATTGCGGCAGGAAGAAGCGAATACATTCCGTTAGTAGATAATAAAACTGCTGAAAACAGAGCAATTAACAGAAGAACTCGTATTGTGGTGTTGCCGAAAATCGACGAATTCTATGATATGATTGAAAAAGAAATGAAAAATCAAAAGAAGTAATTTTTGATTTCAAAATACAAAACGTCTCAAGCAATTGGGGCGTTTTTTTATTCTATTCCGTAGTTCATTGGTAGCATCTCACCCACTTTTTGCTGCGCAATATATCCCGAAAAAATGATGTTTTCGATGTTAGAATTGTTGCCAAATTTATCGACATAAAAAGTATCTGTTTCAAAAATAATTTTAGATTGTTGGCTCTTTTTGAATAATAAATTAAACTCAGCAACAAAATTTTTAGGGGCTAAATCTTTGGGCTGTTTTCTAACGGTTACTTTTTTAGATTCTCCTAAGTCCGTTGTGGTAAAATAATCATTCGGATTGTCTTGATAACTTCCTTTAAAGAAAAGAAAATTGTCTTTGTTCCAAATGTTATTAACCAAATTTCTAAAAAAATGCAACTGCGAACCTTCATAACACTTCTTGCGTTGCTTTATAATTTTTTCATTCGAATTGACTTCTTCAAATCTCGTCAAACCCGAATAATAACTTCTAAAAACGTCTGCCGATTTTATGCTGGTAGTTTGAAAATCGACTTCAAAATGCACTAATTCATACGTGATTTTATAGCCTAAAGAAACATTATTAATGAGTAATGGCTTGTCCGAATAAGCTTTAAAGGTATTGAGTTCTTCATTATATTCAAAATACAAGTCATCCTCATTTTCGATTACGGCTTTTTTGGCAATAGCGGTCATGCCTAAAAACTGTTCTCTAAAAAGCTGCAGTTTTTGTTTTCTAGTAAATCGATCTTTCTTAATAACAACCTCTTTCAATGTATTTGAAGCTTCTTTCAAAACAATAATAATGTCTTTATCAGATTCAAAAGACTTAATAAATTGAGTTTGATACCCTATAAAACTAACAGCCAAAACACTGTTTAATTTAGAACCATAAAAGAGTGTAAAATTTCCATTTTCATCCGCTATAGTAGCGATTGTAGTACCATCAAAATAGATGTTTGCACCAGGTAATGGTAGATTATCAACATCTACTACTCTACCTTTTATTGTTTGAGAAAAGATATGGGATGCGCTTAAAAGTAAAATAAGTAAATAATTTTTTTTCATGCAGGAACTCAAATTATATCTAAGCTACCTTTTCCTTCTCGAATGACTTCGGGTTCATGACCCGATAAATCTATGATGGTTGATGGTGTATTATCGCCATAGCCTCCATCAATAACCATATCAACTAAGTTTTGCCATTTCTCAAAAATCAATTCAGGATCGGTAGAATATTCCAATACTTCATCATCATCATGAATGGACGTTGATACAATAGGATTGCCCAACATGCGAACAATTTCTATGATAATATTATTGTCTGGCACACGAATTCCGACGGTTTTTTTCTTTCTAAATTCTCTAGGAAGATCATTATTTCCGGGCAAAATAAAGGTATAGGGACCGGGTAAAGCGCGTTTTAAAATTTTAAAAGTAGCGGTATCAATTTGTTTCACATAATCAGAAAGATTACTTAAATCACAGCAAATAAAAGAAAAATTGGCTTTTTCTAATTTGATTCCTTTAATTTTTGCAATACGTTCTAATGCCTTAGTATTGGTAATGTCGCAACCCAAACCATAAACCGTATCGGTGGGATAAATCACCAATCCACCATTACGCAACACATCAACTACTTTTTTTACAGCAGCTTCATTGGGTTTGTCTTCATATAGTTTAATAAATTGTGACATAGTATTTTTTTTTAAAGGTTATTTAACCAATAACGTCTAATTTAGCAAATCGTAATAATAATTTCTTGATGCCACCCACTTCAAAACGAATTTCCGCTTTTTTATCGGCACCAACGCCTTCCAGATTAATTACTTCGCCTTTTCCAAAACGTTCGTGCATAACAATATTTCCAGCGGTGAGTTTGCTATCAAATAAATTAGCCGATGAACTGCTAGGCGCATTAGTCGAAACAGGTTTCAATTTACGAATATTTGCCGAAGAAACGGGTTCATCACCATATTTTTTAGGTGGCGTTCCGGCAGTGGGTTTCGCCAAACGCAATTTGCTTTTATCAACATCACCAAAAATATCAATATCCATCATGGGTTTGTATCGGTAACCACCAGTTTCACTCGGATTGATGTATTCTAAATAGTCGTCTTTAATTTCTTCTATAAATCGCGAAGGTTCACTATCCGTAAGTTTTCCCCAACGGTAACGCGACTGAGCATACGTTAGATACGCTTGATGCTCTGCACGAGTTAATGCGACATAAAACAATCGGCGTTCTTCTTCCAATTCACTTCTAGTATTCATACTCATCGCACTTGGAAATAAATCTTCCTCCATACCGACCACAAAAACGTATGGAAATTCTAATCCCTTGGCCAAGTGAATCGTCATTAATGCTACTCGATCATCATCGCCTGTATCATTATCTAAATCGGTTGCCAAGGCTACGTCTTCCAAAAATTCTGACAAAGCACCGCGAGCACCATCAATTTCTTTCTGACCTTCGATAAAATCTTTAATACCGCCCATTAAGGTTTCGATATTCTCAATCCTAGCAATGCCTTCGGGTGTTCCGTCTTTCTTTAACTCTTGAACCAAACCTGTTTTTTTTGTGACATGATCGGTTAAATAAAATGCATCCTGACTTTCATTAATGACTTGAAAACTCTTAATCATCGTTACAAAATCTTGCAACTTGGCTTTAGTTCCCGAGTTTAATTTTAAGTCGATTTTATCAATATGTTCCATTACTTCAAAAATAGAACGTTTGTAATGATTGGCAGCAACAGTAAGTTTTTCAACCGTTGTATCTCCGATGCCTCGATGTGGATAATTAATGACACGAATTAAAGCTTCTTCGTCTTTCGGATTGATAACCAATCGCAAATAACAAAGAACGTCTTTAATTTCTTTGCGCTGATAGAACGACAATCCGCCATAAATTCGATACGGAATATCACGTTTGCGCAAAGCGTCTTCCATAGCACGCGATTGAGCATTGGTGCGGTATAAAATGGCAAACTGTCCGTTCATCATTTGATTGCGCATTTTTTGTTCAAAGATTTCTCCAGCTACAAATCGGCCTTCTTCACCATCGGTCAAACTGCGATGCACCTTTATTTTGGCGCCATAATCATTAGCCGTCCAAACCACTTTATCTAATTTGGTTTTATTTTTATCAATAATGGAATTGGCGGCTTCTACAATGTTTTTCGTAGAACGGTAATTTTGCTCCAAACGATAGGTTTGCACATTATCATAATCTTTTTGAAAATTCAAAATGTTATTGATGTTAGCTCCACGAAACGCATAAATACTCTGCGCATCATCACCCACCACACAAATATTTTGAAATCGATCGGATAAAGCTCTCACAATTAAATATTGCGAATGATTGGTATCTTGGTACTCATCGACCATGATGTAACGAAAACGGTCTTGATATTTGGCAAGTACATCTGGAAAACGATTTAGCAATTCATTGGTTTTCAATAATAAATCGTCAAAATCCATCGCGCCTGCTTTAAAACATCGGTCGACATAATTGGCATACACTTCACCCAATCGAGGCTTTTTAGACATGGCGTCTTGCTCCTGTAATTCGGGATTGTTCAGGTACGCTTTTACCGTAATTAATGAGTTTTTATAAGAAGAAATCCGACCCAAAACCTGCTTAGGCTTATAAATATCTCGATCCAATTGCATTTCTTTGATGATGGCAGAAATGAGACGTACCGAATCTTGTGTATCGTAAATGGTGAAGTTAGAAGGATACCCCAATTTCTCAGATTCGCTTCGAAGTATTCGAGCAAAAACCGAGTGAAAAGTTCCCATCCAAAGGTTTTTAGCTTCGTTAGTACCCACAATATCGGAAATACGCTTTTTCATTTCACGCGCCGCTTTGTTGGTAAAAGTCAAGGCCAAAATATTGAAAGCATCTACACCTAAACTCATTAAGTATGCTATTCGAATGGTCAATACGCGTGTCTTACCCGAACCAGCACCAGCGATAATAATCATAGGCCCGTCTTTTTGTAAAACGGGTTGTTGTTGTGCGTCGTTAAGTTGGCTTATATAGTGTTGCATTTTAATACTCTTAAAAATACAAAAATAGGTTTAGTTACCATTAATAACAATATTTTAACTGCCGAATTATTAACTATTTTTGCTTCCGAATTAAAAAATCTATTCCTTTGTATAGAAAGAAAATTTTATAATGATGAAATCCAAAATTGTATTGATTTGTTTTTTGTTTTTAGGATGTTCCAATTGCTTTTCTCAATTGAAAAATTTTAAGACAACCTTTAACGAAACCAGCGAAGGAATGGTTGTGGGAACAATTTGTATAGAAAACAAATCCTATAGTTCATATACTTTTGTATATACCGATGCCGCTAATGGTGTGGCCGATTATGCCAACATGAGTGATTCGTTTGTGTTTAAAAATACGTCTGGCGACTTTAAGGAAAAAGGCAAAACATATTTCCTATTTACTATTGTAAAACCTGAAGGAAATTATAAATTTGCAAAGATTAAAATTTTTGATAATTCGGGAGAAAGTCGGGTTGAATTTGAGGTTCCATTGGATTTGAAATTCACCATTGAAAAAGGAAAAACTAACTATTTAGGGCAAGTAACGGTTAATATCAAAGATAAAAAATTTCTTATTGAAAATAAATTAGATCGAGACCAAGAGTGGTTCAATCAAAAAGCACCACAAATACAATTTTAACATACTTATGAATACAGACAAACTTATCGAATTAGCATTTTACACTTTACCTGGAATTATTACAGGATTGGTTGCTTTGCATGCCTTTAAAACATTTTCTAAAAATGATGAACAACGCAGAAGATTTGGATTGATGCGTGAAAACCAGAAGCAAGCTTTGCCTCTAAAATTACAAGCCTACGAGCGATTGGCATTGCTGTTAGAACGTGTTAGTCCGTCTAAATTGTTGATTCGTGTAGCACCACTTAATGACAATAAAGTCGATTATCAAAACCTATTGATTCATCATATCGAACAAGAATTTGACCACAACATCACCCAACAAATTTATGTTTCTGACGAATGCTGGACGATGATTTTAACCGCTAAAAACACCATCATTCAAAACATTAGAAAAACAACTTTAAATAACGAAGTGGCTAACGCCGATAAACTAAGAGAAACTATTCTGAGTACACTTTTTGAAAGTGAATCTGTCACAGATTTAGCTTTGAGTTATTTAAAATCGGAAGTAAAAGAGTTTTTATAAAAAAAATCCTTCTCATTTGAGAAGGATTTTTTGTTTTAATTGTCTCTTTTGACATGAGCAACACCATTCACTGTATGCTGAACTCCTGTAGCGTCATTATAATTGCCATTAAAAGTGACATCAACATACTGACCAACTGCACCAAAAGAACTTAAATTAAACAAAACATTGTTTGTTATATTTGAATTAACTGCAAAATCCAATGCTGAAATAGAATACATATTACTGCTGTAAATACCATTAGCTTGACTGTATGAATATAAAACAAATTCTACATTGGACAAATCATTACTTAATCTTTCAATTCTATAACTATCAAAAGTTCCAGCAGGACCATTTGTGTTACATCGAATATTTGATGTGTACGTTCTTATTGGTAAATTATCAATTTTGTAGGTAATAAATTCTGATACCGTATTACATGTTAATAAATTTCCAAGATTTGTAATAGGTGAAGTAAAATTATAATTTATCAAATCTGTTTCCTGTTCTAAATCAGAATCAACTCCCTTAAAAGTAAAATAAGGATTAGTAGTACAGTATATGGTAGTAAAACTAAATTGCCCATTTGATGTGGGGACAAAATTATTATTGTACAGGATATAACCATTAGTAATACTAGTGTTATCGCATTTCAACAAAGTACCTTGAACTATTGTTGATTGTACTGTTGAACTATTTGATATAATAAAATTAGGAAGAATAGTATTATTGGAAAAAGGACCAATATTTGCAGAATAAAAAATTCCGCAATTGTTGTGCATATTTAAAGTCAATGTTTGATTCGAGGGAATATATCCCGAAACTTGTCCATGATTATCGGTATATTGTATGTAAGAATTAAAATTGGTACTATTCACAACTAAACTAACACCAACATTAGAAATTGGATTTCCATTACTATCCACTAACGTGACAGTTAGATAGTTTGTGGATGAATATGCATCACAATTCCACCAACTAAAGTGGCTTACATTACCTACATAATAATTACCATTTTTAGTAGCGCTTCCTTCTTGTTTCCAATAGCCACTTTCTTCATCAAAATGCCATAACGGAATGGTTGATGGGCAAGTTGCCAATTGTGAATCGTCTATTCTCATGGTAATTTGCGCAGTATGGCCTGTTGCAATTTGCAGTTTTTGTCCATTACTTCCTTTCAACTCCACATGCAGCATTCCAAAGGTTTCTAAAACAGCTTCTTTATTATCTTGCGTCTGAGCATATAACATACCCGGCATTAATTTATCGATATTTGCATCTGATGGTGTTAAATGAAACATCGATACCGCAACAGCACCCGAATATGCAGTTCCATTTTCATCCATAAAAGCACCATCAAAAGTGACTTTAGTTCCCGAATAAATAGAAACTTCACTCGTTACACCCGATTGAATGGTTTGCAATGGTGTATCTTGTAAGAGCATGATGCGTACATTATTCTTACCCGAAGTCGGCACCATAGAACGTGAACCATCTACATAACCTGATTTTTTTGCAGTGATGTAAGCAAATTTCTCATGAACCGAAGCATCATTAATAATAAACACCCCATTGATATCGGTTTGGACCGAAGAAGTTCCAATTTTTATAGTAACACCTTGAATTGGATGACTATCAGCATCAACCACTTGACCGATAAAATCTCGAGAAACAGCCGCTCCAAAATTTTCTGAAAAGTTAGTATCTGATGAATTATTTTCAGAAGGATCACAACTATTAAATAATAAAACAATTGTTGATAGGGATAGCAGTAAAATAATTTTTCTCATAATATGACTTAATATATTGTGAAGATACAAAAAACCTATAAAGGTTGCGTCAGAAAAGTACTATTTGAAAAGTTATTTTATTTCATCCAACAATCGTTGCAATTGAAACTTTTCAGACTCAGACAAATCTGGTAAGAATGAGGTGAATAGTTCTTTAAAACCTTCTTTTTTGAGCAGCGCTCTAATCGCATCACGACTGTATTTTACAAATTGCCATTTGTGATGTGTGGTTCCGTTAACTAAATTTTTTAAAGCTTTGAGGTTGTTAGGAGCAATTAACAATACATATTCAAGCGCATTTTGACGAATTGAACTTTCATATTTTGGCGACGTATAGTCTAATAATTCGTTTAAATAATTGGTTATAGTTGAGTTGTTTTCATCATTGGCAT
Source organism: Flavobacterium sp. FG139 (assembly GCF_057809695.1). Classification (NCBI taxonomy): domain Bacteria; kingdom Pseudomonadati; phylum Bacteroidota; class Flavobacteriia; order Flavobacteriales; family Flavobacteriaceae; genus Flavobacterium; species Flavobacterium sp. FG139. The sequence goes on from NZ_JBMDKL010000001.1 coordinate 290,742, forward strand.
GGAAATCAATATAAGAAGTCAAATATAAAATTCGCAGTTCTTTATCGTTTTTACCCACCCAATTTTGAGCGATGTTTAAGTAGTTCTCACGTTTATCTGGAAAAGATTTATATAAATTGGAAAAGGCAATTTGCTCGGTGTCGTACGATTGATCATTCAATAACGACTCGTATTCGGTTTGAAATGATGCTGGTATGGATTCAATGGTTTCGGCTACTGATTGCCGCACTTCAACCTCATTGGTTTGCATTGCCAAGCGAATTAAAGCCGATTTTTCTTCAAAAGGCACATTGGTTATTTGATAAATAATTTCTTTTTTTAATGTATAAAAACCATTCGACATCATGATTTCTGTAAAATAGGCTTCTTTCTCTTTAAACGGTTTATTTTTTTGCGCTTGAATTTCGAATAAGGTTCGTATGAATTCGCTTTTCTTCAACAAAATATTGGCTTGTTCGGTTTGAAAATGGTAATCTTCCAACCATTCTTTTTGGAATTTTATGATATCAAAATCGGATACTTTAGCAATTTCATTCAAGAAATCGGCAGTTTCTACATTTTTGAATTGGTATTTTTTCAAATAACTTTTAACGGCTTTTTGAAACTTTTTTTCTCCAATAGTTTCTCTGATATAATGTAAAGCCCAAGCTCCTTTTTGATAAAACGAATACGAACTTGCTTTTTCGTTTAAAATAGGAATGGTATCGGTTTTAGCTTCTTTTCGTAGTAACATCGAATTACGGTACAAAGCATTATAAAAATAATCGTCTCCAAAAACATCACGCTCTGCCAACAATGCATAATAGGTAGCGAAACCTTCATGCAACCAATGATGCTTACCCGATTTGGCGGTAACCAAATCGCCAAACCATTGGTGTGCCAACTCGTGTGCGTTGACATTAATGTAATTTCTGTCATTAAAACCACTTTCATCCACTACATAATCTTGAGCAAAAATGGTAGAAGAGGTGTTTTCCATACCAGCATACAAAAAATCCTCTACCGGAATTTGTCGGTAAATTTGCCAAGGATACTTCACTCCTATTTCTTTTTCTAAATAATCAAAAATGGTTTTAGAATCTTTGTAGGTATATGGATATTTATCGGCATCAATAGGTTTGTAATAATTTTCCAGCGCAATACCCGATTGTGAAGTTTCGGTTTGATGTTCAAAGTATCCAATAGCAAGCATCACTAAATAGGATGACATTGGTTTTTTCATTTTAAATTTATAAATCGAACTGTCAAATTCTGTATCAAAACCAATATCATATAAAACTCCATTTGATATCGCTTTAAATTTCGATTTACACCAAACTGTCATGTTAAAGATAACTTTCTCATTAACATCGTCAAAACTGGGTAACCAAAAGCTTGTAAATCGTCCTTGTCCTTGCGTCCATATCTGTTGACCTGCTCCAATTCCAGTGAAATATAGGGTTTGTTTAGGCTTAGAATTGTAGCCAAATGACAATATGTTTTTACCTTTCTTATAACCTTCAAAAAGTAATAATTGACTTCTAGTATTTTTATAATTGACTTTTTTGCCATTGATTGTAACATAACTAAAATTCATTTCTTTGGCGTCAATTTTTATCGTGTCAATTTCTGATTTAACAACAAATGTGTAAACACATCCACCTGTTAATGTTTTGGTAGCAAATTCGGACATAACCGTAGCATTACATTTTATAAAATCAACTTTTTCAATTTGTTGCGAAAAAGAAGCTATCGAAAACAATAGAAAGAATAAATACCTCATAATTTACGTGACTAAGCACTACAAAGATACATAGAGTTTTTAAAAAGTAGTAGTTGATAATTTACCAATTTAAACCTATCTTCGCTCTATTATTATTGAATTTTTGTCAGTTTATTTAGTGTTAAATGAATCTTCTTCAAACGCCTATAGAATATTTAAAAGGTATTGGTCCGTCGCGAGGTGAATTACTTCGCAAGGAACTCAATATTCATAATTATGGTGATTTGATGAATTTGTTTCCAAATCGATACATCGACCGAACGAGGTATTACAAAATCAATCAGTTGCAAGGTACTACAACTGAAATTCAAGTCATTGGGAAAATAATTCACGTCAAAACCGTTGAATTTGGCAAAAACCAAAAACGATTAGTAGCTTCTTTCGCAGACGAAACCGGTAAAATGGAGCTTACCTGGTTTCAAGGCATTAAATGGATTCGGGAAAGCTTAAAACTGAATGAAGTTTATGTCATTTTTGGAAAAACATCCAATTATGGTGGTCAATTTTCTATGGCACATCCCGAAATGGAATTGCTTGAAGAACACAAATCGAGTTTGCGAAGTGCCCTGCAACCTGTTTATCCAAGCACCGAAAAGCTTACTCAACGTGGCGTAACCAATAGAGTGATCAATAAAGCAATGCAACAATTGTTTATCGAAACCAAAGCACAATTTATTGAAACCATTCCGAACACTATTATTGAACAGTTGAAGCTCATTCCGAAGAATGAAGCGATGTTCAACATTCATTTCCCTAAAAGTCAGGAACTTTTGGCGAAAGCGCAATTCCGATTGAAATTTGAAGAATTGTTCTTTATCCAACTGCAATTAATTACTAAAAACTTAATTCGCAAACATAAAATCCTTGGACATCCATTTGATAAAGTCGGCACTAATTTTACCGATTTTTACAACAATCATTTGCCCTTCGAATTGACTAATGCTCAAAAACGAGTGATTAAAGAAATTCGAAACGACATGGGAAGTAATGCTCAAATGAATCGTTTGTTACAAGGTGATGTGGGTTCTGGAAAAACCATTGTGGCGTTAATGTGTATGCTTTTAGCAAAAGACAATGGCTTTCAAAGTTGCTTGATGGCGCCCACAGAAATTTTAGCAACACAGCATTTTAATGGATTAACTGAATTAGCTAAAGAAATCAATATCAACATAAAATTACTTACAGGTTCAACCAAAACTTCAGAACGAAAAATCATTCACGAAGCACTTGAAAATGGCAGTTTAGACATCATTATCGGAACTCATGCACTGTTGGAAGACAAGGTGCAATTTCAAAATTTAGGCTTGGCAGTTATTGACGAACAACATCGTTTTGGAGTAGAACAACGTTCTAAATTGTGGAAGAAAAATGAAATTCCGCCTCACGTATTGGTGATGACCGCTACTCCTATTCCGCGTACGTTAGCCATGAGTTTGTATGGCGATTTGGATATTTCAGTGATTGACGAATTACCGCCAGGAAGAAAAGCCATTCAAACCGTACACCGCTATGATTCCAATCGATTGAAAGTGTGGAAATTTCTGAAAGATGAAATTGCGAAAGGAAGACAAATTTATATTGTGTATCCATTAATTAATGAAAGTTCGACCCAAGATTATAAAGATTTAATGGACGGTTACGAAAGCATTTCAAGAGATTTTCCATTACCAGAATATTCGATTTCTATAGTTCATGGACAAATGAAACCTGTAGAGAAAGAAGCCGAAATGCAACGATTTGTGGCTGGTAAAACCAATATTATGGTAGCCACAACCGTTATTGAAGTTGGTGTAAACGTGCCGAATGCAAGCGTAATGGTCATTGAAAGTGCCGAACGATTTGGATTGTCACAATTGCACCAATTGCGCGGTCGTGTGGGTCGTGGTGCCGAACAAAGTTATTGTATTTTAATGACGGGTTTTAAATTGAGTAACGATAGTAAAATTCGATTAGAAACCATGTGTCGTACCAATGACGGATTTGAAATTGCTGAAGTCGATTTAAAACTTCGTGGACCGGGCGATATTCTTGGAACCCAACAAAGTGGTGTTTTAAATTTAAAAATAGCCGATTTGGTTAAAGATCGTGATATTCTAATGACAGCACGTGAATATGCTATTAAACTTTTAAAAGAAGATGCCGCTATGGAAAAGCCTGAGCATCAAAAAATGAGAGAAGTTTTTATAGAAATGAGCAAGAAAAAGAACATTTGGAATTACATTAGTTAGTAACTCCAAAAATTATCAATTATCAATTATCAATTATCAATTAATCAATAAAAAAAATGGTACAATACAACCCCAAAGACTGGATTACTTATATTTTCAAGTTTCATAAATCGGATACGTTTAGACAATTGATTCCACTGATGATTTTTATTGGAATCTATTCAGCTTTAATCTGTTATCTAGAAATGGATTACTTCAAATTGGAAGAAAGTAGTCCTGTCAAAAACATATCCATAATGCACACCACCGTTGGATTTGTATTATCATTATTACTTGCTTACCGAACCAATACAGCATACGATCGGTGGTGGGAAGGACGAAAACTTTGGGGTTCGTTAGTGAATAACTCACGGAATTTAGCGCTAAAACTTTCTGTTATCTTACACGATGAAAAAGACAAACACTTTTTTAGAAGATTGATTCCTAGTTATGCTTCCATTCTACAAAAACATTTAACCAACGAAGAATCGGCTAAAGTACTTTTTGACGATTTGGATTTAGAAATCGATCATCAAAAACACCGACCGAATCAAATCGCTAAAATGATTTTTCAGAAAACTAATGATTTGTACAAATCAGGCAAAATATCAGGCGAACAATTGATCATAGTAAATGCCGAATTACAATCCTTTACAGAGGTTTGCGGCGCTTGTGAACGCATCAAAAACACGCCTATTCCCTATTCTTACAGCGCTTTTATCAAGAAATTTATTTTCTTTTACATCATGACATTGCCTTTCTCATTTGCATTTTCTTTAGGCTATTATGTGGTTCCTGTTGTGGTTTTCATTTTTTATGTATTGGCCAGTTTAGAGTTGATCGCTGAAGAAATTGAAGATCCATTTGGTGGTGATGCCAATGATTTGCCAACCCTTAAAATTGCTATGAATATTAAGAAGCACGTAGAAGAATTGTTGTAAATAGGATAGAATTCTTCTAATAAAAAGTTAAATAAAAATTAACTTTTAGAACTTTCTCATTAGTTAAAGCTATTTTTGTTTCTTAAACAAACGTTTAATTATTATAACCCTAATAATACATTTGCTATGAAATTGAAAAATATCTTTATCCTAATTCTTGTTGTATCTCTTGGCGGATTGATTTTTTATAGAATTACTAAAAACAGCGGTGAAGGGGATAAAGGAAAGGGAAAAGGCGATAAAAAAGATCCTATTTCAGTTAACGGAATGGTTGTAAAAGGTCAAACATTTGACAATAATCTTTCGCTTTCGGGTTCTATTGAAGCCAACGAACAAGTTGAAATTCGCAGTGAAATTTCAGGAATTGTAGAAAAAATAAATTTTCAAGAAGGCAGTTTTGTTACTCAAGGACATGTTTTACTTAAAATAAATGATGTCGAACTCAGAGCACAATTGGCTCAAGCCAAAACCAAAGAAAATTTAGCTTCAGAAAATGAAAGACGTGCTAAATTATTGCTACAAAAAGAAGCCATCAGTCAAGAAGAATACGATATTGCTAGTGCCGATTACCGTTCAGCAAAAGCCCAAACCCAATTGATCAGTGCTCAAATTGGAAAAACCGCTGTGAAAGCCCCATTTTCGGGTAAAATTGGATTGCGAAATATCTCACCTGGAACTTATGTAACCCCAACCGTTTTAATCGCTAATTTGGTAAATGTGGGTAAACTCAAAATCACCTTTTCTATTCCTGAAAAATACGCTACTCAAATCAAGCTAAATTCGACTTTAAATTTTAACGCTACCAATTCAACAGAAAAAAATACTGCTAAGGTTTATGCTATCGAACCCGGAATTGACATCAATACCAGAACGCTTCAAGTACGTGCCCTAGCCGATAACTCCAATGGAAAATTACTACCTGGTACTTTTGCCAATATCGATTTGCCATTGGATGTGATAAAAGATGCGATTATAGTGCCTTCGCAGGCCATAGTACCTGTGCAAAGTGGTAAAAAAGTTTATGTAGCCAATAACGGTCAAGCCAAAGAAGTAAAAGTCGAAACAACTACTAGAACGGATGCTTCCATTTTAGTATTGTCGGGATTGAATGTTGGCGATACATTAATCACCACAGGAGTTATGTCCCTCAAAAATGAAGCACCTATTAAGGTAAAAATTACGAAATAAACCAAACAGTTTACATTCGTAAGTACTAATTTTAATACTACAAAAATGAGTTTATCGACCTTAAGTATAAAGAGACCTGTATTGACCATAGTATTGAACTTAACTATTATTTTGTTCGGAATTATTGGTTATAGTTTTTTAGGCATACGAGAATTTCCTTCCATTGATCCGGCACAAATTTCCATTAGAACGGATTATGCAGGTGCCAATTCAGACATTATTGAATCGCAAATTACCGAACCCATTGAGAAATCGATTAACTCTATCGATGGTATTAAAAACATCACCTCTTCGAGTGTTCAAGGTACAAGTACGATTACAGTAGAATTTAATTTAGATAAAGATTTAGAAACTGCTGCTAATGATGTTCGTGATAAAGTGGCTATTGCAGCCAAAAGTTTGCCTAAAGATATTGATGCACCACCTGTAGTCTCTAAAGCAGATGCTAATGCGGATGCTATCATTTCGATGACGATTCAAAGTGATATTAGAGACCAATTACAACTGAGTGATTTTGCCGAAAATACGATTGGACCTAGATTGGAAACCATTCCTGGAGTAAGTGGTATTCAAATTTGGGGTCAAAAAAAATACGCCATGCGTTTGTGGATTGATCCTGTAAAACTGAGTTCCTATGGCGTGACGGTTTCCGATGTTAGAGATGCTTTAAATCAGCAAAATGTAGAACTTCCTTCCGGTAAACTAACTGGAAACAGCACCGAATTGACCGTGAAAACGGTTGGAAATCTTTCAAAACCAGAAGAATTCAATAATATCATTATTAAAACCGACAATGCCAAAATTGTAAAATTTAGTGATGTGGGTTCGGCAGAATTAGGTCCGGAAGTTATTGAAACCAAAATGTCGCAATCGGGAACACCGCTTGTTGGTGTGGCTATTGTACCGCTTCCAGGAGCCAACTATTTGGATATTTCAAAAGAATTTTACAAGAAATTTGATAAACTTAAAAAAGATTTACCAAAAGATATCAAACTCAATATTGCCATTGACAATACTGTTTTTGTAAAAAAATCGGTAGAAGAAGTAGCAGAAACCTTAGGAATTTCAATTATTTTAGTAATCCTTATCATCTATTTGTTTTTTAGAGATTGGGCCATTGCATTCCGACCTTTAATTGATATTCCGGTTTCATTGATAGCTACATTTTTTATTATGTGGATGTTTGGTTTTTCTATCAATGTGTTGACTTTGTTAGCGATTGTTCTTGCTACTGGTTTGGTAGTTGATGACGGAATTGTAGTAACCGAAAACATCTTTAAAAAGGTCGAAGAAGGTATGTCGCCTATAGAAGCCGCTATCAAAGGTTCTAACGAAATTTTCTTCGCCGTAATATCCATTTCGATTACATTGGCGGCTGTGTTTTTACCGGTTATTTTCTTAGAAGGTTTTGTTGGTCGTTTATTCCGTGAATTTGGAGTGGTGATTGGTGCTGCGGTATTGATATCGGCTTTTGTTTCGCTAACGCTAACTCCAATGTTGAACGCCTATTTGATGAAAGGTGGCGAACAAAAGAAATCGAAATTCTACAATGCTACCGAACCTTTATTTCAAAAAATGAATAGTGGTTATGCGTCAAATTTGAAAAGTTTTTTGAAAAGAAAATGGATTAGTTTCCCTATATTAATTGCTTGTTTCGGATTGATTTATTTGTTTTTTAATATTCTTCAAAAGGAAACTGCTCCGTATGACGATCGAAGTGCTTTAGTAATGACCGTTACCACAGCAGAAGGTTCTTCATATGAATATACCGATCGATTTATGCAAGAGTTATCGCAATTAATAGACGATTCTATTCCAGAGAAAAAAGTTAGTTTGGTTATCACAGCGCCCGGATTCAATGCTTCTGCAACCAATAGTGGTCGTATTAGAATCGCTTTAGTCGATCCTGATAAACGAAAACGTACTCAAAAGGAATTGGCTGAAAAAGTTACCAAATGGACTAAAAAGTATTCTGATGCTAAAACATCGGTAACAGAACAACCTACTATTGCGGTTAATAAAAGAGGCGGTTTGCCGATTCAGTATATTATTCAAGCTACTTCATTTGAAAAATTGCAAGAAAAAATTCCAGTTTTCATGGATGAAGTGAGTAAAGACCCTACTTTTTCGGTGACCGATGTGAATTTAAAATTCAACAAACCCGAAATTAATGTGAGTATTGATCGAGAAAAAGCCGAAAGTTTAGGTGTTTCTGTTTTAGATATTGCGCAAACATTGCAACTGTCATTAAGTGGTCAACGATTTGGATATTTTCTTAAAAATGGAAGACAATATCAAGTCATTGGGCAATTTGATCAAAAAGATCGTGCAAAACCTTTGGATTTAACCTCGATGTTTGTTAGAAATAACAAAGGAAATTTAATTCAAATGGACAACGTAGTCAAAATTGAAGAAAAAAGTAATCCGCCACAATTGTATCACAACAATAGAAATATGTCGGCTACGGTTATGGCAAGTTTGGCTCCAGGTAAAAGTATTGGTGACGGAATTGAAGCTATGGATCGCGTAAAAGCCAAAGTTTTAGACGATAGTTTTACAACCGATTTGGGAGGTGAATCTCGTGACTTTGTTGAAAGTGGTTCCAATACTTCTTTTGCATTTGGATTAGCGTTGCTGCTTATCTTTTTAATCTTAGCCGCTCAATTTGAAAGTTTTATTGATCCGTTAATCATCATTTTAACGGTGCCAATGGCGGTAGCTGGAGCACTATTTTCATTGTGGTTGTTTGGTCAAACATGGAATATTTTCAGTCAAATTGGAACCGTAATGTTGATTGGACTGGTGACCAAAAACGGAATATTAATTGTTGAATTCGCCAATCAATTGCGCGAACAAGGGAAATCAAAATACGATGCTATTGTGGAAGCAGCCGAATCTCGTTTGCGTCCTATTTTAATGACGAGTTTGGCAATTTCATTAGGCGCATTGCCAATTGCTTTATCACTCGGTGCCGCAGCGACGAGTAGAATCGGAATGGGAGTTGTTATTGTAGGCGGAACGATTTTCTCTTTGATACTAACATTATTTGTGATTCCAGCCATCTATTTAATGTGGTCAAAAGCGAGAAAACACCACCCAGAATTTGATCATTTAGAAGAATTTGAAAAATAATACGATGAAATCAAAATTATACATAGTACTACTACTAATTGGTTTTCAATCAAAAGCACAGGATATTCTAAAATTAGAAGATGCTGTTAAGATTGCTTTAGAAAATAATTACGATATTAAATTAGCCTCGAATGATTTAAAAATCGCAGAAGCTAATTCGAGTGCTGGTAATGCAGGAATGTTACCCAATATTAGTGCGACAATAACTAATTCCAATAGCATTCAAAACATTACTCAAACCCAAGCCGATGGTTCTCAAAAATCATTAAATGGCGCTAAAAATTTGAGTTTGAATTATGGTGTAGGTCTAGACTGGACCGTTTTTGATGGTATGAAAATGTTTGCGAAACGAGAACAATTAAAGGTATTGCAAAAACAAGGCGAAGCGGAATTAAAGATGACCATTTTTACCAAAATTAGTGAGGTTTACACCACCTATTACGATTTGGTACAACAGCAACAACAATTGGCTGCTTTGGATACTGCCATTGTAATTTCAAAACAACGTTTAGCCACGGCACAAAATCGTTATAGCATTGGAAAAGCATCCAAATTGGAAGTGTTAAATGCGCAAGTCGATTTGAATACAGATACGAGTTCACAATTAAAACAAATTGAAACCTATCAAAATACCAAAATAGAACTGAATGAAATATTAGCGCGAGATACCGCTACTCCATTTAAAGTTACAAACGAAACTGTTGTTGACAAATCATTATTATTGAGTGATTTAAAAAATTTATCCGAAAAACAAAATCCGCAATTGCAATCGCAAATTTTAGCAAAAAACAGTGCCGAATTGCAATTGAAACAAGTGAAGGCTGGTCGTTATCCAACTGTCAAAATTAACTCTGGTTATAATTTTAGCCATACCGAAGCTTCATTAGGATTTGTAACACAATCACAAGGTAGAGGTTTGGTTTATGGCTTTTCTGCCGCGGTTCCAATTTTTAATGGATTTTATCAAAGTCGAAATGAAAAAATAGCCAAAATTCAAGTTTCAACTGCCGATATTCAATTACAACAACAAAAAACGGCTTTAGATTCACAATTAAGCACGGCATTTCAAAGCTATCAAACCAACTTAGAATTATCTTCTGTGGAGGAAAAAAATGTTGCTATTGCCAAGGAAAATCTGGATATTACATTGGCTAAATTTAAAATTGGAACCATTACTCCTATTGAATACAGAACAGCTCAACTGAACTATATTAATGCTTTAGTACGTTATAGTAATGCACAGTTTCAAACTAAGTTATACGAAATTAGCTTAAAATCATTGGCAGGTAGCTTGAGTTTTTAAAACGTATATACCAACTAAGCAGATTTAATAGTTGTTGATGTACTATTTATGGATATTTTTTCTACATTAGTAATTCCAAAATAGCTTAAATGTCAATTAAAACATTATTAAATAAACCCGCACTTACTCACGAAAAATCGTTAAAAACATTAGTCGAAAATCGTACTATATTTTCATTAGATCACTGTGAATTAAACATTTTTGAAACGTATCAAAAATCAGATTTAGTTCCGTTAAAGTTCAACGATTTAGTGGTAACGAGTATGCTGCGTGGCAAAAAAGTTATGCATTTATTCGACGAACCACAGTTTGAATATTTACCTGGAGAAACCGTAATTGTGCCGTCTAACGTTGAAATGAAAATTGATTTTCCTGAAGCGACCAAAGAAAATCCTACCCAATGCATAGCGCTTGCCATCGATAATAAAATCATTACCGATACATTAGATTTTTTGAACGAAAAATACCCTAAAGAAGGCAAAAGTAATTTATGGAAATTGGATCATGAGAATTACTTTTTTTACAATAATGTAGAATTGGCTGGAACCATCAACAAATTGATTAAAGAATGTATGGGAAATTCGATAACCAAAGATGCCATTGCCGATTTGACCTTACAAGAATTGATTATTCGAATTATTCAAACGCAAACGACCAAGCGTTTTGAAAACGAAAAGTACATAGACATTAACAGTCCCATTACTCCAGCTATAGATTTTATAAAAAAGAATATTCGAGAATCTATCAATTTGAAAGATTTAAGTGATAAAGCGTGCATGAGCACCACTTCGTTTTACCGTTATTTTAAAAGAGAATTAGGCATGAGCCCGATTGAGTTTATTCTTAACGAAAAAATTAAATACGCCAAAAAACTATTGAGCAATCCCAACATTCAAGTCAATGAAGTTTCGTATGCTAGTGGTTTTGAAGATTGCAATTACTTTATTCGATTGTTTAAAAAATACGAAGGTGTGACTCCGAAACAATATCAATTGATGAATTTTAACACGCACTAATTAAAACGTATTCAACCGCACTGCTTCTAAATTTAGAACTTCACTCTCGGTAAATAATCTATACTTTACCACAAAAGTTTTTCCATAAGGTGTTTCCAATGAAAAGCCTCCTGCTCCTATCGCGTCAGTCACATCGAGTGTAAAGTGGGCATGTTTCCAATATTCAAACAAATCTTTATCGACCCAAAAGTCAAAGCCACTGATTTGTCCGATACACACATCTTCATTTCGAAGATAAAATCCACCTTTTTCAAAACATTGCGGTTGCGTACCTTCACAACAACCACCGGCTTGATAAAACATTAAATCTCCAAATTTTTCAGAAAGCATTGCTATCAAATCTATTGCTTTTGAAGTGGCCTCCAATCGTTTAATTGTATTCATTGTATTGCAATTAAAAAGCCACGAATTCTTAAAATATTCGTGAATTCGTGGCTAAAATTAATGGATTATCTACTAAAAGAACCCTAATTTATTTTTGTTATATGAAATCAACATGTTTTTAGTTTGACGGTAATGGTCTAACATCATTTTGTGATTTTCTCTACCAATTCCCGATTGCTTGTATCCACCAAACGGTGCGCCTGCTGGATAAGCGTGGTATTGATTTACCCAAACTCTACCGGCATGAATGGCTCTTGGAACTTGGTATAATTCGTGCGCATCACGTGTCCAAACTCCAGCTCCCAAACCATACATCGTATCATTGGCGATTTCCAAAGCTTCTTCAGTGGTTTTAAAAGTGGTTACCGCCAATACGGGTCCAAAAATTTCTTCTTGAAAGATTCTCATTTTGTTGTGTCCTTTAAAAAGTGTTGGTTGAATGTAATAACCGCCTTCTAAATCGTCTCCTAAATGATTCACGCCACCACCACATAATAACTCAGCTCCTTCTTCTTTACCTAAATTGATATAGGAAAGAATTTTGTCTTTTTGAATTTGCGAAGCTTGAGCTCCCATCATTACAGTAGGATCAAGTGGATTTCCTACTTTAATGGCTTTAACACGTTCTAAAACTCGTTCGATAAATTGATCATAAATGTCTTCATGAACTAAAAGTCGCGATGGACACGTACACACTTCGCCTTGATTAAAGGCAAATAGCACCGCACCTTCAATCGCTTTATCCAAAAAGGCATCGTCTTCATCCATGACCGACGGAAAGAAAATATTTGGGGATTTCCCACCCAATTCTAAAGTAACCGGAATAATGTTTTCAGTGGCATATTGCATTACCATTCTACCAGTAGCAGTCGAACCTGTAAATGCTGCTTTAGCTACTTTAGGATTAGTAACCAATGTTCTACCCAATTCGGCACCAAAACCATTGACTACATTTACAACTCCTGGAGGAAGCAAATCGCCAATTAATTCCATCAAAACCATGATGGAAATTGGTGTACTTTCAGCGGGCTTCAGAACCACGCAATTTCCTGCTGCTAAAGCTGGAGCTAATTTCCAAACAGCCATTAAGATTGGAAAATTCCAAGGAATAATTTGCGCAATAACGCCAAGTGGCTCATTGATAATAATAGAAACGGTGTCTTTATCTAATTCGTTTATTGAGCCTTCTTCGGCACGAATAACACTGGCAAAATATCTAAAATGATCTACCGCTAAAGGAATATCGGCATGAATAGTTTCTCTTACTGCCTTTCCATTATCTAAGGTTTCAACAATGGCAATGTGTTCTAAATTAGCTTCAATTCTGTCGGCAATCTTATTTAAGATATTACTTCTTTCCGTTGCCGATGTTTGACTCCAAGTTTTGAATGCTTCTGAAGCCGAATTTACGGCCAATTCGACATCAAGTTTGGTAGAATGTGCGGCTTTGGCCAATAATTTTCCATCGACTGGAGATACTACTTCAAAATACAGTCCAGTTGAAGGTGCCGTCCATGTTCCGTTGATATAATTATCATACTTTTCTTTTAATTGTGGTCTTTGCACTAAATTACTCATAAGTTTAATTTTTTGATTCATTCAAATGTAGTAGTAACTCATTTCTTAAAATAGCACAAAATGGTCAATTAATAGCACAATATTGATAAGTATGAAATAGTAAGACATAATTATTATACATATCCAAAAAATAACGCTAATTTTTAATCAAATTAATAATTGAAAAGAAAAATAGATTTGAACAAAATATAATTTGATGTAAATGCTACAATACTTATCTTTGCCAACTCAAAAATTACACGTACACGATGAAGATTTCATACAACTGGTTAAAACAATTTTTAAAAATTGACGCTCCTTCGGAAGATATTTCTAATATTCTAACCGACTTAGGACTTGAAGTAGAAATAGTTGAAAAATACCAATCGGTTAAAGGTGGATTAGAAGGTGTTGTTGTGGGACATGTTTTGACTTGCGAGAAACACCCAGATGCCGATCGTCTAAACATTACTACTGTTGATTTAGGAGATGGTTCTCCAGTTCAAATTGTGTGTGGCGCTACTAATGTGGCTGCAGGCCAAAAGGTACCTGTTGCGACTATTGGAACGAGACTTTTTGATAAAGACGGTGTTGAATTTGAAATTAAAAAAGGAAAGATTCGCGGTCAAGAAAGTCACGGAATGATTTGTGCCGAAGACGAATTAGGTTTAGGAACGAGCCATGACGGAATCATGATTTTGGACGAAAGTTTGAAACCAGGAACACCAGCTGCCAAAGTTTTCAATATAGAAAATGATGAAGTGTTTGAAATTGGTTTGACGCCAAATCGTGCCGATGCCATGTCACATATGGGAGTTGCTCGTGATTTGCGTGCGGCTTTACTTCAGAAAAATGCTTCGTTAGAACTGATTACGCCATCGGTATCTAAATTTAAAGTAGATAAACGCACCTTAAAAATCGACGTTAATGTAGTCGATTCTAAATTAGCACCAAGGTATTGTGGTGTTACTATTTCTGGAGTCACCATTAAGCCATCGCCTTCTTGGTTGCAAAATCGCTTGAAAGCCATTGGTTTAACACCCAAAAATAATATTATTGATGTTACCAATTATGTGTTGCACGAATTAGGGCAACCGTTACATGCTTTCGATGCTGCCATGATTCATGGAAAAGTAACTGTGAAAACGGTAGCTGCTGGAACAAAATTTGTAACCCTTGATGATGTTGAAAGAACGCTTCATGAAGAAGATTTGATGATTTGTGACGATAAAGGTCCGTTGTGTATGGCAGGTGTTTTTGGTGGAAAAAACTCTGGAGTTAGCGAAAATACGTCGACTATATTTTTAGAAAGTGCCTACTTCAATCCGGTTACGATTCGTAAAACCGCAAAACGTCATGGGTTGAGTACCGATGCTTCATTTCGTTTTGAAAGAGGCATTGATCCCGAAATTACCGAATATGCTTTAAAACGTGCTGCTTTGCTGATTCAAGAAGTAGCTGGTGGTGAAATCACATCGGATGTTATAGATGTTTATCCTAAAAAGCTTTCTGATTTTAGCGTGTTCTTAAATTATGAAAAGGCTTTTAAATTAATAGGTCAAGACATTCCGAAAGAAACCATAAAGAAAATTTTAGCTTCTCTGGATATTAAAGTGAATAGTACCTCTGATGCCGGATTAGGATTGACGATTCCTGCCTATCGTGTAGATGTACAGCGTGAAGTTGATGTTATTGAGGAAATTCTTAGAGTGTATGGTTACAACAACATCAATTTTACCAAAAAATTGAACGCTACGGTTGCTAAATCGTCAAGAACGGAAGACTATAAAGTTCAAAATATTATTGCTTCACAGTTGAATTCTTTAGGTTTTCACGAAATGATGGCCAATTCACTAACAACTCCCGATTATATTCAATTATCAGAGTTGTTAAAAGAAGAATACAATGTTACGATGTTGAATCCGTTGAGTAGTGAATTATCGGTGATGCGTCAATCGATGTTGTTCTCTGGTTTGGAAGCCATTTCGTATAATATCAACCGAAAAAATAGTGATTTAAAATTATTTGAATTCGGGAAAAGCTATCGAAAACTACTTTCTGGATATAATGAAAAGAAACATTTAACCCTTTTTGTTTCAGGAAACAGAACTTCCGAAAGTTGGACAAATTCGCAAAAACCAACCGATTTCTTTTTATTTAAAGGATACGTTTCATCTATTCTTTCTCGTTTAGGATTTGATAAAACACAAAACGCTCCTATTACCAACGATATTTTTGCCGAAGGAATTGCTTTTACTTTAGGGAATGATGTTTTGGTTGAAATGGGTACCGTTAAAAAATCGGTATTGAAACATTTTGACATCAAACAAGAAGTATTTTATGCCGAGTTCAATTGGGAATTAGTCATCAAATTGTTATCGAATAAAATCAAATTTGCAGCCATTCCAAAATATCCTGAAGTGCGTCGTGACTTTGCATTACTAGTAGATACTAGTGTTGCCTTTGAATCGATTTATAAAATTGCGCGTCAAACGGAGAAATCACTTTTAAAAGACATCAACTTATTTGATGTTTATGAAGGTAAGAATTTGCCCGAAGGAAAAAAATCGTATGCGGTAAGCTTTGTGCTTCAAGATACTACTAAAACCTTGACTGATGCACAAATTGATAAGATTATGAGTAAATTACAATCTAATTTTGAAAGTGAATTAGGAGCACAATTAAGATAATCCAATAAATTTATACAATCAAAAAAGCCATCCACATACAGTAGATGGCTTTTTCTTTAACCAAACCTAACAAAATTTAAAGAATTATGATTTTGGTAGCACCACCGTATCAACTACGTGAATCACACCATTTGATTGATTTACATCCGAAATAGTAATTTTTGAACTCGTACCATTTTCATCTGTAAGATAAATATCTTTTCCTTTCATCCAAGCAGTAAGTGTTCCGCCTGAAACTGTTTTTAATGTTGCTTTGCCATTTCCTTTCTTGATTAAATCCATGATATCAGCAGCACTTAATTTTCCTGCAACCACGTGATAGGTCAAGATGGTTTGTAATGTTTTTAAGTTTTCTGGCTTCAATAAACTTTCAACGGTACCTTTTGGTAATTTATCAAACGCTGCATTTGTTGGGGCAAAAACGGTGAAAGGTCCTTTAGATTGTAATGTTTCTACCAAACCTGCGGCTTTAACAGCAGCTACAAGAGTAGTGTGATCTTTTGAGTTTACGGCATTTTCAACAATGTTTTTTGAAGGATACATTGGTGCTCCACCTACAGTTACTGTTTTTTCTTTTTGAGCAAATGTCAAACCAGTTGCAAAAAGACTTAAAGATACTACTACTGCTGAGAACAAATTTTTACTTTTCATAATATGTTATTTTTTAAGAGTTATACAAGCATTTACGCAGAAGAATTTGTTTTGGTTTTTAATGAATAAAAATTAACATAATTTTTAGTAGGATTAAAATACATAGGGTACATAATTTCCTGATTTTATTTGCGTTTAAAATAGTAAAGATCAGTGTTATGAATGAAAAAAATATATCGAAAAAGCCAAGATGTAAAAAATTAAATCCAAAGATTGATGTGTCGGCTATGATAAGCATTTCATTTCTACTTATGGTATTTTTTATGGTAACCATAGAATTATCAAAACCAAATGCGATGGAGTTAGGTTTACCTGAACACTATACTGGTTGTCCTACTTGTGTTATTCATTGTGGCGTTGTAAGTGATAGGGTTATTACCTTATTATTGG
Source organism: Flavobacterium sp. FG139 (assembly GCF_057809695.1). Lineage (NCBI taxonomy): Bacteria > Pseudomonadati > Bacteroidota > Flavobacteriia > Flavobacteriales > Flavobacteriaceae > Flavobacterium > Flavobacterium sp. FG139. The sequence goes on from NZ_JBMDKL010000001.1 coordinate 307,963, forward strand.
ATGGTGATAATAAAATCGTACGTTATATAGGAAATCTTGAATATACACCCGAATCTCCCAAAGTATTTGAATATGGTAAAAACGGTATTCGGAAAGAACTGCTCTTAAAAAGCAAGCAAATTCAAAACAAAGGTTTTAGTTCGGAAAGACGCAATTCTGGTGCAATTGTAATTATCAAACCGAGTAAGAAATCAAATTTCAAAAATTTAATAGATATTTTAGATGAGATGTCTATAGCAAACATTCCAACGTATACCATTATAAACGATTATACTCCAGAGGAACGTAAATTATTGAGTTCGCTATAACATCATAATCCCTACTCACAGATATAGCCCTAGCCCTGATGGCAGCGATATCCTTTTTATTTTTTGTTATTGAGAGGTACAAATCAATGACAAAAAATAAAAAGATAAAGCGCACAGCAGGAAACAGCTTCACATAAAAAAAGCCCTACATTACTGTAAGGCTTTTTAATTATTATTGAAAATGAGAGATTAGTTACCTCCTTTTTCCATTTTAGCTTTTAATTCAGCAAGAATATCATTGTTATCTCCTAAAGTTGAAGCTTGATTGTTACTGTTAGAAGCAGCAACATTTTCAGAAGCAGCTTTAGCTACTTTTTCTTCTTCTTCTCTAAAGATAGCAGTATGCGAAGCTACTACTCTTTTGAATTCTTTATTGAATTCGATAACTTTGAATTGTGCTTCTTCGCCTTTTTTCAATTTTTTACCGTCTTCTTTTTCTAAGTGACGAGTTGGAATAAATGCAACAACATCATCTCCGAAATCTACAGTAGCACCTTTGTCAACGATTTCAGCAATAGTACCTGTGTGGATAGTACCAACAGCAAATGCATCTTCGTGTTTGTCCCAAGGATTAGCAGTAGTTTGTTTGTGACCTAAAGATAATTTACGTCCGTCAACATCTAATTCTAATACTACTACATCTAATTTATCACCTACGTTAACAAATTCTGATGGATGTTTGATTTTCTTAGTCCAAGATAAGTCAGAGATATACACTAATCCGTCGATTCCTTCTTCTAATTCAACGAAAATTCCGAAGTTAGTAAAGTTTCTAACGATACCGGTATGTTTAGAACCTACTGGGTATTTAGCTGTAATATCTGTCCATGGATCTTGCGTCATTTGTTTGATACCTAAAGACATTTTTCTTTCATCTCTATCAAGAGTTAAGATAACTGCTTCAACAGTATCACCCACTTTTACGAAATCTTGAGCCGAACGTAAGTGTGTAGACCAAGACATTTCAGAAACGTGGATTAAACCTTCAACACCTTCAGCAACTTCAATGAAAGCACCGTAATCAGCGATAACTACTACTTTACCTTTCACTTTGTCACCTACTTTAAGTTCAGCTCCAAGAGCATCCCATGGGTGCGCGTTTAATTGTTTCAATCCTAATTGAATTCTTGTTTTTTCGTCATCAAAATCAAGGATAACTACGTTCAATTTTTGATCTAATTCAAGAACTTCACTTGGGTGATTGATTCTAGACCAAGAAAGGTCAGTAATGTGGATTAATCCATCTACACCACCTAAGTCAATAAACACACCATAAGAAGTAATGTTTTTAACCACACCTTCTAATACTTGTCCTTTTTCTAATTGACCAATAATTTCTTTTTTCTGAACTTCGATATCGGCTTCGATAAGCGCTTTGTGAGATACTACAACATTTTTGAATTCGTGGTTGATTTTCACCACTTTGAATTCCATGTTTTTGTTCACGTATACATCGTAATCACGGATTGGTTTCACATCAATTTGTGAACCTGGTAAGAATGCTTCAATTCCGAAAACATCTACAATCATACCACCTTTAGTTCTACATTTAACAAAACCTGTAACAATTTCACCAGTTTCGTTTGCAGAAATAACTCTATCCCATGATTTGATAGTTCTTGCTTTTCTGTGAGACAATACTAATTGACCTGTTTTGTCCTCACGAACGTCGATTAATACTTCTACTTTGTCACCCACTTTTAAGTTTGGGTTGTAACGGAATTCGTTTAATGAAATAACACCTTCCGATTTTGCATTAATGTCAACAATTGCGTCTCTGTCAGTGATTCTAACTACCACACCTTCTACTACTTCTTCTTGATCCGTAGAGATAAAAGTTTTAGTTACTAAATCTTCAAACTCTTGTAAGTTTTTTTGATCTACTGCATCAATTCCTTCTGCGTAATTGTGCCAGTTAAATTCGTTTAAAAACGCTTGTTGTTCTTTGTTTAATTCAGACATGCTGATGAAAAATTTGTATGCTGGGTTTCTTGAGTTTTTTATCGAATAGAAAACAGCAGCAGTGTTTTACATAAATAGTTGATACCTAAAGGAAACTCTTCTTCGCCAAAAGGTGTGCAAAAGTAAGCATAATTTCTTAATTACAAAATAATTATAGAAATAAAATAGCGTGAAGAAACAAGAGAAAAGATTGTTTTATAGAAGCGAATGGCTTGGGCATTTTTTGGTTTCCTTATTCCTGCTTTTCGCACCGCACGGCGGATTGCTTCAATCAGGGCTAAATGGGAATGGTATGGCATAAAAAACCCGATAAAAAAGAAATTATCGGGTAATAGAATATTTTTTAATGACTCACATTAGTCACTTCATCAGGATTGTGTTTGTGCTTGAAGAAAATGGCAAATAATATTGCAATTACTAAGGCATATGATGCAAAAGCCAGCCAGATGTTATGCCAATCTCTAGTACCTTCATGGGTAAAGAATTTTTCAATTGCCCAGCCCGATGTAAAGCTTCCCAAAACAGCTCCGAATCCATTGGTCATCATCATGAACAATCCTTGAGCCGAAGAACGAATTTTGGAATTGGTTGACGTTTCTACAAAAAGTGACCCTGAAATATTGAAAAAATCAAATGCCATTCCGTATACAATACAAGACATGATAATCATCCATAAACCACTTGTTGGATTTCCAAAAGCAAATAATCCAAATCGCAATACCCAAGCCAACATAGAAATTAACATCACTTGTTTTATTCCAAAACGCTTCAAGAAAAATGGGATTGCTAAAATAAATAAGGTCTCCGATATTTGAGAAATCGACATAATTATCGTAGAATATTTAACTACAAATGAGCTTTTGTATTCAGGAATGTTTTTAAACTCATCCAAAAACACATCCCCATAAGCATTGGTCAACTGCAATGCACCTCCTAGAAACATGGAAAAAATAAAAAACAATGCCATTTTATAACTTCCAAACAATTTAAAAGCCTCCAACCCCATAGATTCAATAAATGAATATTTTTCACTTTTAACATGTTGTGGTTTGCACTTTGGCAAGGTAAAAGAATACAGTCCAAGTAAAACAGCGGCTATTCCTGCTATATAAAATTGGTATGCTGTAGCTTTATTTCCAGATAAATTAGTCAGCCACATAGCTGCAATAAAACCTACTGTTCCCCATACTCTAATTGGTGGAAAATCTTTAACCACATCTGTATTGGGGTTGTTTTTCAATCCATTATATGATATTGAATTGGATAAAGCTATGGTTGGCATGTAAAAACACATAGCCAAAAGCATTGTGTAAATAAAATTATCTGGTGTTGTTATTTGTGGTAAACAGAATAAAACTAAGGCGTATAGAATATGTAGTACACCATACAATTTTTCTGCATTTACCCAACGATCTGCTATGATTCCTGTGATTGTAGGCATGAACAAAGAAGCGATTCCCATTGTTCCGAAAACCAAACCAAATTGAGTTCCTTCCCAATGTTTTGTACCAAACCAAAAATTTGCAATCGTTATAAGCCATGCTCCCCATACAAAGAATTGAAAGAAGTTCATGGCAATTAATCTATTTTTAATACTCATAGTTAATAGTTCATTTAATGTAAATAGGTTGTAAATCTACTATTAAAATTGAGATTTGCAAAAATATTACAACGTTTTAGTAACTTCTTCAACCAATTCCAAAACAGCAGCGAATTGTTCTTCTCTGGTAAGGTAGGAATTGTCAATTTCTATGGCATCATCTGCAATAACCAACGGAGAATCTTTTCTGTGAGTATCAATATAATCGCGCTCTTGCACATTTTTCAGAACTTCTTCGTAAGTTACATTGTCACCTTTAGTTTGTAGTTCGTCAAAACGACGTTGGGCTCGAGTTTCTGGACTCGCCGTCATGAATATTTTCAGTTCAGCTTTTGGAAAAACAACCGTACCAATGTCACGGCCATCCATTACAATTCCTTTATTATGTCCCATTTCTTGCTGTTGTTCTACCAATTTGGCACGAACTTCAGAAACTTCGGCTACTTTACTCACAAAATTAGAGACTTCAATAGTTCTGATTTGTTTTTCCACATTATCATTATTTAGATACATTTCGGCAAAACCTAAATCGGGATTGAATTCGAAATGCAATTTGATATTGGGCAAACTATTAATTAAGGTTTCTTTGTCAAAAAAATCGGCAGTAATATACCCCATTTCCATAGCAAAAAAAGTTACCGCACGGTACATTGCTCCTGTATCCACATAAACATAACCAAGATGTTGGGCTAATTGTTTGGCTAAAGTGCTTTTTCCAGTTGATGAATATCCGTCGATGGCAATGGTAATTTTTTTCAAAATGTAGTTGGTTTATCTGATTTATATTTATTCTTGAAAATTGATAGTCAATCCAAAAAGGCTTGTATTTCCGGCTAAAGTATATCTTGAATACGAATAATTGAATTTTAATTTTCCCATTTTTAGTCCGAAACCTAATGAAATTCCAGAAAAATTTCTTTGATCTACCACACGCAATTCTTCTCCTCGTCTAAAATTATAACCTAATCGCAAATTAAATCCTTTTTTAGGAAATAATTCTGCTCCAAAAACCACATGGCGTAAAGCGTTATTAACAAAACCAACTTTTTCTTGCGTTGCTGAGCCATCTATACTTCCAACGGCTCTATTCGGATTAGAAAATCCAACTTTCCATTGTTGCATATTCTCTAATGTCAAGTGCCAGCGAACCGGAACATTCTCTACTTCTTGAGAAACGCCAAGCAAAATTTCCATGGGTAATTTTTCTTGAGTTCCTGCATAAGTCGTTATTTGTGTACCAATATTTCGAATGACTAAAGCCCAATTCACATCATTTCTATCATCAATAAATAAGGCACCCAAATCAACCGCGCCTCCATAGGAGGTATAACTTTCTAAAGTAGACGAAATCAACTTGGCATTGGCACCAAAATAAAAAGTAGTGAACGGAACATTATACGAATACCCTAGTGATAAGGCCATTTCACTACCCGTAAAGGAAGCCGTTTGATTGCCATTTTCATCATAACCTTCAAATTTTCCGTAGTTTACATAATTCACTCCAGCATGAAACGTTTGTACGTGACGGTCATACGTATAAGCATAGGCAGCCGTTCCATACGTTACAGCGCCAAAATAACTACCATAATTGATTGCCAAATGATTGTCCATTTCTGGATTGATCGTTGCTGGATTAAAATGCGCTTGATTGACATCTTCATCAAAAATAGTGATGACTTTACCTCCCAAAGCCGCTTGTCGTGGTGACGTTACCAAATTTAGAAACTGATAAACTGACTTACCTCCTATTTGACTGTAACTAACAGCGCAAAAAAGCATTATAATGGAGATAAATAGTTTTTTAAACATAGAAAAAATAGCAATTTACAATACCTATAACGGAAATGCGAAGATATTATTTTTAAAGTTAAGGTAAAAGCAAAAATAAAAAAGGCATGAGCGTTAATTTCTCATGCCTTTTTAAATGTATGATCAAGGTATCAATCAATAACTTTTGCGTTTTTTACTTTGTCATTGGTTAAAGCAATTGCAATCACTTCACTCATTTCTTTGACATAATGAAAAGTTAATCCTTCTAAGTAGTTGGCTTTAATTTCATCGATGTCACTTTTGTTTTCATGACACAATATAATTTCCTTAATATTGGCACGTTTGGCTGCTAATATTTTTTCTTTAATACCGCCAACTGGCAATACTTTTCCGCGCAAGGTTATTTCGCCTGTCATGGCTAAACCTTTCTTGATTTTGCGTTGCGTTAACAAAGAAACCAATGACGTTAGCATTGCAATTCCGGCACTTGGTCCGTCTTTAGGAGTAGCACCTTCTGGCACGTGTAAATGAATGTTGTATTTTCCTAAAACATCTTGATTTAGACCGAATAATTCAGCATTTGCTTTGATGTATTCTAAAGCAATAGTAGCCGATTCTTTCATTACAGTACCTAAATTTCCTGTTAAGGTTAAAGCACCTTTTCCTTTAGAAATCAAGGATTCAATAAATAAAATATCGCCACCAACAGCAGTCCAAGCCAAACCAGTTACCACACCAGCCACATCATTTCCTTCGGCTTTATCACGTTCTAATTTTGGCGCACCCAAAACTGTTACAATATCGTCTACCGTAACTTTTTTATTGTATTCTTCCTCCATTGCAACCGATTTAGCTGCATTTCGAATGACTTGAGCAATCTTTTGTTCTAGACTTCTTACACCCGATTCACGGGTATATCCTTCTACTATTTTTTCTAATTCTTTTTTACCAATAGTTAAGTCTTTAGAAGTCAATCCGTGCTCCTTTAATTGTTTTGGAAACAAATGCTGACGCGCAATTTCAACTTTTTCTTCGGTAGTATAGCCCGACATTTTGATTACTTCCATTCGATCTTTCAATGCGGGTTGAATGGTTGACATCGTATTTGAAGTAGCAATAAACATCACTTTTGACAGATCATACCCCATTTCAAGGAAATTATCATAAAAAGCATTGTTTTGTTCAGGATCTAAAACCTCCAATAAAGCCGAAGATGGATCGCCTTGATTACTCGTAGATAGTTTATCAATTTCATCTAAAATAAAAATAGGATTGGATGTCCCAGCTTTTTTAATACTTTGAATAATTCTTCCAGGCATAGCGCCAATATAGGTTTTTCTGTGTCCACGAATTTCTGCTTCATCACGTAATCCACCTAATGAAATTCGAACGTATTCTCTACCTAAAGCTTCGGCAACCGATTTTCCTATAGACGTTTTACCAACACCTGGAGGTCCTGTTAAACAAATGATTGGCGATTTCATATCGTTACGCAATTTCAAAACTGCTAAATGTTCAATCATCCGTTTTTTAACATCTTCCAAACCAAAATGATCTCTATCCAAAACCTTTTGAGCATTTTTTAAATCGAAATTATCTTTAGAAAAAGTACTCCATGGTAAGTCTAAAAACAAATCCAAATAATTTCTTTGAATACCAAAATCAGGTGCTTGTGGGTTCATGCGTTGCAATTTTGAAAACTCTTTTTCAAAATGTTTGCTGGTTTTATCGTCCCATTTTTTAGTCTTGGCACGTTGACGCATGTCTTCAAATTCTTGTTCGTTAGAAACGCCTCCCAACTCCTCTTGAATGGTTTTCATTTGCTGATGCAAGAAATATTCGCGTTGTTGTTGATCTAAATCGAAACGAACTTTTGATTGAATATCATTTTTAAGTTCCAATTTTTGGAACTCAACATTCATATAGCGAAGTGTTTCTAAAGCTCTTTCTTTTAAAGCATTCATCGCTAACAAATTTTGTTTTTCTTCAACTGTAAGGTTCATGTTGGAAGAAACAAAATTGATTAAAAACGATTGGCTCTCAATGTTTTTTATAGCAAAAGTAGCTTCCGTTGGAATGTTCGGACTCTCTTTTATAATTTGAATCGATAATTCACGGATGGAATCAACAATGGCACCAAACTCCGTGTCGTGTTTGCTAGGCCTTTTTTCAGGAACTTCTTTAACTGTAGCTTTTAAATAAGGGCTTTCAGAAATAACCGTATCGATTTCAAAACGTTTTTTTCCTTGAAGAATAACGGTTACATTTCCATCTGGCATTTTGAGAACACGAAGAATTCGAGCTACCGTTCCAATCTGATTGATGTCTTCATTGGTTGGATCTTCATCTTCTTCATTTTTTTGGGCAACAACACCAATGATTTTAGTGCCAGCATTGGCTTCATTGATTAGCTTAATCGATTTATCCCTACCAGCCGTAATCGGAATTACAACACCTGGAAACAAAACGGTATTTCGTAATGGCAATATTGGAAGTGAATCAGGCAATTCTTCATTGGCCATTTCTTCTTCATCTTCTGGAGTTAAAAGTGGAATTAATTCGGCTTCTGTATCGAATTCTTGAAGTGACAAATTGTCAAAGGCAATTAGTTTATGGTTTGACATAGTATAAATTAAGTCAAAATGACATTTAAAGGATTAAAAATCTATAACAAATATAGGATTTGCTATACTATTACTAAATTAAAATCGATGTATGACACCGAAATGTTGTCAAAAACAAGTAAGAATGCACTTTATTAATGACTGCTCTAATAAGTCAAGTATTATGCCATAAAAAAAATCCGCCAAAAAGACGGATTTGAACTTATAAATAATTCTAAAAAATATTATTGTTTAGAATATACTAGAGCGATACTTGAAGTTAAATATACCGGATTTCCTGATGCCATACCTACAATTTGACCACTTGGTTCATTAAAAACTAAAGTATTGCCAACAACCGTAAATTGATCATTATAAGTAACGCCACTTTCAACATAAGTTGTTGTAAGAATGTTACCCGATAAAGACCAAGTACCAGTAGTATCGGGATCCGTAAAGCAAGTTAGTGTATTAGGAGTTGAGGTAATATCGATATCAATACCTTTAGAATTAGCAGTGAAAGTATTATTTGAATTTAAAATAAATAAACTATTATTAAAACAAGTTGTTTCATTCATTTGATTGGTAGAATTAGTACCATCACCATTCAAATCAGTTGGTACAGAGGTGTTAAAAGCAGTAAGAATGTAAGTGCCTGCAATAGAATTTGGAATTACTCCACCTCCGCCACCACCATTGGTAGGATTGCTTGCTGCTACTTGTGCTGCTAAAACAGGATCAACAACTTCATTGTCACAAGAAACCAATAAAAACATTGAAAAAGTAAATACTATAATTTTGGAAATAATCTGCTTGTTCATCTGTGGTTTAATTTTTTTCAAATATAATTATTTTTAGATAAATATAATTTAAATAGATTTCAAAAAATAATATGCCAAATTTAGTTCAAAGTATATGATGAAATTTCAATAGATGTATCATAAAATATAGCTTTAACACAACCTATATCTTTTGAAAACCAATAATATTCTGTAGTTGGTGAACTCGAACCTGTACTAGTTATATCCAATCTAAAGTATAAAATATCATTATAAGTTACATTGTTAATCACAACGCTCATGTTTCTACCAAGCATCGTTCCTAAAACATTTGTTATTGTTGTCGTAGTATAAGATAAAAATGGCGGATTAAGAAAAGTACTCGTAATATTTGTTGTATACGAACTAGACCAAGTTTCACCTACATTTTTGTGATGATTAAAAAGTAAGTATTCAATAGCATTGACTTGGGTTGTATATTGACCCGGTTCTGTTGTAAATGAATCTGGACGTCGAATGTAATAATTTCCATTATCTTTTCTCATTTGCATTTGAATAGAATTATCAAGTAAATCAAATTGTCCAAATGTATTTGTAAAATTATAATAAGTGTAACCGTTTATATTTGAAGTTGAAACTATTTTAAATGGATTTTGATACAACATTCCTTGATTATAGTTCCATTCATTATCAAGATTTGATGGCCAATAATCAATTAATGAAGGATTGATTTGAGATGTTAAACTATTTGTTAATACAGGATCAACAGGTTCGTTGTCACAAGAAACAAATAATGATATTGAAAACAAAACAATAAATGAGGTTAGAAGATTTTTAAGTTTCATAGCAATTATTTTTATGGATTTATTTTTTGGGTACTCGGGTCAACAATAATAAACCTAGTACAAAGAAAACTCCTAGAAATACAATAGCATTTCGCATTGAGCCTGTGATTAAATCGATAGTTCCATAAATGGTCATCCCAATTACTATTCCGACTTTTTCAGTCACATCGTAAAAACTAAAAAACGAAGCCGTGTCTTCAGTTTCAGGTAAAAATTTGGAATAAGTAGAACGAGCAATCGATTGAATACCTCCCATAACCAAGCCTACAAAGCCAGCTGTCGCATAAAATTGAATTGGGGTATGAACAAAATAAGCAAAAGCACACAGTATAGCCCAAATCCCATTCAGGAAAATAAGGGTATTGATGTTTCCGAAGCGTTCTGAAGCTCTTGACGTAATAACAGCTCCAACTACGGCAACCAATTGAATGAGAAGAATACTAATAATCAATCCCATTGTTTTGTCATCACTGCCCCATTCTATTTCGGTAGCTCCAAAATAAGTTGCCACCAGCATAACGGTTTGAACGGCCATAATAAAAACGAAATAACTGTACAAATACCTTTTTAATTGCACATTAGATTGTAGTTGTTTCCAAACCAATTTTAGTTCGTGGAATCCTTTAAAGATAAAATCACTGGTTAACGGTACATTAGTTCTATTTCCTTTTGGCAAATAATAATACGTAATATGACTAAAACCAATCCACCAAACGCCAACCATAACGAAAGAAATTTTCATAGCTTCTTTAGAAGTTTCACTCCCAAAAGTATGTGGGTACATTACCATTAACAAATTAATAATCAATAAGATTGTGCTTCCAATATAGCCCATTGAGAATCCTCTGGCACTTACGCGATCTTGTTGTTCTGGAAATGCAATATCTGGTAAATACGAATTGTAGAAAACCAAACTGGACCAAAATCCTATAAGTCCGAAAAAATAGGCTGTATAACTCAAAAATAAATTATCAATATCAAACCAATACAACCCAATACATGACAATCCGCCCATATAGCAGAAGAACCTCATAAAGGCTTTTTTATTTCCTAAATAATCAGAAATTCCGGATAAAATTGGAGAGCAAACAGCCACAATTAGAAATGCAAATGCCGTTACAAAGCTTATCATTGCGGTATCTTTTATTTTTGTTCCAAATAGAAGAACATAATTCCGACCGCTTTCTTTAAAAATCATTTCGTAAAAAATAGGAAAAACAGCAGAAGCAATTACAAGACTATAAACCGAATTCGCCCAATCGTAAAAAGCCCAAGCATTTAATAATTTAGGATGACCTTTAGGTAAGTTTGGCATAATATTAAGTTTTTATTTTAAAAAAAAAAGCTGTCAAAATTAATTGACAGCTTCAAATATACTCATTTTTTGTTATCTCAATATTATTTAAAAACCACACCAAATTTAGCCGCTTCAGCTTTGGCTTCAGGAATTAATGCTCTCAGTTGAGCTATCCTAGTAGCATCGGATGGATGCGTACTCATGAATTCTGGTGGCGCTTGTCCTCCAGAATTAGCCGCCATTCGTTCCCAAAAAATAATAGCTTGTTCTGGATTATAACCCGCAATGGCCATTAAGGTCAAGCCAATTTTATCAGCTTCACTTTCGTGACTTCTGCTAAATGGAAGCATTCCGCCATATTGTGTTGTAACACCATAAGCTGTCATAGCCAAATCTTGTGTTTCTTTACTTTTATTTCCAACGGCTACTGCAACACCAGCAGCACCCAATTGCTGAATTAAACCAGCACTCATTCGCTGTTGACCATGATTAGCTAATGCATGAGAAACTTCGTGACCTAAGACAGTGGCTAAACCAGCTTCATCTTTTGTGATTGGCAGAATACCCGAATACACTACTATTTTACCACCTGGCATGCACCACGCATTGACGTCTTTACTTTCGACTAACTTATATTCCCATTGATAATCGGCTAAATAACCCGATTGTCCATTGGCATTCAACCATTTTTCGGCAGCATTTTTTATTTTAATACCAACGGCTTCTACTCTTTTAGCATCAGCAGTTCCAGAAATTACTTTGTTTTCAGATAAAAACTGACTGTATTGCTGAAAAGCAGATGGCAAAATTTCACTGTTGGAAACTAACGCTAAGGTATTTTTGCCGGTAAATGGATTCTTAGCACATGAAAAAGCCAATGCTAAGGCGAGAAAACTAAGGGTAACTCTTTTATAACTCATAATTTTGATAATTGAAATCAAATTTACAAAATTTAAACACCAATAAAGTGCAATTCTGTAAAATCTTTATCCACTTCCAAACCATTTTCAAGTATTAACGATTCTTTATCAAAAATAATTTTTTCATTATCTATCTCAATACCTTTAATTTTGAATGGCAATCCTTTCAAATTAATTTTGATTGTTTTGTATTGTGTTTCAAAAGTACCTTCTTTATGTTGGGTAATGAACATTTCATTTTCCTTCCCATTTAAAGTAAATGTTTTATAACTAAATCTACCTTTATTATAGTCGTATCCATCTTGAGCATCTTCATAAACATAAGACTTTTCTTTACCCAATTTAAAATAAACATCTAACGATAATTCAGGCGATTCTATTTGTCCAACGTATTGTTGTACAGGATATTTAGGGATTATAGCTCCTTCTTTTACAAAAATCGGAATCTGATCAAAATCGGTTGCTACCCACAATTCCTTCTTCCCTTTTACTAACTCATTGGTCCAGAAGTTGTACCAATTTCCTTCAGGCAAATACATGCGTCTTCCCAAAGCATTTGGTTCTAAAATTGGACAAACTAATATTTGATTTCCAAAAACAAATTCATCGGTTCTGTAGTGCGTTTGTGCATCATTTTGATCAAAATAGACTAACGGTTTCAGCATTGGAACACCATCATTTACATACTGCCAAAACATGGTATACAAATACGGTAACAATTGGTAACGCAATTCCACAAATTTTCTAGTGATGTCTATAACTTCTTCACCAAAACTCCACGGTTCTTGTTCACCATGATGTCCAGACGAATGGGTTCTGCAAAATGGATGAAAAACGCCCAATTGAATCCAACGGGCATATAATTCGGCCGAAGGTTGTTCGGCAAATCCACCAATATCAGAACCGGTGAATCCCATACCGCTTATTGACATGCGTTGGGTTTGAATATTAGCTATCCACAAATGTTCCCAAGTGGCCACGTTATCGCCTGTCCATGACGAGGTGTAGCGTTGTGCTCCCGAATAAGCAGAACGTGTAATTACAAAAGGCCTTTTTGGATAAGCAAATCGTTTCACACCTTCATAGGTAGCACGCGCCATTTGCGTTCCGTATACGTTATGCGCTTTTCTGTGACTGCAATTATTTCCATCATAATTATGACGCACGTCTAATGGAAAAGTCTTGGTAGGCACTTCCATCACGGCAGGTTCGTTCATATCATTCCAAACCCCTTTTACTCCTATTTCGGCGACTAATTCTTTAAACAAGCCAGCCCACCACTCACGCACTTCTGGATTGGTATAATCTGGAAAATTACATTCGCCTGGCCAAACTTTTCCTTTCATATATGGACCATCAGCACGTTTGCAGAAGTAATCTTTCTCTAAAGCCTCTTTATAAACCGAATATTCCTTGTCTATTTTTATTCCTGGATCGATAATAACAACGGTTTTAAATCCGTCTTTAGCCAATTCGGCAACCATACGTTTTGGATCAGGAAAATAGTCTTTGTTCCAAGTAAAACAACGGAACCCATCCATATAATCGATGTCCAAATAAATGGCATCACAAGGAATTTGAAGTTCTCTAAATTTACCTGTTATTTCTTTAACTTTTGCTTCTGGATAATAACTCCATTTACATTGTTGGTAGCCTAATGTCCATAATGGAGGTAGTTCTGGTTTTCCTGTTAAATGCGTATAGGTAGTCACTACATCACTCATTTTAGGACCATAAATAAAGTAGTAATTCATTTCGCCACCATCGGCCCAAAAGCTGGTTACGCCTTTGCGTTCATGACTAAAATCAAAGAACGAACGGAACGTGTTATCGAAGAAAATTCCGTACGCTTTATTGTGATGAAGACCGATATAAAAAGGGACTACTTTATACAATGGCTCTTGATCTTTGTGAAATGCATATTGATCGGTAGCCCAATTTTCAACGCGTTTTCCTTTTAAATTCAAATGAGTGGCTTTATCTCCTAAACCGTAAAAGCTTTCTCCATCGTGAGACGTTTTACTCATTTTTACAATGTTTCCACCAAATTCATAGCATTCTTCCCAGTGAAAACCGATTTCATCTTCTAGAATGGTCGTTCCATCCAATTCATAAATTCCAACCCTACAATCGTGTTTTTGAACTACAACATATACTTTGGAAGTTTTAATGCGATAGTGATCGGATTCTTCCACAACTTCCAACACATTATAGCCATGTGATTGAGTTTTGTCTATAGCATATGAAAAATCATTACTAAAATATCCTTTGGCAGTAAATCGAAAACGAATCATACTGTCACGAAGAACAGTCACCCTCAGAATTACGTTATTATCCGTGTGAAAATCTATCGAATCAACTTCGTGTTTGTAAGATATAATTTGAGAAGGAAATAAATCGCCTTTATATTCAAGTTCGGTATTAATAATCATAGTTTAGTTTTTTGGCAAGGTGTCAAATTTACAAAGTTGCGACTTATAAATTTGTAAGAAATTAAAGGTTTTTTTAACTATAACGTTTTCGATTTTTAAAACAATATGAAAAAACCTATCAAATTATTTAAAATGATAGGTTTTCTATAAATTAGAGTTTGAAGACGCAAACACTCAGCGGTGGTAAGACAATTTCTGCCGAAAATTCCCTACCATTCCAGGGTTCTTTTTCTATTTTAATCGGTTTAGTATTGCCTACTCCACTACCATTGTATTCGGTTTTATCTGAATTGAAAATTTCTGTTAGTTTTCCTTTTACCGGAATTCCAATTCGGTAATTTTCATGAACAACAGGCGTCATATTACACACTACAATCAAATTTTCTTTTTCTTTAGTTCCTTTACGAATGTATGCCAAAACCGAGTTTTCATTATCCGAATAGTTGATCCACTCGAAGCCTTCAGCACTAAATTGTTTTTCGTACAAAGCAGGATAACTTTTGTATAAAGCATTCAAATCGGTGATGCATTTTTTAATACCATCGTGGAATCCGTATTGTAACAAATGCCAATCGAGACTGCTTTCAAAATTCCATTCGGATGTTTGTCCAAATTCGCCACCCATAAACAATAATTTTGCTCCAGGATGTGTAAACATATATCCGTAAAGCAAACGAAGATTAGCAAAACGCTGCCATTCATCGCCTGGCATTCTTCCTTGAATAGAATGTTTGCCATACACCACTTCGTCATGAGAAAGCGGTAACATAAAATTTTCTGTAAACGCATAGGTCATGGAAAACGTAATGTCGTTTTGATGGTATTTTCGATAGACACTTTCTTTAGCAAAATATTGCAATGTATCGTGCATCCAACCCATCATCCATTTCATTCCAAATCCCAATCCACCTAGGAATGTTGGTCTGGAAACCATTGGAAAACTAGTGCTTTCTTCCGCAATAGTTTGCACGTCAGGAAAGTTAGCATATACCGCTTCGTTAAAGTCTTTAAGGAAACTAATGGTATCAAGATTTTCTCTTCCACCAAAAATATTTGGTTCCCATTCGCCGTCTTTTCTTGAATAATCAAGATACAACATGGATGCAACTGCATCTACTCGAAGTCCATCAACATGGTATTGCTTCAACCAAAAAATAGCATTACTGATTAAAAATGAACGCACTTCATTACGGCCATAATTAAACACTAGACTTTTCCAATCTGGGTGATAGCCTTTCCTTCTGTCGGGATGTTCATATAAATTAGAACCGTCAAAAAATCCTAATCCGTGTGCATCGTCAGGAAAATGTGAGGGTACCCAATCTAGAATTACTCCAATACCAGCTTGGTGCAATTTATCCACCAAAAGCATAAAATCTTGTGGTTTTCCAAAACGCGATGTGGGTGCAAAATAACCTACCAATTGATACCCCCAAGACGGATCGTAAGGATATTCCATTATGGGCATGAATTCGACATGGGTAAATCCAGTTTCTTTAACATAGGAAACCAGTTGATCGGCCAATTCAACATAAGTCAAAAACTTGCCTTCTCCATTGCGTTTCCAAGAACCTAAATGTACTTCATAGACTGAAAATGGTTGGTCTAAGCCGTTTTTGTCTTTACGGATGTCCATCCATTTGGAATCTTTCCATTTATACTCTAAGTCCCAAACAACTGAAGCTGTATGTGGTGGATGCTCACAATATAAAGCAAACGGATCGGCTTTTTCGGTAATGATACCGCCATTGTTGGATTGAATTTTATATTTATAGGTAGTGCCTTTATCGACACCTGGAATGAAACCTTCCCAGATTCCGGATTCGTCCCAACGCACATTGAGTTGGTGTTCGCCTTGAACCCAAAAATTGAAATCACCTACTACAGAAACCGAACGCGCAGACGGCGCCCAAACGGCAAAGTAAACGCCTTTAACTCCATCGACTTCGATTAGATGTGCCCCAAGTTTTTCGTAGAGTTGAAAATGTTTTCCTGCTTTGAATAGGTTAATATCGAAATCAGTAAATATAGAATAAGGTTGTACGTGGTTCATTTTTTTGTTTTTATTGTAAACACATTCTTTTTTAAAATATGTTTGTTTTTTAATGCTATTTTTATTCGATTAGATTACTTGTTAGCCCCGATTGCAGGAAATGCCGCGCATGACGAAAAGCGGGAATAGGGATTAGTAAAATGCCCAGCCATTCGCTTCTAATATCCCATGATGGTTTGAATACCGCGCAACGGAATTACGGCCCATCGAGGACGAGAATTTAACTCATAACCCAACTCGTAAACCGCTTTTTCAAGAATACAATACTTCAGTAAAAAGCTGATTTCGTGGCTGTAGCCAATGTTTAAATTACCCGATTGCGCTTTTTCAATGTAAGTTTCAAGGAAAGTACCCACCATATATTTAAACAGTAATTCACCGGCTTTGAACAATTCCTCTTGCTGATATGGGTATTTATCGGCATTGTTAAAAATGGTGGCATAAATGGCATAATGAAATGAGCGAAACATTCCGGCTACATCTTTCAATGGCGGTTGTTTTACTTTTCTATCTCGAATGGTACTTTCGGGTTCGCCTTCAAAATCTAAGATGTAAAAATCGTCACCATTCACTAAAACTTGACCTAAATGATAGTCGCCATGAATACGAATGCGTTCTGATTTCATTTTGGTCCAATCGAAATCGACAAAATGTTTACGAATGAGTTTTTTATTTTCTAGAAATTGGTGCGCTAAATCGAGTGCCATTCCGTCTAGTTTGTGCAAACTATTTTCGATAATATTCAATCGGTTTTGAAATTGATACAACAACCTATTTTTAAGCCAAACGGTGTAATCGCCGTTGTAAGTGGTTGGTGTGAAAGCTGTTTCGTGAATATCACTTCCGAGTGCAATGTGCATTTCGGCCGTGCGTAACGCTAATGTTTGAATGCGTAAGAACAAACTTAATCCGACCCAATCAATGATTTCGGGTGGAATTTCGTTTATTTTTAATCTTCGGAACAACTCAACATTGGGCAGTTTATCAATTTTAATTTTCTTTCTGGAAAGATTATCAAAAACACCGTCCATTTGTTCGAGCATGAATTTCCAGGCATCACCTTGATTTGGCACTAACTCTTGCATTAATCCGAGTGTGATATTGCCTTCAGGAAGCGCTAAATTGATACTCCCAGTATAGGCTGGAGTATTTTCAAAATGCATTCTTTCGGTTAAAAATCGGCTAATTTCATAGTCGGGATTGGTGCTGACATAAATACGACGGAAAATTTTTAAAACGTACTCGTCATTATAAACTATAGACGTATTACTTTGTTCTACTCCCATGAATTTGGAAGATTTATATTCGGTTTCTTCCAACAAAGAACCTTTATGAAACACCAATTTATCGGTATTTTTGTCTTTAGAATTGATGATTTTATCAAACAATAATTTTCTAAAATCATCTTGATGTAAAGCATCTACTAAAAAACCACTGATATGTCCGAATTTTACTGGCGCAATTACGGTGTTCGTATCCAGTTCTTCTTCTTCCATAAAAGCAAGTGGCATAAAGTAATGCTGATAGAATGCTTCTTTAAAATTTACTTCCAATAAAACTCCGTAATAGGTATTTTTTTTGGAGGTTATTTTGAAATGATCAACGACTTCAATATACTTCAACGTACTTGCTTTTCCGCCATACCAACGCTTATTGATGATATAGTTTTCTAAAATATCTGATGAAAATATTTTAATAAATTCATCATCTATTAGGGCATTTTTCCATTCGTTTTTAAATACAAATGGAGCTGAAAAGTTGTCTTGATTTTCGTTTTTCATGGTTATGTTGCTTTCAGCTTTAGGCTTTAGACAGCAAGCATATAGCTTATTGTCTATAGCTTACGACTACTTAATAATTTTAAATAAATGAAATGGAAGTGTTGGATGCAATTCTACAAAATTCCATTCTTTGTCCCAGTGATAGCTGTTACCCGTAATCAAATCGACTACTGTAATGGTTTGACCTTCATTGATTCCTAAAGATTTTAACGGTAATTTAACCCAAGCTTGTTTCGCATAATAAGCATCTAAGCTCGCAATCATTAGCGTCTCATTTTCTTTATTGTCATCAAATTTATAATAGGCAATTACTTGATCATTATCGGTATCACAAAACTCAATATTGTTGGTTTGTTGCAAAGAAAATTGCTCTTTTCGAATCTGATTGATTTTAGAAATCAACATCGTAATTTTGTTCTCTTTATTCCAATCCCAAAGACGAGTTTGATACTTTTCACTGTCCATATACTCTTCTTTACCTGGAATCGCATCTGAAACCATAAATTCAAATATTGGTCCGTAAATCCCAACGGATGAGCTTAATGTAGCCGCTAAAAAATATTTTTGTAAATGCGTACTTTCATTGGCACCTTGTAAGGAAAACGGATTAATATCAGGAGTGTTTGGCCAGAAATTGGGACGGAAAAATTCTTTTTGATTGGTCTGAGTTAATTCAGTTACATAGTCTTGCAACTCGGTTTTTGAATTTCTCCATGTATAATAGGTATATGATTGTGTGAATCCTTGTTTGGCCAATTCGTGCATAATCTTCGGACGTGTAAAAGCTTCGGCTAAGAACAAAACATCTGGATATTTTTTCTTTACTTCAGCAATCAGCCAACCCCAAAAATAAAAGGGTTTAGTGTGTGGATTATCAACACGGAATACTCTAATACCACATTCTTCTACCCAAAACAAAGCACAATCTAAAAGCTCCTTCCACAGATTTTTCCAATCTCCACTTTCGAAATAAATTGGTAAAATATCTTGGTACTTTTTGGGTGGATTTTCAGCATACTGCACTGTTCCATCTGGACGCCATTTAAACCATTGTGGGAATTCTTTAACCCACGGATGGTCGGGTGCTGCTTGAAGCGCAAAGTCCATTGCAATTTCAATTCCTAGATCTTTAGCCGTATTCACCATAGATTTAAAATCGTCTAGAGTTCCCAATTCGGGATGAATCGACTTGTGACCACCATACTGAGAACCAATACCCCAAGGCGAACCCACATCTCCGGGTTGGGCATCAGTGGCATTATTTTTCCCCTTGCGATTCACTTCTCCAATGGGATGTACCGGAGGAAAATACAAGGTATCAAATCCCATTTTAGCCACACGTGGCAACAATTTTTCACAGTCTTTCAACGTACCATGTTTGCCTTCTTCATTAGAGGCTGATCGAGGAAAAAATTCGTACCAAGTACTAAACAAAGCTTTTTGTCTATCAACATAAACTTTTAATTCTTGGGTTT
Source organism: Flavobacterium sp. FG139 (assembly GCF_057809695.1). Lineage (NCBI taxonomy): Bacteria > Pseudomonadati > Bacteroidota > Flavobacteriia > Flavobacteriales > Flavobacteriaceae > Flavobacterium > Flavobacterium sp. FG139. The sequence goes on from NZ_JBMDKL010000001.1 coordinate 327,788, forward strand.
GATTGGCTAAAAATTTAGCAGGATTTTCTTTAAAAATGGTTTTAAGCCTATTTGAAACTGCCTCAATTGTAGCTTTATCATAATGAACTTCATTCGAAAATAAATCGATAACTTCGTTTAAGTATTTTTTATCTGATACAGAAACCTTTGCCAATAATGGTTTAATATACTCTACTCCTTCTAATAATTCTGATTTAACAAACTGATTGTCGTTGATTTTCTTTCCAATTCCGTATTGCCAATTTAAAGCATAATCAATCCAAGCTTCTACAAAATAAGAGTAATAGCCTTGTTTTTCTACAGAAAAAGTTGCTTCATATGCATCATTTGGAAATGCATTCATTCGAATCTCTGACCATTTTTTTTCTTTTTCATGTTTAAAATGAACAACAGCCTCCATGACATCGTGCCCATCTGAAATAACATCAGCAGTAACGTTTATAGTTTGTCCAAGTATTCTTTTTATAAAAAAAGCCCCATTGTCTAGTTGAGGCAGTACATTTTCAATTATTACGCGTCTTTGATTTAACATTTTAAGTTATATTTATATTGTCGTAAATTACAAAAAAATATAATAGGTTATAAATTGCATCAAAATTTATTAAAATGTCAAAAAATAAAGTTTTTCAAGCCGAAACATTAAAAATTCCTAAGATAATTCTCGTTACAGCTAAATTTTTAGAAGCAATATCTCCAAAATTGACAACGCTTTTTGCAGCAAAATTATTTACAACACCTATAAAACATAAAATTCCGAAACGCGAATTTCATATGGATAGAACCAGCATTCAAGAAAGAGTTTACGTTCCTGCGATAAAAAAAGAAATTATAGTGTATCATTATGGAAAATCTGAAAAGAAAGTTTTACTGGTTCACGGTTGGTCTGGTAGAGGAACCCAATTGGTAAAAATTGCAGATGAATTAGTAAATTTGGGATTTTCAACAATAAGTTTTGATGCTCCAGCCCATGGAAAATCAAAGGGAAATTCGACTATTATGGTTGAATTTATTGCTGCTATTTTAGAAATAGAAAAACAATTCGGATCATTTGAATTCGCAATTGGTCATTCACTTGGCGGGATGTCTATTCTAAATGCAATTAGAGAAAATTTAAACGTCAAAAAAGCAATAATTATTGGAAGTGGTGATGTTATTCAAGATATTATTGATGATTTTATTAAAAAATTAAAATTAAATCCGGAAATTAGTATCAAACTCAGAGATCATTTTGAAAAAAAATATGGAGTTGAAATGGACTATTACTCTGCCTCAAATGCGGCTAAAGAAGTTACTGTTCCTGTTTTAATAATTCACGATGAAAATGATATTGATGTCAATGTTAAAGCCGCATATCATATTCATAAAAATTTAAAAAACTCAGAATTAATGATAACCAAAAATTTGGGTCATCGAAAAATTCTAGGGAATAGCGAAGTTACAAAACGAATTGTAGAATATCTAAATGAATAATTATGGAATTATTTGAAAACACAAATGGTTGGGCAGAAAAATTACAGCCTTTAATTCACAAATATATAGGCAAAAAACATCCTCTGAATTATGACAACCTATATCAATTGATGGTAGCCGTTATTTTATCAGCTCAAGATTCTGATGCCAATATTAATAAAATTGCACCAACCTTTTTTACTGAGTATCCGAATTTAGAAGCATTGTCGACTGCTACAATTGATAGTTTATTTCCTTATGTAAATAAAGTTAGAAACTTCAACACCAAATCAAGTTGGCTGGTCGAAATTGCTCAAACCTTAAAAACTAATGATAATATTCCAACCAACTTAAATGATTTAATTGCATTAAAAGGTATTGGAAGAAAATCAGCCAATGTTATAATGAGAGAAATGAATGTTCCTGCTGAAGGTATCATAGCAGATTTACATGTAATCCGAATAGCACCCAGAATTGGCTTAATTCAAGAATCAAAAGATGGTAATAAAGTAGAAAAAGAATTAATGAAAATTTTACCAAAAGAAATTTGGGGTGAAATCGGTATGGCAATATCTTTTTTAGGAAGGGAAACTTGCCGTCCAACAAATCCAAAATGCATTGAATGCCCTATTAGTAAAGACTGTTCGTATCCTCATAAAAATACTTAACATTTTAGCGTTTCCTTTGGGTCATTCTTTTGGCTGTATCTTTACTTTTTTTTTAAGAAAAGGATGCCGCTAGAATACTTCACTCGATTTAGTAAAAATAGTCATGATTATTTTTAAAAAACAGAACAAAACAA